>NZ_JBEXXX010000112.1:0-1074 GCF_040630635.1 Streptomyces sp. NPDC005761 | reverse complement strand
CACGGCCGCCGGACACCACGATCGCGGCCTCGGTCAGCTCCGGGCGCCCCGTCGACTCACGCGGCGTACGGGAGACGACCTTCGTGCCCGTGGCCTGCTCCGAGAAGGAAACGGCGAGGGCCTCGACGACGCCGGCGGCCGGAGCCGGCTCGACCGGGGCCGAGTTCGGCTTGACCGTGACGACCGGGACGCCCTTGGAGACACGGGACTTGGTGGTGTACGAGGCGGCGAACGCGGACTGCGTGGCAACCGGGCCCTGGTCGCCGGCTTCCAGGTCGACGGCGTCAGTGATGATGCCGGAGCCGATACGGACCGCGAGACGGGCCGCGATCTCCTTGTTCTCCGCGGAGGAGGGCAGCAGCACGGCGGCCGGCGACACCGCGTCGTAGGCGGCCTGCAGCGCGTCCACCTTCGGAACGACGAGGTAGTCGGCGAACTCGGAGGCATCGGCGGTCAGGACCTTGACCGCGCCGTGCTCGGCGAGCGTGGCGGCGGTGTCCGCGGCGCCGCTGCCCAGGGCGACGGCGACGGGCTCGCCGATCCGGCGCGCCAGCGTCAGCAGCTCCAGCGTGGGCTTGCGGACCGCACCGTCCACGTGATCGACAAAGACGAGAACTTCAGCCATGGAACTTCAATCTCCTGCGTGTGCGAGGTGGCGGGGGGCGATGAGGGAACAGCCGGGGATCAGATGAACTTCTGGCCGGCCAGGAACTCGGCCAGAGCCTTGCCGCCCTCGCCCTCGTCCTTGACGATCGTGCCCGCGGTACGGGCCGGGCGTGCGGCCGCGGAGTCGACCGCCGTCCACGCACCGCCCAGACCCACCTCGTCCGCGTCGATCCCCAGATCATCCAGATCCAGCGACTCGACCGGCTTCTTCTTCGCCGCCATGATCCCCTTGAACGACGGGTAACGCGCCTCACCGGACTGGTCGGTCACCGACACCACCGCCGGCAACGACGCCTCCAGCTGCTCCGAGGCACTGTCGCCGTCCCGGCGGCCCCGCACGACACCGTCCTGCACGCTCACCTCGGACAGCAGCGTCACCTGCGGCACACCCAGCCGCTCCGCGAGCAG
>NZ_JBEXXX010000111.1:0-1217 GCF_040630635.1 Streptomyces sp. NPDC005761 | reverse complement strand
CGGCGAGCACCCGAACCCTCGAAGAAACCGGCCCAGTCCACCGAAGTGCCAGTGACGTGCAGCTGCCCCAACGCCATCACGGCCGACGCCACCTCGGGGCGCCCCTTGCGCACCAACGGAACAAAGACCGCCGACTCCGACTCCACCGACTGCTGCGCCATCCCACTCAGCACACCATCCGGACCCACCTCGACGAACGAGGTGACTCCCTCGCCCTCCAGGAAGCGGACCGCGTCGGAGAACCGCACTGCCTCCCTTACATGCCGCACCCAGTACGAGGGCGTCGCGACCTCCTGCGAAAGCTCACCCGTCACGTTCGACACCACAGGAATCGACGGGGCACCGAACGACAGCCCGGCCACCACCGCCCCGAAGTCGGCAAGCATCGGCTCCATCAACGGCGAGTGGAAGGCGTGCGACACCCGCAGCGTGCTCGCCCTGCGGCCCTGCGCCTCGAACGTGGCGACCAGCTCGCGCACGGCCGCCTCCGCACCCGAAACCACCACGGACCGCGGTCCGTTCACGGCAGCCACGGCTACCCCGTCGTTCAGCAGCGGAAGGACCTCGGCCTCCGTCGCCTCCACCGCCACCATCGACCCACCAGCCGGCAACGCCTGCATCAACCGGCCACGAGCCACCACCAACTCAGCCGCATCCGCGAGAGACAACACCCCCGCCACATGCGCGGCCGCGATCTCACCCACCGAATGACCCACCAGGTAGTCCGGACGCACCCCCCACGACTCCAGCAGCCGGAACAACGCGGTCTCCACCGCGAACAGGCCCGCCTGGGCGAACATCGTCCCGTTCAGCAGACCGGCGTCCTCGCCCCACACCACCTCACGCAACGACCGACCCAGCCGGCCATCCAGCTCCGCCACCACCGCATCAAATGCAGCCGCGAACACCGGATAGGCCTCATACAGCTCCCGGCCCATCCCCAGCCGCTGCGCACCCTGCCCCGTGAACAAGAACGCGACCTTGCCCGCCGGCCGCACCGCGCCCCGCACCACCGAAGCCGACTGCCCGCCCTCGGCCAGCACGGTCAGGCCCCGCACCAACTCCTCACGGTCACCGACCGCAACCACCGCACGATGCTCCAGCACCGCCCGCGACACCACAGACGAAAAACCCACATCCAGCACAGCGGCAGACTCGCCCAGCTGCTCCAGCAGCTTCCCGGCCTGAGCCGACAGACCCGCCTCGCTCCGCGCCGA
>NZ_JBEXXX010000110.1:0-1296 GCF_040630635.1 Streptomyces sp. NPDC005761 | reverse complement strand
CCTCGCCGCCTACAGCAACCAAGACGTCCCCTTCGAACGACTCGTCGAAATCCTCAACCCCGAACGCTCCACCACACGCCACCCCCTCTTCCAGACCATGCTCTCCCTGCACAACCTGGATCAGGCGGAAGCGGCCAAGTCGCTCGGGGAGTGGCCGGGGGTCAGCGTTTCGGACCGGACCATGGGCTCCGACGCGGCCCGTTTCGACCTCGCCTTCAACCTGGGCGAACAGCACGGACCGGACGGCACCGAGGCGGGCATCGGCGGGGTACTCGAGTTCAGCGCGGATCTCTTCGACGCACGTACGGCCGAGGTGCTGTGCGAGCGCTTCGTACGCGTGCTCAGCACGGTGATCGCCGACCCCGAGATCCGTGCCGGCCAGGTTTCCCTCCTCGCCCCCGACGCACGCCGGCTGCTCCTCGAGGAGCGGAACGCCACCACCCGGTCGTTCGCGGGCGTCGCGGACGTGGTCGCCCTCTTCGAGGCGAGGGCGGAAGCGACTCCGGACGCGGTGGCGGTCGTCTTCGAGGACACCGCCGTCACCTACGCGGAACTGGACGAGCGTGCTGCCAGGCTCGCCGGCTCCCTGATCGAGCGAGGGGTCGGACCCGAGCAGTTCGTCGCCGTGGCGCTGCCCCGCTCCGTGGACCTCGTCGTCGCGCTGCTCGCCGTCCTCAAGACCGGCGGCGCCTATCTGCCGCTCGACCTGGGATACCCGGCCGACCGGGTCGCCCACATGCTGAGCACGACCCGGCCCGTCCTCACCCTGGACACGGAGACACTGCCCGCACTGCTCGGCGGTGAGCGCGCCCGGAGCGTCTCGGCGGATCCCCGTGCGGCGGCGTACGTCATCTACACCTCCGGTTCGACGGGCCGGCCCAAGGGGGTCGTCGTCTCCCGAGCCAACCTGGCGAACCTTCTGCTCGACATGGCCGAGCGCGTCGGGTTCACCCCGGAGGACCGCCTGTTGGCGGTCACCACGGTCGGCTTCGACATCGCGGGACTCGAGCTCTTCGCACCCCTGGTGTCCGGTTCCACCGTGGTCCTGGCGAGCCGGGACCTCGTCCTCGACCCGGCCGGTCTGCGGGCCGCGGTTGCCGGGCAGGGCATTTCGGTGATGCAGGCGACCCCCAGCCTCTGGCGTGCGGTGGTGGCCGACGCAGGCGAGTCGCTGCGCAATGTCCGGGTCCTGGTAGGCGGTGAGGCCCTGCCCACCGACCTCGCCACCCAACTCACCACCGCCGCAGCCTCGGTCCTCAACGTCTACGGACCCACCGAAACCACCATCTGGTCCAC
>NZ_JBEXXX010000109.1:0-1334 GCF_040630635.1 Streptomyces sp. NPDC005761 | reverse complement strand
GATGCTCCTATAGACGTCAAGCTGCAGGAGCAAGGTCGTTTTGGGTGACTTGTTCTGTTGGTGTGACGGTCAGAGCGCGGTAGACCTCGCGGGCGACGAATCGCTTGAGGCAGCGCATGATGTCCTTCTTCGACAGTCCTTCTTTGGTGCGGCGTTCGACGTAGGCGCGGGTGCGTTCGTCGTAACGCATGCGGACCAGCACGATGGTGTGCAGGGCGTTGTTCGCTGCCCGGTCACCGCCTCGGTTGAGGCGGTGACGGTGGGTGCGGCCGGAGGATGCCGGGATCGGTGCGACTCCGGCCAAGTGCGCGAACGCGGCTTCGGACCGCATCCGCTCGGGGTTGTCCCCGGCCGAGGCCAGGAGCTGGCCGGCGGTCTCGGAGCCGACGCCGAACATCTCCAGCAGCGCGGGGGCAGCCTGCCGGATCAGCGGACCGATCTCGGCGTCCAGCTCGGCGATCTCCTCGTCCATGGCCTGGTGGCGGCGGGCCAGGCGCCGTAGCGACGCCCGGGTCGCGGCCAGCGGGCGGGACAGGTCGTTGCCCAGTCGTAGCCGGGCCAGGGTGCGTATCAACGCGACCCGGTCCAGGCCGGTGACCTGCTCGCGCAGCATTGCAGGAGCGGAGACCAGCAGTCCGCGGATCTGATTCATGGCCTGAGTGCGGGCTTTGACCGCGCTGCGGCGGGCGGTCCGCAGGACGCGGACGGCCTCGACCACACCGTCCCGGCTCTTGGGTGTGCCCGTGGCCCGGCCCGACAGCACTGCCGTCGCGGCGGCGTAGGCGTCGATCGGGTCGGACTTCCCCTTCATCCGTCGGGTCTTGCGGTCGGGCCGGTCCACGTCGATCACCACGAGCCCGGCGGCGGTGAGTACCCGGGCCAGTTCGGCTCCGTAGGCGCCGGTGCCCTCGACCCCGACCGCGGCGGGTGTGCCGTGACCGCGCATCCAGTCCAGCAGATCCCGGTAACCGCGGATCGTGGCAGGAAACTCCTGGTCCGCAAGGTGCCGGCCGATGGAGTCAATCACCGCCGCGTGGTGGGTGAGGCCGTGGGTGTCGACTCCGCCGGTGATCTGGGCGCCGTCATGCGTCATGCTGGTCATGTCCGTCCTTGCCGATAGTCCGAGCCGAGGGCGGCACGCGCCGGTCGGGCGGGCGGACAAGACAGTGACGGGGCTTCTGCGACAAGCTCCTATGAAGTCACAAGCGCCCGTCCGGCCGCGTGCGTGGTGGCCCCGCTGACGCACCGACAAATCCCAAACAAGACAGTCGAAGACGTCAGTCAGTCGGCGAGTCAGACGCATCAGCAGAACCACCACTCACATCATCACTGTC
>NZ_JBEXXX010000108.1:0-1624 GCF_040630635.1 Streptomyces sp. NPDC005761 | reverse complement strand
GGATCTGCGTCCCGTCCGCCGACGCGGCCCCGTCCACATCCACGCACTTGCCACCGATACCCGTGATCACACCCTCACGAGGACCGGAGGTGCCGCCGAGTTCCTTGATCCGGACGTTCCGGAAGGACACGTCGTCGCCGTCGCCGTGGTTCTGCAGGCCGATATGGCCCTGCCGGAGGCTGCGCACGGGGTCGGTGTTGGTGAAGTCGTTGACGCGGCGGCCGTTGAGGAAGACCTGGAGGCGCTCGCCCTCGACCCGGATCTCGTAGGTGTTCCACTCCCCCGGCGGGTTCAGGGCCGCATCACGGGCGGCGAGGTCGGCGGACTTGAAGCCGTAGACGGAGCCCGTGGTGCGGTCGGGTGTGTCGGTCGCGTCGATCTGGATCTCGTAGCCGCTGTCCACGGCGGACCAGGGGTCGTCGGAGGCGGGGAAGCCCACGAAGACACCGGAGTTGTCGTCACCGGCCTGCCGCCAGTCGAGTTTCAAGGAGTACGAGGTGTACTCCTTGCCCTGGTACCAGAGGAGACCGAGGCCGCCGCGCGAGGTCAGGGTGGCGTCGGACTCCGCGAAGGAGCCCGGGCCGGCCTGTTTCCAGCCGGTGGTGCCCGAATTGCCGTAGAGCGTGGTGTAGCCGGTCTCCGGACGGCAGTCGGCCTCGGTCAGCTCGGCCGCCCAGCGGATGCCTCCGAGCAGATGACGGCGGAAGGCCGGGTCACTGTACGACTCCTCGGTGTGGCCGCCGCCGGTGTAGAAGGCGCGCCCGCCGGCGTAGTCCTTGCACCAGGCGATGGGGTGGTCGCCGCCCATGCTCCCGCCGCTGTAGCTGGACTCGTCGAGCGAGGCGAGCACGTGGGCGGAAGTGCGCGGGTTCGTGCGGTAGTTGTACCACTCGTCGGTCCGCTGCCAGGTGGGGCCGAGGTGGGCGGTGGCGTCGTGGGCGCGGTCCTCCACCTTGACCTTGGCGGGCTGGATGGCCGGGTGCGACTGGAAGAGGGCGCCGGCCAGGCCCGCGTACCAGCTCCAGTCGTACTCGGTGTCGGCCGCCGCGTGGACGCCGACATAACCGCCGCCGGCGGCCATGTACCCCTCGAAGGCGGCCTGCTGAGTGGCGTCGAGGACATCGCCCGTGGTGGAGAGGAAGACGACGGCCTCGTACCCGGCAAGGTTCGACGGGGTGAAGGCTGTGGCGTCCTCGGTCGCTGTGACGGTGAAGTTGCCGGCCGCGCCCAGCTCACGCAGGGCGGTGATGCCTTCGTCGATGGAGGAGTGGCGGAATCCCGCGGTCCTGGAGAAGACCAGCACGTCGTACGCGGGGTCCGCGGCGGCGGCCTTCACCGCGGTGGGTGCCGGGCGTTCGAGTACGGCGGGCTCGGGGGCGGCGGTCGCGGCCGCCGCCGGCAGGGCAGCGATGCCGAGCAGGCCGCAGGCGGCCCAGCAGACGAGGCGTCCGAAGGGGCGGTTCGGTCGTCGGTTCATGGCAGGATCCACTTCTGGTTGGCTCCGGTGCCGCAGGTCCACAGATGCAGCTTGGTGCGGTCGGCCGAGGAGACGCCCTCCGCGTCGAGGCACTTGCCGGACTGCGGATTGCGCAGCGTCCCGTCAGCGCCTGGGGTCCACTTCTGC
>NZ_JBEXXX010000107.1:0-1700 GCF_040630635.1 Streptomyces sp. NPDC005761 | reverse complement strand
ACCAGATCCACCTGATCCGACGAAATCTGCGCATCAGCCAACGCCGCACGAATCACCCGCTGCTGCGACGGACCGTTCGGAGCCGTCAGCCCATTACTCGCACCGTCCTGATTCACCGCACTACCCCGCACCACGGCCAGGACCTCATGCCCCAGCCGCCGCGCGTCCGACAGCCGCTCGACCAAGAGGACACCCACACCCTCCGACCACGCAGCCCCGTCCGCAGCACCCGCGAACGACTTGCACCGACCGTCCTTCGCCAGCCCGCGCTGACGACTGAACTCCACGAAGACCTCGGGCTCCGACATGACGGCCACGCCGCCCGCCAGCGCGAGGGAGCACTCCCCGGAGCGCAGCGCCTGGATGGCAAGGTGCAGGCTGACCAGCGAGGACGAGCACGCGGTGTCCACCGTCATCGAGGGGCCTTCGAGGCCGAGTACGTAGGAGATCCGGCCGGAGGCGATGCCGCCCGTGCTCGCGTTGTGGGCGTAGTCGTGGTACATCATCCCGGCGAAGACGCCGGTCCGGCTCTCCTTGAGGGAGAGCGGATCGATGCCGGCCCGTTCGAACGCCTCCCAGGACGTCTCCAGCAGCAGCCTCTGCTGCGGGTCCATGATCAGTGCCTCGTTCGGGCTGATGCCGAAGAACGCCGGGTCGAATCCGGGGGCGTCGTCGAGGAACCCGCCGCGGGCGACGTAACTGGTGTCGGGCCGTATGCCTTCGGGATCGTAGATCTTCCGCAGATCCCAGCCCCGGTCGGTCGGGAAGTCGGAGATGAGGTCGGCGCCCTCGATGACGGCCTGCCAGAGGTCTTCGGGTGAACCGACGTTGCCCGGGTAGCGGCACGCCATGCCCACGATCGCGATCGGGTCGTCGGCGTGGGCGCCCGGGTTCGGGCGCGCGGTGGTGAGGGCCGTCGTCGCGGGGGAGCCGGCGCCGGACACCTCGCCCAGCAGGTGGCGGGCCAGGGCCATGGGGGTGGGGTAGTCGAAGACCACGGTCGCGGGGAGACGGAGCGCGGTGGCTTCGGCCAGTGCGTTACGGAATTCCACTGCCCGCAGGGAGTCGAAGCCGAGGTCCTTGAACGCCTTCTCCGGCTCGATGGCCTGGAGCGAGCTGTAGCCGAGGGCGGAGGCGACCTGTACGAGGACAACCTCCAGCATGGCCCCTTCGCGCTCGGGCTCGGCGAGGCGAGCGAGCCGCTGCTGAAGGCCGTTCGCCTCGATGTGGCCTGCCGCCCTGCGCCGTGTGACGACCGGGACCAGGGTGCGGAACAGCTCCCGGCTGCCGGCGCCCTGGGCCCGTACGGCGGCGAGGTCGAGCTGCACCGGGACCACGACCGGCCGGTCGATCCGCAGTGCGGCGTCGAAGAGGGCCACGCCTCCTTCCGAGGAGATCGGGAAGACGCCACCGACGGACGCGATGCGGGAGCGTTCGGCCCCGGACAGCTTGCCGGTCATCCCGCTGGCCTCGTCCCAGAAGCCCCAGGCGAGGGAGTGGGCGGGGAGCCCTTCGGCTCTGCGGTACGTGGCCAGCGCGTCCAGGAACGAGTTCGCCGCGGCGTAGTTCCCCTGGCCCGCGTTGCCGAAGGTGCCGGCCACGGAGGAGAAGAGGACGAAGGCGGCGAGGTCCATGCCCTGCGTCAGCTCGTGCAGGTTCAACGCCGCATCCACCTTCGGACGCAGCACCGCCCCCACCCG
>NZ_JBEXXX010000106.1:0-1718 GCF_040630635.1 Streptomyces sp. NPDC005761 | reverse complement strand
GGCACATCCACATGCAACGTCCTCGGCAACACACCATGCCGAATCGCCTGCACCGCCTTGATCACCCCACCCACACCCGCCGCAGCCTGCGCATGACCCAAGTTCGACTTCAACGAACCCAGCCACAACGGATCACCTTCCGCACGCCCCTGCCCGTACGTCGCCAACAACGCCTGCGCCTCGATCGGATCACCCAACCGAGTCCCCGTCCCATGCGCCTCCACCAGATCCACATCGGAGTACGAGAGGCCGGCGTTCTCCAGCGCTGCCCGGATCACCCGCTGCTGCGACGGACCGTTCGGAGCCGTCATCCCATTGCTCGCACCGTCCTGATTCACCGCACTGCCCCGCACCACGGCCAGGACCTCGTGGCCCAGCCGCCGGGCATCCGACAGCCGCTCGACGAGCAGGACCCCTACGCCCTCCGACCACGCGGCCCCGTCCGCAGCACCCGCGAACGACTTGCACCGACCGTCCTTCGCCAGCCCACGCTGACGACTGAACTCCACGAACATGTCCGGCGTGGACATCACCGCCACACCACCCGCCAGCGCCATCGAGCATTCGCCGGAACGCAGCGCCTGGGCCGCCAGGTGCAACGCCACCAGCGACGACGAGCACGCCGTATCGACCGTCAGAGAAGGCCCTTCGAGTCCCAGCGTGTAGGAGATGCGACCTGACACCAGGCTGCCTCCCGTGGTCGCGGCGGCCTCCGTTCCCTGGCCGTAGTCGTGGTACATCAGGCCGGCGAAGACTCCCGTCCTGGTTCCCTTCAAGGACCGGGGATCGATGGCCGCCCGTTCGAAGACCTCCCACGACGCCTCCAGCAGCAACCGCTGTTGCGGGTCCATGATCAGAGCCTCGTTCGGACTGATACCGAAGAACGTCGGGTCGAAGTCGCCGGCCTCGTAGAGGAATCCGCCCTCGTTCGCATAGGTCTTGCCCGGCACTCCGGGCTCGGGGTCGTACACGCCCTCGATGTCCCAGCCCCGATCCAGCGGGAACCCGGAAACCGCGTCACGGCCCTCGGCGACCAGATCCCACAGGTCCTCGGGGGAGCTCACGCCGCCCGGATAGCGGCACGCCATGCCCACGATGACGATCGGCTCGTCGTCCAGGTCACGCACGGCAGGGCTGCCGCCAGGCTGCACCACCTCCCGCGCCCCGCTTCCATCGAGCTCACCGTCGATGTAACCCGCCACAGCGCGGGAGGTCGGGTAGTCGAAGACCAGCGTTGCGGGAAGCCGGAGGGCGGTGATCAGGTTCAGTTCGTTGCGGAGCTCCACAGCGCTGAGCGAATCGAAGCCGAGCTCCTGGAACGGCCGGTCCGCCTCGATGGCCTGGGCCGATGCGTGGCCCAGCACCTTGGCCACGCGGCCTCGGACCATCTCCAGCAGCGTGCGGGCGCGCTCGTCGGCATCGAGTCCTGCCAGGCTGCGCAGCAGTTCCTGCCCGTCCCCGGCCCCGGCCACCGCGCGTGCAGCGGGTCGTCTGGTGGTGGGGACGAGGTCGCGGAGGAGCGCGGGGATGGTGTCGGTACGGGCGCGGAGCGCGGTGGCGTCGACCGGCAACGGGACCAGAGCGGCCCGTCCGGACGCCAGACCCGCGTCGAACAGCGCCAGTCCCTGCTCCGGCTCCAACGCCGGCAACCCCTGACGCCTCATCCGCTCCAGATCCGCCTCACCCAGCCACTGCCCCATCCCCGCACCCGCCCACAG
>NZ_JBEXXX010000105.1:0-1918 GCF_040630635.1 Streptomyces sp. NPDC005761 | reverse complement strand
ACCCCACCCAACACCGACCGCACACCCACCACCGGATCCACACCCACCGACACCGGCACCTCGAACACCGCACACTCACCAACACCCACAACACCCACAGCACCCTCAGCAGCCACCAACGGCCGCCACACCACCTCATGCAACCCACCACCCACACCCGAACCAGCAGCCAACTGCTCCACCGACACCGGACGAGAGACCAGCGCGCCCACGCTGAGCACGGGGTTCCCGGACCCGTCGGCCACCAGGACCGACACACTGTCCTGGCCGGCCGGTGCGATCCGGACGCGGAGAGCCGATGCCCCTGCCGCGTGAAGAGCGACGTCGGTCCAGGCAAACGGAAGGACGGTCGATTCGTCGGTCCGTGAACCGTCATCCATGAGCGCCACGTGCATGGCGGCATCGAGCAGGGCGGGGTGCAGGCCGAAGCGCTGGGCGTCGTCGTGCGCCGAGTCGGGCAGGGCAACCTCCGCGTACAGCTCCTCCCCCGATGCCCAGGCAGCCTTGAGGCCCTGGAACACCGGCCCATAGCCGTAGCCGCGTTGCGAAAGGAGCTCGTAGGCCCCCTCCACGCTGATCGCCGTAGCGCCCTTCGGTGGCCACGCGGCCAGG
Source organism: Streptomyces sp. NPDC005761 (assembly GCF_040630635.1). Lineage (NCBI taxonomy): Bacteria > Bacillati > Actinomycetota > Actinomycetes > Kitasatosporales > Streptomycetaceae > Streptomyces > Streptomyces sp. NPDC005761. The sequence goes on along the minus strand of NZ_JBEXXX010000105.1, from coordinate 1,306 downwards.
TCCGTAACCGGGGTTTTGGCTCCCAAGGCGAGGATGCCTTCGGCATGGCGGGTCCAAGGGCCGTGATCAGCACCGTCAGCTCGTGAGTACACGCCGACCGAACGCCGGCCCGCCTGATCTGCTGCGCCGATCGCCACCTGAATCGCGACGCCACCCTGTTCGGGCAGCACGAGCGGCGCTTGGAGCGTCAGCTCCTCCAGAAGGTCGCAACCGACCTCGTCACCTGCTCTGACGGCGAGCTCGACGAAGGCTGTGCCAGGCAGGAGCACGCTCCCCAATACGCCGTGATCAGCGATCCAGGTCTGGTTCGCGACGGAGAGCCTTCCGGTGAGCACCACCTCGTCGGCCTCCGCCAGAGCGACTGCCGCACCGAGGAGCGGGTGCCCGGTAGTACCCAAGCCGAAGGAACCGGGGTCGTTGCCACCGATTTCCGCTTCCATCCAGTACCGCTCGCGCTGGAAGGCATACGTCGGCAGATCGACGCGGCGAGCACCCGAACCCTCGAAGAAGCCGGCCCAGTCCACCGAAGTGCCAGTGACGTGCAGCTGTCCCAACGCCATCACGGCCGACGCCACCTCGGGGCGCCCCTTGCGCACCAGCGGAACGAAGACCGCGGCCTCCGTGTCCACGGACTGCTGCGCCATCCCGCTCAGCACACCATCCGGACCCACCTCGACGAACGACGTCACCCCACGCGACGCAACGAACGACACCGCATCCGCGAACCGCACCGCCTCACGCACATGCCGCACCCAGTACTCAGCCGAGCCCCACCCCTGCGCCAGGTCCCCGGACACACCCGACACCACAGGTATCGACGCCTCGCCGAACGACAACCCGGCCACCACCGCCCCGAACTCCGCCAACATCGGCTCCATCAACGGCGAGTGGAAGGCGTGCGACACCCGCAGCGTGCTCGTCCTGCGGCCCTGCGCCTCGAACGTGGCGACCAGATCTGCAACCGCCGCCTCCGCACCCGACACGACGACAGATCGCGGCCCGTTGACCGCCGCGATCCCCACCTCACCATTCAGCAACGGCAGGACCTCGGCCTCCGTCGCCTCCACCGCCACCATCGACCCACCAGCCGGCAACGCCTGCATCAACCGGCCGCGAGCCACCACCAGCTCAGCCGCGTCACTCAGGGACAGCGCGCCGGACACATGCGCGGCCGCGATCTCACCCACCGAATGACCCACCAGGAAGTCCGGACGCACCCCCCACGACTCCACCAACCGGAACAGGGACGTCTCCACCGCGAACAGGCCCGCCTGGGCGAACATCGTCCCGTTCAACACGTCGGCGT
>NZ_JBEXXX010000104.1:0-1930 GCF_040630635.1 Streptomyces sp. NPDC005761 | reverse complement strand
CGGCGAGCACCCGAACCCTCGAAGAAACCGGCCCAGTCCACCGAAGTGCCAGTGACGTGCAGCTGCCCCAACGCCATCACGGCCGACGCCACCTCCGGGCGCCCCTTACGCACCAACGGGACGAAGACCGCCGACTCCGACTCCACCGACTGCTGCGCCATCCCACACAGCACACCATCCGGACCCACCTCGACGAACGAGGTCACCCCACGCGACGCAACGAACGACACCGCATCCGCGAACCGCACCGCCTCACGCACATGCCGCACCCAGTACTCCGCCGAGCCCCACCCCTGCGCCAGGTCCCCGGACACACCCGACACCACAGGTATCGACGGCTCGCCGAACGACAACCCGGCCACCACCGCCCCGAACTCCGCCAACATCGGCTCCATCAACGGCGAGTGGAAGGCGTGCGACACCCGCAGCGTGCTCGTCCTACGGCCCTGACCGGCGAACTTCCCCACCAGATCAGCAACCGCCGCTTCCGCACCCGACACGACGACAGATCGCGGCCCGTTGACCGCAGCGATCCCCACCTCACCATTCAGCAACGGCAGGACCTCGGCCTCCGTCGCCTCCACAGCCACCATCGACCCACCGGCCGGCAACGCCTGCATCAAACGGCCACGAGCCACCACCAACTCAGCCGCGTCACTCAGGGACAGCGCGCCGGACACATGCGCGGCCGCGATCTCACCCACCGAATGACCCACCAGGAAGTCCGCACGCACCCCCCAGGACTCCAGCAGCCGGAACAATGCGGTCTCCACCGCGAACAACCCGGCCTGGGCGAACATCGTCCCGTTCAGCAGGTCGGCGTCCTCGCCCCACACCACCTCACGCAACGACCGACCCAACCGGCCATCCAGCTCCGCCACCACCGCATCAAAGGCAGCCGCGAACACCGGATACGCCTCATACAGCTCCCGGCCCATCCCCAGCCGCTGCGCACCCTGCCCCGTGAACAGGAAGGCCATGGCACCTGCCGGCCGCGCACTTCCCTGCACCACCGAAGGCGACAGCTCACCCTCGGCCAGTGCGGTCAGGCCCCGCACCAACTCCTCACGGTCAGCGACCGCAACCACCGCACGATGCTCCAGCACCGCCCGCGACACCACCGACGAAAAGCCCACATCCAACAGCGAAGTCGAAGCCCCTACCCGCTCCAGCAACTTGGCCGCCTGGGCGGACAGACCCGCCTCGCTCCGCGCCGACAACACCACCGGAACCACCGGCACCTCAACAACGGCGGTCATCTCCGGCACCTCGACCACCGGAGCCTGCTCCACGATCACATGCGCATTCGTCCCACTCAGACCGAACGACGACACACCCACCCGACGCGGACGATCCCGCACCGGCCACACCCGCGACTCCGTCAACAACTCCACCGCACCGGCGTCCCAGTCGACGTGCGGTGAACGCGTCTGGGAGTGAAGGGACTTCGGCAGCACACCGTGCCGAATCGCCTGGACCGCCTTGATCACCCCGCCCACACCGGCGGCAGCCTGTGTGTGGCCCAGGTTCGACTTCAGCGAGCCGAGCCACAGCGGATCGCCGTCCGGACGGCCCTGCCCGTACGTCGCCAGCAACGCCTGCGCCTCGATCGGATCACCCAGCCGCGTCCCCGTCCCGTGCGCCTCCACCAGATCCACGTCCGAGGCCGCGATGCCGGCGTTCTCCAGCGCCGCGCGGATCACGCGCTGCTGCGAGGGGCCGTTGGGTGTGGTCATCCCACTCGACGCCCCGTCCTGGTTGATGGCACTCCCCCGGATCACCGCGAGGATCGGGTGGCCGTTCCGCCGGGCGTCCGAGAGGCGCTCGATCATCACGACGCCGACGCCCTCCGAGCAGCCGGTGCCGTCCGCGTCGGCGGCGAAGGACTTGCAACGGCCGTCCTTCGCCATGCCCCGCTGATGACTGAAGT
>NZ_JBEXXX010000103.1:0-2404 GCF_040630635.1 Streptomyces sp. NPDC005761 | reverse complement strand
TTGGTCGAGGAGTTGGCGGGTTGGGGTGCGGAGGTGGTGGTGGAGGCGTGTGATGTGGCTGATCGTGGGTCGTTGGCCGGGGTGTTGGGGGCGATGCCGGTGGATCGGCCGTTGGTGGGGGTGGTGCATCTGGCGGGTGTGCTGGATGACGGGGTGATCGGTTCGCTGACTGCGGAGCGGGTGGGGGCGGTGCTGCGTCCGAAGGTGGATGCGGCGTTGAACCTGCACGAGCTGACGCAGGGCATGGACCTCGCCGCCTTCGTCCTCTTCTCGTCGGCTGCCGGGGTGATCGGGAACCCGGGCCAGGGCAGTTACGCCGCGGCGAACTCGTTCCTGGACGCGCTGGCCACGTACCGCAGAGCCGAAGGGCTCCCCGCCCAGTCCCTCGCCTGGGGCCCCTGGGCGGACGGGGGCATGTCGGACAGCTTGCAGAGCACCGACTCACAGCGCATGCGCCGGACCGGCATCGATCCCTTGTCGGCTGCCGAGGGGACCGCCCTCTTCGACGCGGCCGAGAGCGCAGGCGGGGCAGCACTCGTCACCATGCGGGTCGACCTCAGCGGGACGGGAGCGCCGGAGCCGGATGATCTGCCCGACCTGTTCCGAGGGCTGGTACGGCCCAGCGGCCACCGAGGCACCGGCGCGACGACGTCCGGTGCGGCGGCGTTCCGGCGACGGATGGCTGCCCTGACCGACGAAGAGCGCGCCGACCAGGTGCTCGACCTCGTACGCGCCCATGCCGCCGCCATTCTCGGGTACGCCGGTTCCTCGGCCATCGAACCGGACCGGGCGTTCAAGGAGCTCGGATTCGACTCGCTGGCCGCGGTGGAGTTCCGTAACGGTCTGGCTCAGGCCACGGGGCTGCGTCCATCGGCGACGCTGGTCTTCGACTACCCGAACTCCCGCGCACTCGCCCAGTACCTGGCGGAGGAACTGCGTCCCGACTCCCCGACGGATGACGAGGCCGTCGGGGAGGAGCGAGTCCGACGCATTCTGCAGGGAATTCCCCTGAGTCGGCTCAGGGACGCGGGACTGATGGAAGTCCTCTTCGAACTCGCCGGTGCCCACGACGAGCCGATGAATCCGTCCGAGGGCACGGACGATATCTCGCCCGAATCCATCGACTCGATGGATGCCGAGAGCCTGATCAACATGGCACTCGACGGTGCCGGCCTTGACGACGCGACCCAGGGAATGTGAGAGCCCCGATGAGTAATTCTGACGAGAAGCTGGTCGCCGCGCTGCGGGCGTCGCTCAAGGAGAACGACCGTCTGCGGGCCCACAACAGGAAACTGTCGTCCGCGGCTCACGAACCCATCGCCATCGTCGCCATGAGCTGCCGCTTTCCGGGCGGTGTCGAATCGCCGGAAGCCCTGTGGCAACTGGTGAACGACGGCGTGGACGCGATATCCGAGTTTCCGGAGAACCGCGGCTGGGACGTCGGCTCCCTCTACGATCCGGACGGCGACCGGCCGAACACCAGCTATGTCAACAAGGGCGGATTCCTTCATTCCGCGGACACGTTCGACCCGGTTCCCTTCGGTATCAGTCCGAACGAGGCCCTGATCATGGACCCGCAGCAGCGGCTGCTGCTGGAATGCTCATGGGAGGTGTTCGAGCGAGCCGGAATCGACCCCGCCACATTGAAGGGCAGCAAAACCGGCGTATTCGCCGGAATGATGTACCACGACTACGCCCACAACAGCGCTACGGGTTCCATCGCATCAGGCCGCGTCTCGTACGTCTTCGGTTTCGAGGGGCCGTCGATGACGCTGGACACCGCCTGCTCGTCATCGCTGGTGGCGTTGCACCTGGCAGCACAGGCACTCCGTTCGGGCGAGTGCTCGATGGCACTCGCGGGCGGCGTGGCGGTCATGTCGACGCCTGAGGTCTTCGTCGAGTTCAGCCGACAGCGCGGCCTGTCCAGGGACGGCCGATGCAAGTCGTTCGCGGGGTCCACCGACGGCACCAGCTGGTCCGAGGGGGCCGGCGTCCTGCTCCTGGAGAAGCTCTCCGACGCTCGCAGAAACGGACATCCGGTTTTGGCTGTGCTGCGGGGTAGTGCGGTGAATCAGGACGGTGCGAGCAATGGGCTGACGGCTCCGAACGGTCCGTCGCAGCAGCGGGTGATTCGTGCGGCGTTGGCTGATGCGCAGATTTCGTCGGATCAGGTGGATCTGGTGGAGGCGCATGGGACGGGTACTCGGTTGGGTGATCCGATCGAGGCGCAGGCGTTGTTGGCGACGTATGGGCAGGGTCGTGCGGAGGGTGATCCGTTGTGGCTGGGTTCGTTGAAGTCGAACCTTGGGCATGCGCAGGCTGCGGCGGGTGTGGGTGGGGTGATCAAGGCGGTGCAGGCGATTCGGCATGGTGTGTTGCCGAGGACGTTGCATGTGGATGTGCC
>NZ_JBEXXX010000102.1:0-2759 GCF_040630635.1 Streptomyces sp. NPDC005761 | reverse complement strand
TCGGCGCGGAGCGAGGCGGGTCTGTCGGCTCAGGCCGGGAAGCTGCTGGAGCAGCTGGGCGAGTCTGTCGCTGTGCTGGATGTGGGTTTTTCGTCGGTGGTGTCGCGGGCGGTGTTGGAGCATCGTGCGGTGGTTGCGGTCGGTGACCGTGAGGAGTTGGTGCGGGGCCTGACCGTGCTGGCCGAGGGTGGGGTTGCGGCTTCGGTGGTGCGGGGTTCGGTGCAGCCGGTGGGCAAGGTGGCGTTCTTGTTCACGGGGCAGGGTGCGCAGCGGTTGGGGATGGGCCGGGAGCTGTATGAGGCGTATCCGGTGTTCGCGGCGGCCTTTGATGCGGTGGTGGGGGAGCTGGATGGCCGGTTGGGTCGGTCGTTGCGTGAGGTGGTGTGGGGTGAGGACACCGGTCTGTTGAACGGGACGATGTTCGCCCAGGCGGGCCTGTTCGCGGTGGAGACGTCCCTGTTCCGGTTGGTGGAGTCGTGGGGGGTGCGTGCGGACTTCCTGGTGGGTCATTCGGTGGGTGAGATCGCGGCCGCGCATGTGTCCGGTGCGCTGTCCCTGAGTGATGCGGCTGAGTTGGTGGTGGCTCGTGGCCGGTTGATGCAGGCGTTGCCGGCTGGTGGGTCGATGGTGGCGGTGGAGGCGACGGAGGCTGAGGTTCTTCCGTTGCTGAATGGTGAGGTGGGGATCGCTGCGGTCAACGGGCCGCGGTCTGTGGTGGTGTCGGGTGCGGAGGGGGCGGTTGCTGATCTGGTGGGGAAGTTCGCCGGTCAGGGTCGCAGGACGAGTGCGTTGCGGGTGTCGCATGCGTTCCACTCGCCGTTGATGGAGCCGATGTTGGCGGAGTTCGGGGCGGCGGTGGCCGGGCTGTCGTTCGGTGCCCCGTCGGTTCCTGTGGTGTCGGGTGTGTCGGGGGATCTGGCGCAGGGGTGGGGTTCGGCCGGGTATTGGGTGCGGCATGTGCGTGAGGCGGTGCGGTTCGCGGATGCGGTGTCGTTTGTTGCTTCGCGTGGGGTGACGTCGTTCGTCGAGGTGGGTCCGGATGGTGTGCTGAGTGGGATGGCGCAGCAGTCGGTGGAGTCGGAGTCGGCGGTCTTCGTTCCGTTGGTGCGCAAGGGGCGCCCCGAGGTGGCGTCGGCCGTGATGGCGCTTGGGCAGCTGCACGTCACTGGCACCTCGGTCGACTGGGCCGGCTTCTTCGAGGGTTCGGGTGCCCGCCGCGTCGATCTGCCGACGTACGCCTTCCAGCACCAGAACTACTGGATCGTCGGCGAGCAACACGGCGCCGACCTCGAATCGATCGGGCAGGAGCCGGCCGGGCACCCCCTGCTGAGCGCGGTCGTCACCTCGCCGGACGCCGACAGCGTGATCCTGACAGGCCGACTGTCCACCGGGGCCCAGCTCTGGCTGGCCGATCACGCGGTCGGTGACGCAGCTCTTTTCCCCGGCACGGGTTTCGTGGAGCTGGCACTGCGGGCAGCGGACGAAGTCGGGTACGCCGGGCTCGAAGAGCTGACGCTTGAGTCGCCGCTCGTGCTTCCGGAGCATGGGGGCGTCGCCCTTCAGGTCGTCGTCGGCTCCTCCGACGACACCGGCCGGCGAACGGTCACCGTGTACTCGCGGGGCGAGACGGCGGGTCTGCCATGGGTGCGCCATGCAACTGGTTCGCTCGTCGCCACAGCTGAAGCACCCGGAGCCGCCGACGTGGCCTGGGTCGACGGGCAGTGGCCGCCGGCCGGTGCGGAGCCGGTTGATCTGGACGGGTTCTACGACGGCATGGCCGAGGAGGGTCTGCGTTACGGACCTGCCTTCCGCGGCCTGAGCGCGGCGTGGCGGACCGACGAGCACGTCTTCGCCGAGGTGGGGCTCCCCGAAGGGATCGAGCCCGGCACCTACGCCTTGCACCCTGCACTGTTCGATGCGGCGTTGCATGGGGTGGCGTTGTCGGGTGCGGTGGGTGAGGGTGCGGCGTTGCCGTTCGCGTGGTCGGGTGTGTCGTTGGGTGCGGTGGGTGCGTCGGTGGTGCGGGTCCGTGTGTCGGTGGTGGGTGAGGGCCGGGTGTCGGTGGTGCTGGCCGATGCCGGTGGCGGGGTCGTGGCGTCGGTGGGCTCGCTCGTGCTGCGTTCGGTGGAAGGGGAGAGGCGCGCGGCGGCCGAGTCCGGCGCGTGGGGTTCGCTGTTCGGGGTGGAGTGGCCGGAGGTCGCACTGCCGGACGCTGAGCTGGCGGTGGGGCGTTGGGCTGATGCTGTGGATGCGGCGGGCGACGTGCCGGATGTGGTGGTGTTCGAGTCGGTGCGTGCTGGTGGGGTGGGAATCGGCTCTGCGGATGGTGTGCGGGGTGCGGTGTGTGAGGTGTTGGGGGTGGTGCAGGAGTGGCTGGCTGATGAGCGGTTTGCTGATGCCCGGCTGGTGGTGCGGACAGCGGGCGCTGTCGGGTTGCCGGGTGAGGGGCCGGCGGACGTGGCGGGTGCTGCGGTGTGGGGTCTGGTGCGCTCGGCACAGTCGGAGAACCCGGGACGGATCGTCTTGCTGGACGGTGAGCTGGGCACACTCGCCGAGGCGGCGCGAGTGGTTGCCCTGGGTGAGTCGCAGGTGGTGGTGCGTGACGGCCGTGCGCATGTGGGCCGGTTGCAGCGCGTGGTGCCGTCCGGTGGTGCGGGGGCAGCGGTGGAGTTCGGTTCTGTGGGGACGGTGTTGTTGACGGGTGGTACGGGGACGTTGGGCCGGGTGTTCGCGCGTCATCTGGTGGTGGAGCGTGGGGT
>NZ_JBEXXX010000101.1:0-2764 GCF_040630635.1 Streptomyces sp. NPDC005761 | reverse complement strand
CCCGCGAGGTCTACCGCGCTCTGACCGTCACACCAACAGAACAAGTCACCCAAAACGACCTTGCTCCTGCAGCTTGACGTCTATAGGAGCATCCGGATACGGCTCCGCACCACCGCACGCACCGAATGCCCCCGGCTCGCACGGACCGGGGGCATTCCTCTGGTGTACGGACCGTGCCCGCTTCAGAGGGACTTCGCGGGCGTCCCCTGCTCCTGCCCGGCCTCCGGCGGGGCGAACTGTGTCCGGTACAGCTCCTCGTACCGCCCGCCCACTGCCAGCAGCTCGGTGTGAGTCCCGCGCTCGACCACCCGGCCCTCCTCGACGACGAGGATCAGATCGGCCGCCCGGACGGTCGAGAGCCGGTGCGCGATGACCACCGCGGTGCGCCCCTCCAGTGCCTCGGCCAAAGCCTCCTGCACCGCTGCCTCCGACGTGGAGTCGAGGTGCGCGGTCGCCTCGTCGAGGATGACCACCCGCTGGCGGGCCAGCAGCAGCCGGGCGATCGTCAGCCGCTGACGCTCACCGCCGGAGAGCCGGTATCCGCGTTCGCCCACCACCGTGTCGAGCCCGTCGGGCAGCGAGGCCACGAGGCCGTCGAGCCTGGAGCGCCGCAGTGCGTCCCAGATCTCGTCCTCGGTCGCCCCGGGCCTGGCCAGGGTCAGATTGGCCCGGACCGACTCGTGGAAGAGGTGCCCGTCCTGCGTGACCATTCCGAGCGTCTCGCGGATCGACTCGGCGGTCAGATCACGCACGTCGATCCCGGCCAGTCGTACGGCACCCGAATCGGCGTCGTACAGCCGGGGCAGCAACTGCGCGATCGTCGACTTCCCGGCGCCGGACGAGCCGACCAGGGCGACCATCCGGCCGGGCTCGGCACGGAAGGAGACCTCGTGCAGGACCTCCGTGCCACCGCGGGAGTCGAGCGTCGCGACCTCTTCGAGCGAGGCGAGCGAGACCTTGTCGGCCGAGGGATACCCGAAGCAGACCCCGTCGAACTCCACGGACACCGGACCCTCCGGCACCTTGCGCGCATCCGGCTTCTCGGCGATCAGAGGCTTCAGGTCGAGGATCTCGAAGACGCGCTCGAAGCTCACCAGTGCGCTCATCACCTCGACCCGGGCGCCGGCCAGGGCGGTCAGAGGGGCGTACAGCCGGGTCAGCAGCAGGGCCAGGGCCACGACGGCGCCCGGTTCCAGGCTGCCGCGCAGCGCGTAGTAGCCGCCCAGCCCGTAGACCAGCGCCAGCGCGAGCGCGGAGACCAGCGTGAGCGCCGTGATGAACGTGGACTGCGCCATGGCCGTACGGATTCCGATGTCACGGACCCGGCTCGCACGGGCGGCGAACTCGGCGGACTCGTCGGCGGGCCGGCCGAACAGCTTCACGAGGGTGGCGCCGGGGGCCGAGAACCGCTCGGTCATCTGCGTTCCCATGGCCGCGTTGTGCGCGGCCGCCTCGCGCTGCATCCGTGCCATGCGCGACCCCATCCGGCGGGCGGGCACGACGAACACCGGCAGCAGGACGAGCGCGAGCAAGGTGATCTGCCAGGAGATGGTCAGCATCACCGTGAGCGTGAGCAGGAGGGTCACCAGATTGGAGACCACCCCGGACAGAGTGTTGCTGAACGCCCGCTGTGCCCCGATCACGTCGTTGTTGAGCCGGCTCACCAGGGCGCCGGTCCGGGTCCGGGTGAAGAAGGCGACCGGCATCCGCTGTACGTGGTCGAAGACAGCCGTACGAAGGTCCAGGATCAGGCCCTCGCCGAGCGTCGCCGACAGCAGGCGGGTCAGCAGGCCGAGCCCCGCCTCCGCCACGGCGATCACGGCGATCAGCAGCGCGAGGCGGGTGACGGTGCCGTTCTCCTTGCCCTGGACGATCGCGTCCACCACCCGGCCGGCCAGCACCGGCGTGGCCACGGCCAGCAGAGCCGTGACGACGCTCAGCAGGAGGAACCTGTAGAGCTCCCGGCGGCGCGGCCGGGCGAAGGAGGCGATCCGCCGGACGGTGGCGCGGGAGAACGGTCTGCGGTCCTGTTGGGCGTTCATCGCGCTGTGCAGCGATGACCAAGCGGTGACTTCCATACTCATGCGGTGCCTCCGGGGTGCGAGATAGGGGTGCGCGGCTCCGGTGGCCGGACACGGACCGGGGCGCAGAGAGAACGCTATGAGCTCAAGCGGACTTGAGGTCAACCGTTTTCCCCCCGCGAGGGCAGGGAAGGAGCAGACTCCAGGACCTCGGATCACGACAAGAGACCAGGTCGGGCGCATGGCCGCCCAATACGCGGTGCCGTCTGCGATGCCGCATGCGGACCACGTAGAATCGGCCCCTGTTTCCGGCCGAACGATGGCAAACACAACCGATTGAGGCAGTGCGACGTGAGTTTCACAGACAGTTCCGAGGCACCGATCTACGCCGGACTCGTGGAAGAACACGGGGATGTGCCGGCCGAGGTGCGCCGGGTGGCTGAGGAGACGCTGCGCGAGGCCGACCGGGCCATCGACTTCAGTGACGTCCGCCGGGCGGCGGCATACCGGTAGCGGCGGGAGACCGCCCTCGCGGCGCGGCGCCGCCCCGGTGACCAGGCGGTGATCCGGCGGCACCGAGAACCCCCTCCTCACGCCGCGAACCCGCCTCCGGCCCCGGCCGCAGGCGCCTCCCCACCCCCCGGTCTTCCGTGACAGCGGCGGGGCACGGCACCCCGTGCCCCGCCCCCGGCGAGCGCTGGGGTAGAGCGCACCCCCGCCAACCCACCCGCCCACGGACCCAC
>NZ_JBEXXX010000100.1:0-2817 GCF_040630635.1 Streptomyces sp. NPDC005761 | reverse complement strand
TGTCGGCGTACACGTGAACGCACATAGCCGCGTACGGATGAACGTGCAGAGTTCTTGATGTGCTGAGTGCCGGCCCCCGGCACGCTGCTGCCTGTTGTCGAAGGTCGCAGAGAGGGGTGGGCCATGGTCTTGGACCCGCAGCGCTGGCTCGAGCTCCGGCGTTTTCGCGGTTTGGTGGAGTCCGGGGCGATGAGCCTGTCGGAGGTCGCCAAGGAGACCGGGCTGAACTGGCGGACGGTCAGCAAGTACCTGTCTGCTGACTCGTCTGCGCCTCCGCGCCGGGTGGCAAGCGGTCAGCCGCGCAAGCGGGTTATCGACGAGGTCGCTCCTCTGATCGACGCGATGCTGCGGGCGGAGATCCTGATGAAGGCCGCGGTGATTCACGAGCGGCTGGCCACGGAGTACGGGTTCACCGGGAACTACCAGCGGGTCAAGCTCTACGTGCAGGAGGCCCGCCCGAGAATCGCGGAAGAACTCGGGATCGCTCCGCGGGAGCTGGCGGGGATGCATCGCAGGTTCGAGGTGATCCCGGGTGCTCAGGCTCAGGTGGACTGGGGCGATGAGGGCAAGCTTCTGGCCCACATGGGCATCCCGAAGGTCTACTCCTTCCACATGGTGCTGTCGTACTCGCGCGATCCGTTCTGCTGCTTCACCACCAGCCTGGACCTGCAGACGTTCTTCGACTGCCATCGGCGGGCATTCGCGCACTTCAACGGGGTCCCGATGACGATCGTCTACGACCGCACCAAGACGGTCGTGCGCCGTCACGTGGCTCCGGGTGAGGCCGTTCCACTGCATCCGGAGGCGGTCGGGTTCGCCGGCCACTACGACTTCGACATCGATGTGCTGGCCGCCTACCGGCCCCAGGGCAAGGGCCGCGTCGAGCGCCAGGTCCTGATTGTCCGCGACCACGTTCTCTCGGGCCGGGCCTTCTCCTGCATCGAGGAGATGGACGCCGCGTTCACCGCCTGGGTGCCGAAACGGCGAACCCAGACGCACCGGACTCACCAGCAGGTCATCGGTGAGCGGGCAGTTCGTGACCACGCGGCTCTCAAGCCGTTGCCACCGACCCCGTATCTGGTAGCCGAACGTCATCTGCGGCCGGTCGGCAAGGACTGCCTTGTCGCCTTCGGCGGGAACCTCTACTCGGTCCCCGCCCGCAAGGTCCGACCGCGTCAGCTGGTGGAGATCAGGGCCACGAAGTCGCAGGTCATGCTGCATTCCACCATTTCCGACTCCAGCGGCGAGACGCTGCTGGCCATGCATCCACGGGCCGTCGGACGCGGGGTGCGTGTCGTCGAAGAACAGCACTGGGACGGCCTGCCCACCGGCAAAGGACGCCGGACCACCACCGGCGATGCCTTGCCCCGGCCGCGTCACGATCACCCCTTGGGCGAGGAGGCCGGACCGCTGCAAGCCCTCCTCAACCGGGCTGCGGCGACCCGCGTCGAGGTCGGCCGCCGACCGTTGTCGGTCTATGACGAGCTGACCGGGACCCGCCCTTTCACCAGTAACCGAGCGACGAAGGAATCGTCTTGAGCGAGCTGACCGGCAACCGCATCCGCACCACGGCGACCAAGCTCGGCCTGCCCCACCTGGCGGAAACCATCAACGAGTACACCCGGCGGGCGGACGAGGGGAAGATGGGCTACCTCGACTTCCTCGACTTGGTCCTCTCCGAGGAACTCGCCGTCCGCGACGACCGCCGCTTCCGCCAGGGCCTGCGGCTCTCCCGGCTGCCGCACCACAAAACGATCGATGAGTACGACTTCTCGTTCCAGCCCGAGCTCGACCCGCGAAAGATCAAAGACCTGGCCACCCTGTCTTTCGTCGAAGCGAAGGCCAATGCTGCCCTGCTGGGGCCGCCCGGCGTCGGCAAGACCCACATCGCGGTCGCGCTGGCTGTCGCGGCCTGCCGGGCCGGATACTCGATCTACTTCACCAGCCTCGACGACATGGTCCGCAACCTCAAGGCAGCCGAGGCAGCCGGACGTCTGACCAGCAAACTGGGTTCCTACCTGCGGCCGAGCGTTCTCGTGGTCGATGAGGTCGGCTACCAGCCCCTCGAACGCGCGGAGGCGAACCTGGTCTTCCAGGTCATCTCGAAGCGCTACGAAAAGGGCTCCATCATCCTGACCTCGAACAAGACCTTCAGCGAATGGGGCCAGGTCTTCGGCGACGAAGTCCTCGCCACCGCCATCCTCGACCGCCTCCTGCACCACTGCGAAGTCGTCGCCATCAACGGTCCCAGCTACCGGCTGAAGAACCGCCTCAAGGCCATCGAGCGCGATACGGAAGTCGCCTGATCCGGGAGTTCAATCCTGGCCCAGCTCCTCGCCCGGCGGGATGAAGGCGTCGGCACTGTCGGCATCGTCAACATGCCCGTGAGCGTCCATCGTGATGGCTGTCGCCCGGCCTTGCGAGGTGATCAGCCACGCGAGTACCTGTTCCGTGAGCGGGGTGTTCCCCGGGCCCTCGTCTTTCCAGTGGGCCCGCCACCCACCACCAGGAACGGCGGCTACGACCTGGTCGGCCTTCTCAAGGTGGGAGAAGTCCTCGTAGTCCGTGACGGGACGCATGGCGCCTCGCTTCGGGTCGACTACAAGCGCCGTTCCAGTTGCCGGGTCCCATGCCTCCACCCGCACCATGCGGCCGATGTCGGTCTCAGTGCCATTGAAGATCGCGGTCCAGCCGGTCTGATTGAAGTAGCGAAGGTCCACCGCTCCATCCTCTCGCATGGCGATGAGCGCACCGGGCGGCTACTTGCTCTGCACGTTCATCCGTACGCACCCCTGCACATAGGCAAGTACGCCGACA
>NZ_JBEXXX010000099.1:0-3095 GCF_040630635.1 Streptomyces sp. NPDC005761 | reverse complement strand
AACATCGTCCACACCTGCTCCGGCCCGAAACCGAACCAGGGATCCGTCGCCGTGAACAGACGCACCACCTGCTCATGCGCGACCACAACACCCTTGGGCCGGCCCGTCGAACCAGAGGTGTAGATGACGTAGGCGGGGTGCTTCGGCAGCAGCGCCGAGACACGTTCGTCATCGCTCAGATCAGCATCCGTGTGCTGGGCGAGAGCGGTGATGGTGTCGGGGGCGTCCAGGAGCAGCCACCCTTCCCCATTCAGGTCGTTGGCGACCTGGGTGGTGGCGATGACGAGTGCCGGGGCCGCGTCCTGGAGCAGGTAGGCGATCCGGTCCGTGGGGTAGGAGGGGTCGACCGGCACATACGCCCCGCCGGCCTTCAGTACAGCCAGCAACGCCACGATCATGTCGGCCGAGCGGGGCAGGGCCACCGCGACCAACGACTCCGGACCCACCCCGCGGCCCACGAGCACCCTGGCCAGACGGTTCGCCGCCGCGTTCAGCTCCCCATACGACAGCGACACCCCCTCGCAGGAGACGGCAACAGCACCGGGAGCGGTTTGTGCTTCGAATACGTCGACCAGCGAAACGCTGTCACCGGCCGAAAGGTCCACATCCGAGGCCGAAGACATGGCCCAGGCCTCGACCACAGCCTGTCGCTCATCCCGGGAGAGAACCGGAACCGACCCGATCCCACGTCCCGGCTCCGCCAGCAGCCCCTCCAGCACCCGCACGAACCGCTCGCCCCACACCACAGCAGACGACCGGTCGAACAGGTCCGTGTTGAACTCCAGCGCGCCCCGCAGCCCCGCAGCACCACCATCGGCACCGCGCACCCCGGACAGGTGGAAGACCAGATCGAACTTGGCCGCACCCGTCGCGGCCTCCTCCACCGCGACGCGGAGCCCGGGCATGCCGGCCGAGGCGGCCAGGGCCTTGCGATTGTCGTCGTTGGCCCAGTTCAGGACGGTCTGGAACAGCGGGTGGCGCGACGTGGAGCGCTCGGGGTTGAGAGCCCTCACCAGGCGTTCGAAGGGAACGTCCTGGTGGGCGTATGCCGCGAGGTCGGTCTCCCGGACCCGGGCGAGCAGCTCCGAGAACGTCGGATTCCCGGACAGGTCATTGCGCAGGACCAGCGTGTTCACGAAGAACCCGACCAGATCCTCCAGCGCATCGTCCGTACGACCCGCCACCGGCGAACCGATCGGGACGTCCTCCCCGGCGCCCAGCCGGAACAACAGCACGGCCAAGGCCGCCTGCACCACCATGAACGGGCTCGCCTGATGCTCCCGAGCCACCTCCTCCACCCGCCGATGCAGCTCCTGCGACACCTCGAAATCGACGGTCCCACCCTGGTAGGAGGGTACGGACGGGCGCGGTCGGTCGGTCGGCAGCTCCAGCTCGGCCGGCAGTCCGGCCAATGCCTGCTTCCAGTACGCGATCTGCCGGGAGGCAGAGCTCTCCGGGTCGTCCTCGGAGCCGAGCACCTCGCGCTGCCACAGGGTGAAGTCGGCGTACTGCACCGGCAGCGGCGCCCAGGGAGCGGGCTCGCCCGCGTGACGCGCGGTGTAAGCCGTCGCCAGATCGCGTGCCAGTGGACCGAACGACCATTCGTCGGCGGCGATGTGATGGATCAGCACGAGCAGGACGTACTCGTCGTGCGCCGCCTCGAAGAGGGTGGCGCGCAGCGGGATCTCGTCCATCAGGTCGAAGGCCCGAGCAGCCGATGCCTTCAACGCGGCGGGCAACTGATTCTGTGTCACCTTCTCGACGTTCAGCTCCGGACGTACCTCGGTCCGGATGACCTGGTACGCACCCTGCTCGTCCTCGGCCATGACGGTCCGCAGTGACTCGTGCCGCTCCACGACGTCGGCCAGTGCCGCCCGGAGTGCCTCACGGTCCAGCGCGCCGGTGAGTCGCAGGGCGACCGGGATGTTGTACGTGGCGTTGGGGCCTTCGAGCCGGTGCAGGAACCACTGACCCTGCTGGGCGAAGGACAGCGGGATCCGATCCGGCCGAGGCCCGGCGACGACCCCTGCGCGGGCGCCGTCGGCCTGCTGAACCAGCGCTGCCACGGCCGCGACGGTGGAAGTCTCGAAGAGCTGGCGGACGGAGAGTTCGACACCGAGCACGGTGCGGATGCGGGAGACGAGGCGGGTGGCCAGGAGTGAGTGCCCGCCCAGATCGAAGAAGCTGTCGTCGATCCCGACCCCGGAGACTCCGAGGATGTCGGCGAACAGCCCGCACAGGATCTCCTCCTGTGGGGTGCGCGGCGCACGACTCTGGGCGGTGCCCGCGAACTCCGGCTCCGGCAGGGCCTTGCGGTCCAGCTTGCCGTTCGCGGTCAGAGGCAGCGCGTCGAGGATGACGAACGCAGCCGGGACCATGTAGTCGGGAACGGCCTGGGACATGTGAGCGCGTACCGCGGTGGTGTCGGGTGTGCCGACGAGGTAGGCGATGAGGCGGTCGTCGCGGACGATGACGGCTGCCTGGGTGACGGTGTCGAGGGTGGTGAGGACGGTTTCGATTTCGCCGAGTTCGATGCGGTGTCCGCGGATCTTGACCTGGTCGTCTGCGCGGCGGAGGTATTCGAGGTCGCCGTTCTGGTTCCAGCGGACGATGTCGCCGGTGCGGTACATGCGGGTGCCGGGGGTGCCGTAGGGGTCGGCGACGAAGCGTTCGGCAGACAGGCCGGGGCGGTTGAGGTAGCCGCGGGCGACTCCGGTGCCGGCGATGTAGAGCTCGCCGGGGACGGAGGCCGGGACGGGCTGGAGGTGGTCGTCGAGGACGTAGAGGCGGGTGCGGGTCAGCGGACCGCCGATGGTGACCGGGCCTTCGCCGGTGACGGGGGCGGTGGTGGACCAGATGGTGGTTTCGGTGGGTCCGTAGACGTTGAGGACCGAGGCCGCGGCGGTGGTGAGTTGGGTGGCGAGGTCGGTGGGCAGGGCCTCACCACCTACCAGGATTCGTACGTTGCGCAGCGACTCGCCTGTGTCGGCCACTACCGCACGCCAGAGGCTGGGGGTTGCCTGCATGACGGTGACCCGTTCCTGGTGGAGGGTCTGTCGGAGTGCGGCTGGGTCGTGGACGAGGCCGGGGGGTGC
>NZ_JBEXXX010000098.1:0-3141 GCF_040630635.1 Streptomyces sp. NPDC005761 | reverse complement strand
GTTGCCCACCCGGCCGGGTGGGCAACCAGCCCCCTTCCACGCGTGCGGCGGGAACGCCGGTCAGGTGAGCGGCTTCTCGCCGCTGCGGATGCGGATCAGCACTTCGATGCCGTCCAGGACCCGCTGGAGCCCGAAGGTGAAATCGTCCTCGGGCTCGTCGAACGCCCCCGCCTCCAGCAGCTCGGCGAGCGCGGGGAACGACATGGAGTCGGCGTACTTGGCCAGCGCGCGGCCGTAGTTGGCCATCAGGTCCGCCTCGCTGATGTCCTGCGTGACGACGCCGAGCGACATCTGCACGTTGTTGCGTACGTAGCCGATCATCAGCATCATCACGGACAGCTTGTCGTCCGGCCGCAGGGTCGTACCGCCCAGAGTGCGCAGGCCGGACTCCAGCCAGCTGAGCTGGCCGGGCTCCAGGGGCGGACCACTGACCGAGATCTGCAGCATCCAGGGGTGCCGGTGGAAGACCTCCTGGAAGGCGCGGGCCCACTGCTCCAGCCCGTCCCGCCAGTCGCCCTCGGCCGTGTCGATGCGGGGCGGGGTCCCATAGGCCATGTCCAGCATGAGCTGCCGCAGCTCGTCCTTGCTCGACACGTGGCGGTACAGCGACATGGTGCCGAAGTCGAGGCTCTTGGCGACACGGGACATGGACAGACCGGCAAGACCGTCGGCGTCCGCCGACTCGATCGCGGCCGTCACGATGCGCTCGACACTCAGACCGGTACGCGCGGTGCGCTGTTCCCGGTTCCGCAGTTCCCAGAGCACCGCGATGCTGTTCGGCAGGCCGACGCCTTCCGTACTCGTTCCTTCACCAGTACTCATCTCGTGCCTGCCTTCATCAGGAGCCCTTCCCATGCGTATCACGCACGCATAGAGCATCGTATACGCCCCGGGTCCGCCGTACGCGGAGCCGGTGTGAGACCGAGGTGGAGAGACGGTACGACACCATGAGCGGTGCCGTACCGGGCGGCGCGCGCCCGCCTCCTGGTGGGTGTGTCAGACACCTGCCGCCGTCGCGGCCAGTTCCGACGACGGGCGGCCGAGCAGCTGTCGGCACTGCCGCAGGCCACGCGCACTGTTCCACCCCAGACCGCCGACGAGGACGCCGTCGCGGTGGTACGCGGCGACGAACTCGCGGTCGGCGGTGGACCCGCTGATGATTTCCGTCCGTGCGTCGGGGGGGCACCAGCCGATGGTCTGGATCTTCTCCCCGAACTGATGGGTCCAGCCGAAGGGCACGGGGGTGTACGGCCGCGCGCCCGCCTCGCCGGCCAGCAGGTTGGCGACGACCGCCATGGCCTGCTGGGCGGCGTTGGTCCGCTGTTCGAGCCTGACCCGGGCCCCGGCCACCATGGGGTGGGGCCAGTTGGCGACGTCTCCCGCCGCCCAGACCCCGGGGGCGGCCCGGCACGAGGCGTCGCACAGGACTCCGTCACCCAGGGGCAGCCCGGAATCGGCGAGCCAGTCCACGGCGGGCACCGACCCGATCGCGACGACGACCAGATCCGCGTCGACCGTGGTGCCGTCCGCGAGCACCACCCCCCGGACCCCGGCGCCGTCCCGGGCCATTCCCACCACATCCGCACCGAGAACGAGCCGCACCCCGTGGTCACGGTGGAGGCCCGCAACGAGCCCGCCGATCTCGGCGCCGACCTGGCGCGCGAGGGGCTGGGCGTTGGTGTCGATCAGCGTCACGTCGAGCCCGGCCCCCCGCGCCGTGGCGGCGATCTCCGCACCGAGGAAACCGGCCCCGATCACCGCCACCTTGGGTCCCCTCGCGAGCGCCCCGCGCAGGCGGACCGCGTCGTCCAGGGATCGCAGGACGTGGACGCCGCGGAGGCCGTCCCCACAGGGCAGCCTGCGCGGCCGGAGTCCGGTCGCGATGATCGCCGCGTCATAGGGCAGCTTCTCGCCGGTGGAGAGGGTGACGGTGCGTGCCACCGGGTCGAGGCCGGTGGCGCGGCAGCCGAGGCGCAGATCGGCGTCGACGGCCGCCAGCACGTCCGCCGTGCGCAACCAGGTGCTCGGGGGCTCCCAGCCCTCGCTCAGCAACTCCTTGGAGAGGGGCGGCCTGTCGTACGGGGGATGGCGCTCGTCACCGACGAGCGTGAGGCCTCCCTCGTACCCCTTCGCACGCAGCGTCTCCACCGCGGTCAGTCCTGCGGCCGCCGCGCCCACGACGACTATCCGGTTCAGCACACTCGCTCCTCGTCTCCGGTCCGTACTGACATGAACACCTGGTGCATGACCGGCGCGGCCTGCCGGGGGGAGCACTAGACCTCGCCGTCGAGAATGTCGAACAACTCGTCCGCGGTGGCCGCACTGAGGTCGTCCGCGGGGGTGTCCTCGCCGAAGAGCGTCTGTCGCAGGTGCCTGGCGAGCTCGGCGGCCGAGGGGTAGTCGAAGATCAGGGTCGGTGCCAGCCGGCAGCCGGTCACCTCGCCCAGTCGGGTCCTGAGTTCCAGGGCCGTCAGCGAGTCGAAGCCGATGTCGAGGAATCCGCGCTCGGCGGGGACGGCTTCGGCGCCCGAGTGCCCGAGCACGGCGGCGGCGTGCCCGCGTACCAGGTCGAGAAGGGCCTGCTCACGGTCTTCGCTGCTCAGCCCGGTGAGACGAGCGGCCAGGGCGGCGGGATCGGCACTCTTCGTGCGGCTCCTGACCACGGGGCCCGCCTCGGGGAGCACCATGTCCCGCAGGAGGGCGTGCGGCGCACCGGGATGCGCCTTCAGAGTCGGTACGTCGACGGCGAGCGGCACCAGGGCCGCCCGTCCGGAGCTCAGACCCGCGTCGAAGAGCCGGAGCGCATCGGCCGGGACGAGGGCCGGGAGACCGCGTGCCGCCATGAGGCGGACGTCGTCGTCGATGCCCTCCGTCAGACCCGTGGCGACGTCCCACAGCCCGTACGCGAGGGAAGTGGCCGGCAGGCCCTCCGCCCGACGCCGCACCGCCAACGCGTCCAGGAACACATTCGCAGCCGCGTAATTAGCCTGACCCGCAGCCAACACCGACCCACCCGCCGACGAAAACATCACGAAGAACGCCAACGCACGCTCACACGTCAGCTCATGCAAATACCAAGCACCATCCGCCTTCGCACCCAACACCCGATCCAGCCGGGCCCCATCCATCGACCCCACCAAA
>NZ_JBEXXX010000097.1:0-4045 GCF_040630635.1 Streptomyces sp. NPDC005761 | reverse complement strand
AGGTCGGTGTCCAGGCGGTCGGGGCCGGAGGTGATGTGGTGGAGTTCGGGCCGGGCGTCCTTGAGGATGACCTGGTAGCCGCCTTCGTCGTCCTGAGGGAAGACGGTGCGCAGGGATTCGTGGCGTTCCACGACGTCGGCGAGTGCTGCTTCGAGGGCTGCGGTGTCGAGGTTTCCGGTCAGGCGCAGGGCGACGGGGATGTTGTAGAGGGAGCTGCCGGGATCGTACTGCTGGAGGAACCACAGCCGTCGCTGGGCGAACGACAACGGCACCCGCTCAGGACGCGGACCCGCCACCAGACCCTGGCCCGAGCGGCCCGCCACCGTCATCAGCTTGGCGAGCCCGGCCACCGTCGGGTGGTCGAACATGTCGCGGACCGAAAGCTCCATGCCGAGGCCCGAACGTGCCCGGGCGAGCAGCCGGATGGCGAGGAGGGAGTGCCCGCCGAGGTCGAAGAAGTTGTCGTCGACGCCGACCCGTTCCAGGCCGAGGACATCGGCGAACAGCCCGCCGATGGCCTCCTCCCACGGGTTGTGCGAGCCGTGTCCGGCCAGCAGGTCCGGTGCCTCGGCGTCCGGGCCGTGCACCGGTTCGGGGAGCGCGCGCCGGTCCAGCTTGCCGTTGGGCGTGAGCGGCAGCGCGTCCAGCAGCATGAACGCCGAGGGCACCATGTAGTCCGGGAGCTGCCGTTCGGCGTGTGAACGCAGGAGACCGGGCACCGTGTCGGCACCGGCCGCCGCGACGACGTACGCGACGAGGCTCTGGTCGCCCGCGTCGTCCTCGTGGACCACCACAACAGCCTGCCGTACGCCCTCGACGCCCAGCAGCACCGCCTCGATCTCGCCGAGTTCGAGCCGGAACCCGCGCAGCTTCACCTGCTGGTCGGCGCGGCCCGCGTACTGCAGCTGTCCGTCGACGTTCCACAGGGCGAGGTCGCCCGTGCGGTACATCCGGGAACCGGCCGGCCCGTAGGGATTGGCCACGAAGCGCTCGCCGGTCAGGTCGGGGCGGCCCAGGTAGCCCCGGGCGAGGCCGGTGCCGGCGATGTAGAGCTCGCCCGCCACTCCCGGCGCCAGGGGCTGCAGGCCCGCGTCGAGGACGTAGGCCTGGGTGTTCCAGAACGGGCGGCCGATGGGGACGGCGCCCGAGGGCGTCGGAACGCCCGGTGCGAGCGTGAAGTCCGTGCAGTTGACGGTGGCTTCGGTCGGGCCGTACGCGTTGACGACCGTCGCGCCGGGGTGTCGCTCCCGCCACTCGGCGAGCTTCTCGCCGAGGAGTTGCTCACCTCCGAGGACGAGGGTGCCGGACGGGGAGGCGGCGTCGGGGAGCGTATCGAGCAGCGGCAGGTGACTCGGAGTGGCCTTCATGAAGGCCGGGCGGGAAGCATGGCCGGCCGGCTCCTCGCTGAGGTCGGCGAGACGCACGCAGCCACCCGAGACCAGCGGCGTGTACAGGGCGGTGACGGTCAGGTCGAAGGCGATCCGTGAGTGCAGCAGCGCCCCGCCCGCAGCGTCCGGATAGGAGTGCCGGGAGCGCTGGAGGTACGCGCCCACCGAGCGGTGCTCGACGATCACGCCCTTGGGCCGGCCCGTCGAGCCCGATGTGTAGATCACGTAGGCGGGATGCTGCAGCGATACCGGACCCGTCGGGCCTGTCGGGTCCGCCGGAATCCCGTCCGCCGATGCCAGTGCGGTCTGCGTCTTCGCGGCGTCGAGGAGCAGAGTCTCGACACCGGGCACCAGGCCGGACCATTCGTCATTGGTCAGGGCGAGGACGGGCGAGGTGTCCGCCAGCATGTAGCGAAGCCGCTCCGCCGGGTACTCCAGGTCGAGCGGCAGATAGGCGCCGCCCGCCTTCAGGACCGCGAGAAGGCTCACGATCAGCTCGGTGGACCGGGGAAGCGCGACCGCCACGAACCGCTCCGGGCCGACACCGCGCTCTGTGAGGAGCCGGGCGAGCCGGTCGCTGCGTGCGTCGAGCTGGGCATAGGTGAGGGAAGTGCCGGCGTGGACGAGGGCGGTGGCGTCCGGAGTACGCGCCACCTGGGCCGCGAAGAGGGAGACCACGCTCGCGGGTTCCACGTCGCGTGCCGTGTCGTTCCACTCGTGCAGCACCTGGTGCCGCTCGGCCGGTGTCAGCACGTCCATCCGGCTGATGCGTCGGTCCTGAGCCGTCAGCGCTCCGTCGAGTACCAGCAGAAGGCGCTCGCCGAGAGACCGGGCCGTGGGGGCGTCGAACAGGTCGGCGCTGTATTCGAGTACGCCGCCCATGCCGCCTGTGGGCTTGTCGTAGAGCCGGAACAGCAGGTCGAACTTGGAGCCCGCGTCCTCGGTCGGCACCGCGGACACGGCCAGTCCGGGCAGGGCGAGCGCGCCGCCGACGGAACCGAGCGGGTCCGCGTTCTGCACCACCAGTCGCACCTGGAACAGCGGGTGCCGGGCAGCGGACCGCTCCGGGTTCAGCAGCTCGACGAGCCGTTCGAAGGGGACGTCCTGGTTGCTGTAGGCAGCGAGGTCGGTCTGCCGGACCCGGTCGAGGAGCTCGGCGAACGTGGGGTCGCCGGCGAGGTCGGTGCGCAGGACGAGGGTGTTGACGAAGAAGCCGACGAGGTCTTCGACGGCGTCGTCGGTGCGGCCGGCGATGGGCGATCCGATGGGGATGTCGGTGCCTGCGCCGAGGCGGGACAGGAGCACGGCGAGGGCGGCCTGCACCACCATGAAGGTGCTCGCCCGGTGCTCGCGGGCCGCCGCCTCGATGCGCTCGCGCAGGGCGTGCGACACCTCGAACTCGACGGTCCCGCCCCGATGGGACGGCGTCGTCGGCCTGGCCCGGTCGGTCGGCAGGTCCAGCTCGGCCGGCAGGCCGGCCAGTGCCTCCTCCCAGTGGCGCAGCTGGCGGTTGATGAGACTGTCGTCATCGTCCTCGGAGCCGAGTGCCTCGCCCTGCCACAGGGTGAAGTCCGCGTACTGCACGGGCAGCGGCGGCAAGGCAGGGGCGTTCCCTGCTGTGCGGGCCGCGTAGGCGGCGGTCAGGTCCCGGGCCAGCGGGCCGAACGACCACTCGTCGGCCGCGATGTGATGGATCAGGAGCAGCAGTACGTGATCGTCCTGCCCGGTCTCGAACAGCGTCACCCGGATCGGGAACTCCGCCGTGAGGTCGAACGTGTGGCCCGCGGCCGTGCGCAGGGCCTCCCGCAGCGCGTCGGGGGCGATCCGCTCGATCGTCAACGGCGGCTCGGCGGCGGCCAGGACCACCTGGTGGGCGCCCTCCCCGTCCTCGGCGATCACGGTCCGCAGCACTTCGTGCCGTGCCACGACATCGGCGAGCGCGGCACGCAGCGCCGCGTGGTCGAGAGGGCCCGTGAGACGCAGGGCGACCGGAAGGTTGTACGTGGCGTTGGGGCCTTCGAGCCGGTGCAGGAACCACTGCCCCCGCTGGGCGAAGGAGAGCGGGATGCGCGCAGGGCGCGGACCGGCGGTCATGGCGTCGCGAGCCGCGTCGGCACTGCGCAGCGCCGTGGCGATCCCGGCGACCGTAGGTGCCTCGAACAGCCGGCGCACGGGCAGCTCGACACCGAGCGCGCTGCGGATGCGGGAAACCAGGCGGGTGGCCAGGAGTGAATGCCCGCCCAGCGTGAAGAAGCTGTCGTCGATCCCGATGCCGGAGACACCGAGGACCTCGGTGAACAGTCCGCACAGGATCTCTTCCTGCGGCGTTCTGGGGGCGCGGCTCTGGGCGGCAGCGGTGAACTCCGGTTCCGGCAGGGCCTTGCGGTCCAGCTTGCCGTTGGCGGTGAGGGGGAATGCGTCGAGGGTGACGAATGCGGCCGGGACCATGTAGTCGGGCAGGGCGTTGGCTGCGTGGGTGCGTGCTGTGGTGGTGTCGGTGGTGCCGACGAGGTAGGCGATGAGTCGGTCGTCGCGGACGATGACGGCTGCCTGGTCTATTCCGTCGAGTGCGGTGAGGACGGTTTCGATTTCGCCGAGTTCGATGCGGTGTCCGCGGATCTTGACCTGGTCGTCTGCGCGGCGGAGGTATTCGAGGT
>NZ_JBEXXX010000096.1:0-3295 GCF_040630635.1 Streptomyces sp. NPDC005761 | reverse complement strand
CGTGTCGGGCACGCTGTTGGGTATCTGAAGGTACGGGCTCGTTTGAGTCTGTCCTTCGGTTGCCGGCCCCAGTGAACTCGCCCGTATGGGTGGGGTGATGGGTGGCTGGTCGTTGTTTGAGAACTGCACAGTGGACGCGAGCATCTGTGGCCAAGTTTTTAAGGGCGCACGGTGGATGCCTTGGCACCAGGAACCGATGAAGGACGTGGGAGGCCACGATAGGCCCCGGGGAGCTGTCAACCAAGCTTTGATCCGGGGGTGTCCGAATGGGGAAACCCGGCAGTCGTCATGGGCTGTCACCCGCTGCTGAACACATAGGCAGTGTGGAGGGAACGAGGGGAAGTGAAACATCTCAGTACCCTCAGGAAGAGAAAACAACCGTGATTCCGGGAGTAGTGGCGAGCGAAACTGGATCAGGCCAAACCGTATGCGTGTGATACCCGGCAGGGGTTGCGCATGCGGGGTTGTGGGATCTCTTTTTCATGGTCTGCCGGCCGTGAGACGAGTCAGAAACCGTTGATGTAGGCGAAGGACATGCGAAAGGTCCGGCGTAGAGGGTAAGACCCCCGTAGCTGAAACATTAACGGCTCGTTTAAGAGACACCCAAGTAGCACGGGGCCCGAGAAATCCCGTGTGAATCTGGCGGGACCACCCGTTAAGCCTAAATATTCCCTGGTGACCGATAGCGGATAGTACCGTGAGGGAATGGTGAAAAGTACCGCGGGAGCGGAGTGAAATAGTACCTGAAACCGTGTGCCTACAAGCCGTGGGAGCGTCGCTGTGTGTGCTTGCACATGCAGTCGTGACTGCGTGCCTTTTGAAGAATGAGCCTGCGAGTTTGCGGTGTGTTGCGAGGTTAACCCGTGTGGGGAAGCCGTAGCGAAAGCGAGTCCGAATAGGGCGATTTAGTAGCGCGCTCAAGACCCGAAGCGGAGTGATCTAGCCATGGGCAGGTTGAAGCGGAGGTAAGACTTCGTGGAGGACCGAACCCACCAGGGTTGAAAACCTGGGGGATGACCTGTGGTTAGGGGTGAAAGGCCAATCAAACTCCGTGATAGCTGGTTCTCCCCGAAATGCATTTAGGTGCAGCGTCGTGTGTTTCTTGCCGGAGGTAGAGCACTGGATAGGCGATGGGCCCTACCGGGTTACTGACCTTAGCCAAACTCCGAATGCCGGTAAGTGAGAGCACGGCAGTGAGACTGTGGGGGATAAGCTCCATGGTCGAGAGGGAAACAGCCCAGAGCATCGACTAAGGCCCCTAAGCGTACGCTAAGTGGGAAAGGATGTGGAGTCGCAGAGACAACCAGGAGGTTGGCTTAGAAGCAGCCACCCTTGAAAGAGTGCGTAATAGCTCACTGGTCAAGTGATTCCGCGCCGACAATGTAGCGGGGCTCAAGCGTACCGCCGAAGTCGTGTCATTCACACATATAGGGCCAACGCCTGTGTGGATGGGTAGGGGAGCGTCGTGTGCCGGGTGAAGCAGCCGCGGAAGCGAGTTGTGGACGGTTCACGAGTGAGAATGCAGGCATGAGTAGCGATACACACGTGAGAAACGTGTGCGCCGATTGACTAAGGGTTCCTGGGTCAAGCTGATCTGCCCAGGGTAAGTCGGGACCTAAGGCGAGGCCGACAGGCGTAGTCGATGGACAACCGGTTGATATTCCGGTACCCGCTTTGAAACGCCCAATACTGAATCAGGCGATGCTAAGTCCGTGAAGCCGGCCCGATCTCTTCGGAGTTGAGGGTAGTGGTGGAGCCGACGAACCAGACTTGTACTAGGTAAGCGATGGGGTGACGCAGGAAGGTAGTCCAGCCCGGGCGGTGGTAGTCCCGGGGTAAGGGTGTAGGCCGTGTGGTAGGTAAATCCGTCACACATTAAGGCTGAGACCTGATGCCGAGCCGATTGTGGTGAAGTGGATGATCCTATGCTGTCGAGAAAAGCCTCTAGCGAGTTTCATGGCGGCCCGTACCCTAAACCGACTCAGGTGGTCAGGTAGAGAATACCGAGGCGTTCGGGTGAACTATGGTTAAGGAACTCGGCAAAATGCCCCCGTAACTTCGGGAGAAGGGGGGCCATCACTGGTGATCCGATTTACTCGGTGAGCTGGGGGTGGCCGCAGAGACCAGCGAGAAGCGACTGTTTACTAAAAACACAGGTCCGTGCGAAGCCGTAAGGCGATGTATACGGACTGACGCCTGCCCGGTGCTGGAACGTTAAGGGGACCGGTTAGCTGACTTTCGGGTCGGCGAAGCTGAGAACTTAAGCGCCAGTAAACGGCGGTGGTAACTATAACCATCCTAAGGTAGCGAAATTCCTTGTCGGGTAAGTTCCGACCTGCACGAATGGCGTAACGACTTCTCGACTGTCTCAACCATAGGCCCGGTGAAATTGCACTACGAGTAAAGATGCTCGTTTCGCGCAGCAGGACGGAAAGACCCCGGGACCTTTACTATAGTTTGATATTGGTGTTCGGTTCGGCTTGTGTAGGATAGGTGGGAGACTTTGAAGCGGCCACGCCAGTGGTTGTGGAGTCGTCGTTGAAATACCACTCTGGTCGTGCTGGATGTCTAACCTGGGTCCGTGATCCGGATCAGGGACAGTGTCTGATGGGTAGTTTAACTGGGGCGGTTGCCTCCTAAAGAGTAACGGAGGCGCCCAAAGGTTCCCTCAGCCTGGTTGGCAATCAGGTGTTGAGTGTAAGTGCACAAGGGAGCTTGACTGTGAGACCGACGGGTCGAGCAGGGACGAAAGTCGGGACTAGTGATCCGGCAGTGGCTTGTGGAAGCGCTGTCGCTCAACGGATAAAAGGTACCCCGGGGATAACAGGCTGATCTTCCCCAAGAGTCCATATCGACGGGATGGTTTGGCACCTCGATGTCGGCTCGTCGCATCCTGGGGCTGGAGTCGGTCCCAAGGGTTGGGCTGTTCGCCCATTAAAGCGGTACGCGAGCTGGGTTTAGAACGTCGTGAGACAGTTCGGTCCCTATCCGCTGTGCGCGTAGGAATATTGAGAAGGGCTGTCCCTAGTACGAGAGGACCGGGACGGACGAACCTCTGGTGTGCCAGTTGTCCTGCCAAGGGCATGGCTGGTTGGCTACGTTCGGAAAGGATAACCGCTGAAAGCATCTAAGCGGGAAGCCTGCTTCGAGATGAGTATTCCCACCCTCTTGAAGGGTTAAGGCTCCCAGTAGACGACTGGGTTGATAGGCCAGATGTGGAAGCCCGGTAACGGGTGGAGCTGACTGGTACTAATAGGCCGAGGGCTTGTCCTCAGTTGCTCGCGTCCACTGTGTT
>NZ_JBEXXX010000095.1:0-5037 GCF_040630635.1 Streptomyces sp. NPDC005761 | reverse complement strand
CCTTCGTCATCGCCCTCAACGGCTTCGACGGACACCAGCCCTACACCCCCGACGAAGTCCGCGAAGCCCTCCAGATCGGACCCGACACCCCGATCATCACGACCGACGCGCGCCACCGCGGTGATGCCAAGAGCGGTTTGATCACGCTGGTGGAGCACGCACTGATGGCGCGGCTCAAGTAGGCACAAGTCGGTATTGCCGTACGACAATTACACTAGTCACACGGGGGTGGACTGTGTCCTTTGACACGATCCACCCCTGTGTTCATAACGTTTCGAAAGAGAATTACCGCACGGTCAATACCCGATGCGCACGATCGGTTCCACTGTGCTCACATGAGCCCCGCCTTTTGGCGGGGCTCGTTCTTTATGCCCGTTTTATCTGCGGGCCGAGCCACTCGGAATCGCACATTCCGACTGTTTGGAACGCGACCGGTAGCCGTGCTGCAATTCGACGAACTCCCGAGTAGTACGGCCCTGAACAAACACGGCACAACGTAGGTGCCGACGCCGAGAGGTTGTTGGTCGAGTGAGGCGTAACAACGAGGGCGCCACGGCGCAGGCGGAGCGGGGCAACTTCACCCCGCCGTCGCGCACCGTGACGCCGTCCGCCGAGGTGTCCGATGGGATACCGGCCGGTGGCAGCACCAGCCGGCTGTCCCCGCGCAACTGGCGGGTGCCCACCCGGCTGAACGCGATCCTCCTGATCCCGGTACTGGTCGGCCTGATCATGGGCGGCTTCCAGGTGAAGGGTTCGCTCGACACCTGGCAGGAGGCCCAGGACGCCGAGAAGACCGCGCTGATCGTCCGCGCGTCCGCCGAGTACGGGCAGGCGCTGCTCAACGAGCGCGACCTCACCGCTCAGCCGCTGCTGTCCAACAAGCGCGACTCCGAGCTCGTCACCCAGGCCCGGGCCACCACCGACGCCGCCGCCCAGAAGTTCGACGCGGCCGTGCAGGACATGCCCGGGAAGCAGGGTCTGGAGCGCCGCCTCAAGCTGTTCAAGCTGGAGGAGCCCAAGCTCCCGGAGCTGCGCAAGGTGGCGTACACCGCCGCCATGGACCCGGTGAAGACCGAAGAGGGATACACCCAGGTCCAGCACTCCCTGATGGAGTTCTGCAACGAGCTGGGCCTCGGCACCGGCAACATCACCAGCTACGGCCGTACCGTCTACGCGATCGAGCTGGCCAAGGCTGCAGAATCGCTTCAGCGCTCCATCGGCATGCACCTTCTGGTGCGGCCCAGCCAGGAGAACGGCAAGTTCAACGACCAGGTCAAGGCCTTCGGCTCGTACAACTACCTGGAGCAGATCGCCCTCGGTGAATTCGTCTCCGGTGGTACGGAGGCCGACGCCGCCCGGCTGAAGAAGGTCATGGCCGGCAAGGCCGCCGAGGGCGCCGCCAAGCTCAAGTCCGCGAAGGAGCAGGCCGACGCGGCCGGTGTGCCGTTCGTGGCGCCGCCGACCATCGACGGCTCGGTCTACGACGGCATGGCCCAGGAGATCGGCCAGGGCAAGGACCCCAAGCAGCTCAAGGCGAAGGGGATCACCCCCGAGACCTGGATGGCCGCCGCCACCGCGAAGTTCGACGGCTACACCACGGTCGAGGACGAGCTCGTCGACAAGGCGGTGACCGAGGCCGCGGAGATCTCCTCCAGCGCCCGGACCGACGCCATCGTCAACGCCGCGATCGTGATCATCGCCCTGCTGGCGGCCTTCATCCTGGCCGGCCTCATGGCCCGCCAGATGAGCCGCTCGATGCGTCAGCTGCGTACGGCCGCCTTCGGCATCGCCGAGCAGCGGCTGCCCTCGCTCGTCGACCAGCTGTCCCGGACCGACCCGGGCCGGGTGGACACCCGTGTCCAGCCGATCCCGATCAACAGCCAGGACGAGATCGGCGAGGTCGCCCGGGCCTTCGACCAGGTGCACCGCGAGGCGGTCCGGCTGGCGGCCGAACAGGCCATGCTGCGGGGCAACGTCAACGCGATCTTCACCAACCTCTCGCGCCGCAACCAGTCGCTCATCGAGGGCCAGCTGACCCTCATCACCGACCTGGAGAACAACGAGGCCGACCCGGACCAGCTGGAGAGCCTCTTCCGGCTGGACCACCTGGCGACCCGCATGCGCCGTAACGGCGAGAACCTCCTGGTCCTCGCCGGCGAGGAGCCCGGCCGCCGCTGGAACCAGCCGGTCCCGCTGGTGGACGTCCTGCGGGCCGCCTCCTCCGAGGTGGAGTCCTACGAGCGCATCGAGCTCTCCGGCGTGCCGGAGACCGAGATCCACGGCCAGTCCGTCACCGACCTCGTGCACCTGCTGGCCGAGCTGCTGGAGAACGCCACCACGTTCTCCTCGCCGCAGACCAAGGTCCGGGTCACCGCGACCCGGCTCCCCGACAGCCGCGTGATGATCGAGATCCACGACAAGGGCATCGGCCTCACCGCCGAGGACTTCGCCGACATCAACCACAAGCTGGCCAACCCGCCCACGGTGGACGCCGCGGTCTCGCAGCGCATGGGTCTCTTCGTGGTCGGCCGCCTCTCCGACCGGCACGGCATCCGGGTCCAGCTGCGCCCCTCGGGTGAGCAGGCGGGAACGACCTCGCTGGTCATGCTGCCGGACGCGATCACTCACGGTGGTGGCGGCGACGGCGCCCCCGCGCAGGACGACTTCACCGTCTCCTCGATCATTCCGCAGCAGCAGGCGTTCGACGCGGCTCCGCTGCAGCCCCAGATGCGTACGGCGGCGGAGCTCGGCTTCGACGACTCCCGCTACGAGGAGCCGTCCGCGGACTCCGCCCAGCTCGACCCGGTGGGCCGCTCGCTGATGCGGGAGGAGCGCCGTGCCGCGCTGGAGGCGCAGACCGGCGGCGAGCACCCTCCGTTCCCGCAGCAGCAGGAGCCGCAGCAGCAGTACACCGGGTCCCCGTACGAAGAGGCCTCCTACGCCGCGGACCCCTACGCCCAGGAGCAGCAGGCGGGCGGACAGCAGGAACAGGGTTACGAGCAGCCCTCGCACGACGGCGGCTACGACCCGTACCGGGGTGACGCCGGCTATGCCGAGCAGCCCGGCTACAACGGTCAGGGCGGGTACCAGGAGGCGCCGTACGCGGCCCCCCAGGCGCCTGCGCAGGCCTACGAGGAGCAGTACGCCCCCCAGCCCCAGCAGGAAGAGTGGGCTGATCAGGGCACGTACCAGGGCGCGTTCGAGCCGGTTGCGCAGGACGGGACGGAATCTCGTCCGAGCGCTCCCGCGCCTTCGCAGGAACGCGTAGGCTTCGACCGTTCGGGACCCGTTCCCAACTCCGGCCACGACATGACGGACGCGGGTCTGCCGCGCCGGGGCGGCCAGCAGCACTGGCAGCCCACCGGCCGTGGCAACGACCAGCCCGTCGCGGCGCAGCAGCCGGCTCCGCAGCAGCAGGAGGAACTGCCGCAGCGGCAGCCGTCGCCCGCGCAGGCGGACGGGGCCGGTCCCGAGGACTGGCGCTCGGCGAACGACGAGCGCTGGGAGCGGGCGGAGAAGCTCCGGGAGCCGAAGGCGGGCGGGATCACCCCGTCCGGTCTTCCCCGGCGCGTGCCCAAGGCCAATCTGGTCGAGGGCACGGCCGAACAGACCCAGCAGGGCGGCCCCCAGGTCTCCCGCGCCCCGGAGGACGTGCGTGGCAGGTTGAGCAACCTGCGACGTGGCGTGCTGCGGGGACGTAACGCGGGTTCGGACACCAGTACTACCTACAACCAGGAGCGTTAGTGTGAGCCCGATGAGCCAGGCGGCGCAGAATCTGAACTGGTTGATCACCAACTTCGTGGACAACACCCCTGGGGTGTCGCACACGGTGGTGGTCTCCGCCGACGGACTCCTGCTGGCGATGTCCGAAGGATTCCCGCGGGACCGTGCGGACCAGCTGGCGGCAGTCGCCTCCGGTCTGACCTCGCTGACCGCGGGTGCCTCCCGGATCTTCGAGGGCGGCGCCGTGAATCAGACAGTTGTGGAGATGGAGCGGGGATTCCTCTTCATCATGTCCGTTTCCGATGGGTCTTCGTTGGCCGTTCTCGCACACCCGGACGCCGACATCGGCCTGGTTGGGTACGAAATGG
The DNA here is from genome assembly GCF_040630635.1 of Streptomyces sp. NPDC005761. Classification (NCBI taxonomy): domain Bacteria; kingdom Bacillati; phylum Actinomycetota; class Actinomycetes; order Kitasatosporales; family Streptomycetaceae; genus Streptomyces; species Streptomyces sp. NPDC005761. Next base: position 946 of record NZ_JBEXXX010000095.1, on the reverse strand, counting down.
CCCTTCTGGTCGACCGTGCGGGCAGTGTCCTCACCCCGGACCTCCGTGCCGAGCTTCAGGGAAGTCTTCTTAACTAGTAGACAGACAGTGCGTTTCGCGTCACCGCGCCATAGGGTGCGGTGGCGCGGACCCACTGGGATCGGGACCGGCAGGCGGAGGAGGAATCGTGAGTACACCCCCAGGCGGGCACCAGTTCAATGGTGGCCAGCGAACTCCGGGTGAGCACGGGGACAATGGTTTCGGCTTCCCCTCCACACCCGGCAGACAGGGCGCGCAGCAGCCTTATCAGCCATATCGGCAGCCGCAGCAGCCCCAGCAGGCTCAGGGCTCGGACTGGCCGCAGCAACCGCAGCAGCCCCACCGGCCGCAGCGCCCGCACCGGTACGACTCCCCGCAGCAGCCCCGCATTCAGCCGGTGCAGCCGCGGCGGGCCCCCGAGCCGGCGGCACCGGCGGCGCACAATCCGCTCGTGCGTCCGTACGCCATGACAGGTGGTCGGACCCGACCGCGCTACCAACTCGCCATTGAGGCGTTGGTCAGTACGACGGCTGATCCGTCCCGGCTGCAAGGGCAGTTGCCCGAGCACCAGCGGATCTGCCGGCTGTGCATCGAGATCAAGTCGGTGGCCGAGATCTCGGCCTTGCTCTCGATTCCCCTCGGCGTTGCCCGGATCCTCGTAGCCGACCTGGCTGAGGCCGGACTCGTCGCTATCCACCAGCCCGGCGGCGACGAGTCCGCCGGCGGCCAGCCAGATGTGACACTGCTCGAAAGGGTGCTCAGTGGACTTCGCAAGCTCTAGCGGCGGAGCGGCCCGCTCCACTACCTCGGCGAAGATCGTGGTGGCAGGGGGCTTCGGCGTGGGTAAGACCACGTTTGTCGGTGCCGTTTCGGAGATCAATCCGCTGCGCACCGAAGCCGTGATGACGTCCGCCTCGGCGGGCATCGA
>NZ_JBEXXX010000094.1:0-5942 GCF_040630635.1 Streptomyces sp. NPDC005761 | reverse complement strand
GGAGGGGCACCACCCCCACCCACCGGACAACAGCGCCCCGCGGGGACCCCGCACACAAGCCCGTCCGGCGATTGAGGACGGAACCCCCCACCACGGAACCCCGCACACGAGGACCGGGCTACCGCTGAGCCGACCCCGCCCGTGCGGACCGGATCACGCCCGCTGCGGCGATCAGGAAGCCGACGCCCATCAGCATGCAGAGGGACCAGGCGATGGACGGCAGCGGGTCGGTGCCGAGGAACAGCGGAGCCATGGTGGCGACGGTCGACAGGACGCCGACGAAGAAGACGATCGCGCCGATGCGGACCAGCCGGTCGCCTGCGCCGGAAGTTGGAGTACTCACCCCGTCAGGGTAGTTCCCCCCGGCGGCGGACCACCCCCGCGCAGAGCAAGTGCCGTTTCCGGACAGAGTCCGGATGACCAGGCTTGACGAGGGGTACTTCACCTGTGGAGGCTTCTGCCAGCAGGGGAAGCACGACCACAGGACGGCCTGACCTGCTGAGGGCTTTGTTCCGGCATACGGGTTGAGATGGGGTGCGTGCTTTGCCGACTGGCAAGGTCAAGTGGTTCAACAGTGAGAAGGGCTTCGGCTTCCTCTCCCGCGACGACGGCAGTGACGTCTTCGTGCACTCGTCCGTGCTTCCCGACGGAGTCGACGCACTCAAGCCCGGCCAGCGCGTCGAGTTCGGCGTGGTCGCCGGACAGCGCGGTGACCAGGCACTTTCTGTGGTGATCCTCGACCCCACGCCGTCCGTCGCGGCCGCGCAGCGCCGCAAGCCGGACGAACTGGCCTCGATCGTGCAGGATCTGACGACCGTGCTGGAGAACATCACGCCGCTGCTGGAGCGCGGCCGCTACCCCGACAAGGCGGCCGGCGCCAAGATCGCCGGGCTGCTGCGCGCGGTCGCGGACCAGCTCGACGTGTAGGGCCGCGGGCTCAGACGAACGAGAGCGCGTCCGGGCCGAGGGGCGGGACCAGTCCCTCGGCCGCGGCGCGCGTCAGCAGACCGCGGATCGCCGCGTAACCGTCCTCGCCGAGGTCGGCGGTGAACTCGTTCACGTACAGCCCGATGTGCTGGTCGGCCACGGACGGGTCCATCTCCTGTGCGTGCTCCAGCACGTAGGGGCGCGACGTCTCCGGGTCGTCCCACGCCATCCGTACCGACGTGCGCACCGAATCGGCGAGCAGCTTCAGCGTGTCCGCGCCCAGGGAGCGCTTGGCGATGATCGCGCCGAGCGGGATCGGCAGCCCGGTCGTGTCCTCCCAGTGGCGCCCCATGTCGGCCAGGTTGTGCAGGCCGTAGTTCTGGTACGTGAAGCGCGCCTCGTGGATGACGAGGCCGGCGTCGACCTTGCCGTCCCGTACCGCCGGCATGATCTCGTCGAACGGCATGACGACGATCTCGCCGACCCCGCCGGGTACCACTTCCGCCGCCCAGAGGCGGAAGAGCAGGTAGGCGGTGGAGCGCTCGCTCGGCACGGCGACGGTCTTCCCCGTCAGGTCCGTGCCCGGCTCCTTCGTGAGGACCAGTGGCCCGCAGCCCCGGCCCAGGGCGCCGCCGCACGGCAGCAGCGCGTACTCGTCGAGGACCCAGGGGAGTACGGCGTACGACACCTTCAGCACGTCCAGTTCGCCGCGCTCGGCCATGCCGTTGGTGATGTCGATGTCCGCGAACATGACGTCGAGCGCGGGCGCGTCGGGGACCCTTCCGTGCGCCCAGGCGTCGAAGACGAACGTGTCGTTGGGGCACGGCGAGAAGGCGATCCGCAGCGGGTCAGGAGTCGTTTCGGTCATGGTGGATCCAGCCTTCCAGTACGGGGGTGAGCTTCCCGAACGCCTCGGTGAGCGCGGTCAGCGCGTCGCCGATGCGCCAGGCGTCGCGGTCGCGCGGGCCGACGGCGTTCGAGACGGCCCTGATCTCCAGGACGGGGACTCCGGCCAGGCCGGCGGCCTCCGCGACCCCGAAGCCCTCCATGGCCTCGGCGACGGCGCCGGGGTGCGCGGCGAGGAGGGTGGCGGCACGTTCGGCGCTGCCGGTCACCGTGGAGACGGTGAGGACGTCTCCGGTCACCGCGCGGGTCGCGGTGACCACCGCCTTCACCAGCGAGCGGGGCGGGAAGTGCCAGGTCCGGCCGAAGCCGAGTTCGGTGACGGGGACGAAGCCCGCGGGGGTCTCGGCGCCCAGGTCCGCCGCGCCGATGCGGCGGGCCACGACGAGGGAGCCGACCGGGGCCAGGCCGGTGAATCCGCCGCCGATGCCGGCCGAGATCACCAGGTCGTAGCTGTCCGCGGCCAGGGCGAACGCGGCGGAGGCCGCCGCCGCTGCCGGCCCCGCGCCGCCCGCGAGGACGTCGTAGGGTCCCGCGCGGTGGATCTCCGCGCCCCGCACGGCATGGACACGGACCGTGGAACCGGGCCCGGACGCACGCGTGACCGCGTCCCGTTCCACCGGGACAGCGGTCACGACGAGCACACGCACGGGGGATTCCTCCGAGGTCAGGAGGGGGGTCAGTCGGACTTCTTGAGCTCGAAGTGCCAGACGCCCAGCAGCTTCTTGCCGTCGGTCTCCACGATGCTGATCTGGGTCTTGCTCGTGGGCTCGCCGGTCTGGCTGGAGAAGAAGGCGCTGCCCGGGATGGACCGGTAGGTCTTCTTGTTCGGCTCCTGCTCGGCCTGCTGGCCGTTGACGAAGATCGTCCAGCCGTTGTCCGCGACCTCGGGGTCGACGCCGAAGCGGACCTTGTCCTCCATCGAGACCTTGACGGACTTCTCCGCCTTCTTGTTGAGGCAGCCCTCGATCTCGGATTCCTTGAGGGCCTTGCCGTCGTTGTAGCAGGACGCCTCGGAACTCACCGAAGTGCCGCCGACCGTCACGGTGGCGAGCGGCGTCGGCTTGTCGCAGGCGGAGAGGACAAGGAGTCCCGCGGACACGGCACCAAGAGTGACGCCGATTCGACGGCCCTTACCGGAGAAGATCGCAACGGTCATGGGCCGAAGGCTATCGGTCGCTCCGGCTCACGCCACGCGGGGGTGCGGCGAGCCGCGCCGCGCGGCGCCCAGCAGACCCCGTACGGACGTGGCGGCACCGAGGGCGAGGATGCCCGCGGCGACCGACATGCCCAGTACTCCGTTGAGGGGGAGGGCGATCCCGATCGCCCCGCCGGCCACCCAGGCCATCTGGAGCAGCGTCTCCGAGCGGGCGAACGCGGATGTCCGCACCTCCTCCGGTACGTCGCGCTGGATCATCGCGTCCAGCGACAGCTTCGACAGGGCCTGGGTGAAACCCGCCGTGGCCGCGAGCGCGGCGACCATGACCGTGCTGAAGAAGGCGGCGGCCAGCACGGCGATGCCCAGGGCCAGGCCCAGCACCGAGGCGACGATGATCTCGGGACCGCGGGCCCTGAGCCAGGAGCCGACCGCTGTGCCCAGCGCGTTGCCGACCCCGGCCGCCACCCCGACGATGCCGAGCGAGATCGCGGCGCTCTGCCCGGCCAGCGGATGCTCGCGCAGCAGGAACGCCAGGAAGAAGATCAGGAAGCCGGAGAGCGCCCGGTGCGAGGCGTTGGCCTGGAGGCCGTGGAGGACGGACGGGCCGACGGAGCGCAGCCCGGGCCGCTTCTCGCCGTTCTTCTCCTTGCCCTTGGCCTTCTTCTCGCTCTTGGGCGTGATGTCCTTCCGGAGCGGTTCGGGCCGGACGGCTCCCTCTCCGTGCGGTGGGACCAGATGGGCCTTGCGCTCGCCCTTCGCCGAGTCCACCTTGTGGGGCAGCGTGAAGGCGAGGACGGCGCCGCCGACGAAGATCGCGCACGCGCCGTACAGCGGCCACGGTGGCCCGATGGTCTGGAGCCCCGCTCCGATGGGTGCGGCGATGCCGGTCGCCAGGAGACCGGCGAGAGTGACCCGCGAGTTGGCCTTCACGAGCGAGAAACGGGGTGGCAGCAGACGGGGTACGACGGCGCTGCGCACCACTCCGTACGCCTTCGAGCACACCAGTACGCCCAGGGCGGCCGGATAGAGCTCCAGGCCGCCGGTCGCGACCGCGCCCGACATGGTGAGCGCCAGGACGGCCCGGGCCAGCATGGAGCCCGCCATCGCCGCGCGGCGGCCGTGCGGCAGGTGGTCCAGGAGCGGTCCGATGACCGGGGCGAGGAGGATGAACGGCGCCATGGTGACGGCGAGGTACAGCGCGACCCGGCCGCGGGCCTGGTCCGTCGGTACGGAGAAGAACACGGTCGACGCGAGCGCGACGGTGATCATCACGTCACCCGCGCCGTTCACCGCGTGCAGTTCGATCAGCTTGCCGAGGCCCGACTCCCCGGCTCCGTGCGCGTGAGTCGCCTTCCGGATGCCTCGGGCGGTCTTGGTGAACGGGGTCTGGAGGGCATGACCGATCGACCGGCCCGTTCTGCGGAGCGGACCGGATTCGTCGTGCGACCTGGCAGAAGCCACTTGGTCATAGTGCCCCAGTCCCCGGCATCACGAACCGAGATCGGCGCGAGGCGCGGTGCGTACCGCCCCGTCGGGTCAGTGATCGGCCAGGTCGCAGGGGGTGCCGAGGGGTGGATCGGGGCGGCCGGAGTGCTCTCTGCGCCGGGGACACGGCGTCGGATACGACGTCGTTTGGGACGGGCAGGTGGGCGAGGAGCGGCGGAGAGGGTAGCGTGCGTAGCGCGCCACCGGCGGTTGTTCTTGGCCGCGCGCCTCTCGGCGATCCCGCAGAATGGATCGCAGAAGGTGCGCCCGAGGCAGGCACAACGGGTGTGGACGTCGACGCGGCCCCCAGGTCCGCTCCGCCCGCAGCTGTATGGCCGAAATCGATGGATGTGCTGGCGCGCTCGTGAGACTGGCGTAGGAGAGAAGCGAGACCTGTGAGTGCTGCGACGACGCGAAGCCGTACGGCCCGTACCCCCGTTCCCGACCGTCTGTGCGCCGAGGCCGTAGACCTCGCCCGCGCGGCGGCCGAGGAAGCGGCCGCGCCAGGGGTTGTGGGTGAGCATGTGGCCGTGGTCCCCGAGGGGGACCGGGTCGTCACGCACTACTTCGAGTGCAAGGACCCGGCCTACCGGGGCTGGCGCTGGGCGGTGACGGTCGCCAGGGCCTCCCGCGCGAAGAACGTCACGCTGGACGAGACGGTCCTGCTGCCGGGCACCGACGCGCTGCTCGCACCGGAGTGGGTGCCGTGGAGCGAGCGACTGCGGCCGGGCGACATGGGGCCGGGCGATCTGCTGCCCACCGAGGCGGACGACCTGCGCCTGGAGCCGGGCTACACCGGCGAGGACGAGCTCCCGCCGAACTCCGCGGTCGTCGCGGTGTCGGGCGAGCTGGCCGACCTCGTCGAGTCGGAGGACGCGGAGCTGACGACGCGCCCGGAGCCGCCGCGCCGCGGTTCGATCGCTTCGGTCGCGGACGAGCTGGGCATGAGGCGTGCGCGGGTGCTGTCCCGGTACGGGCTCCACTCGGCGGCCGACCGCTGGGACGAGGGGTTCGGCGCGAAGACGCCGATGGCGCAGGCGGCTCCGGCGACATGCGTGTCGTGTGCCTTCCTGGTGCCGCTCGCGGGTTCGCTGAAGCAGGCCTTCGGGGTGTGCGCGAACGAGTTCGGTCCGGCGGACGGGCACGTGGTGTCCCTCTCGTACGGGTGCGGTGGGCATTCGGAGGCCGCGGTGATGCCGAAGCCGCCGAAGCCGGCGCCGCATGCGCTGGACACGATGCAGGTGGACGAGTACCCGCTGCGTCCGGCGCGGGATTCCGGCTCCGTGCCGGTGGAGCCGGACGCGCCTACGGAGGACCTCGGCCACTCCTGATGCGGCCGAGCCCTGCGGTTTGGGGTGTTCCGGGGTGCGGGCTTTGTCCTCAATCGCCGGACGGGCTTGGGTGCGGGTGCCCCGCCGGCTGCGCCGTTGTCCGGTGGGTGGGGGTCCGGGGTCCCTCCGGGGCGTCT
>NZ_JBEXXX010000093.1:0-6031 GCF_040630635.1 Streptomyces sp. NPDC005761 | reverse complement strand
TGTGCGGGGCCGGTGGCCAGGGCCGTACCGGCCACGGCCAGACCGGCCAGACCCGAAGCCCGGAGAAGATTCCGACGGGACGAGGCAGGGGTGTTGTGATGCGGAACGCTCATGCGGACTTCGCCTTCCGAGAAGTGCGACGAGTGAGGGAGCGTTCCTGCGGTGGACTGCCATGGGGCGGATGGCTGAAAAGGGTTCGGTCCTCGGATGTTCACGGCGCGGTGGGCAGGCGCCGGAAGCGGACCGGAAGGGGTAAATCGTCGGTGACGGTGGAAAGTCACCTCGGTTGGCAGGGAACCTACGGCGGGTGAAGCCGATCGGTCAAGAGCCGAATCCGTCGGAATGTGATGCGTCGGGGTCCGAGGCGTCGGGGTCCTGGTCCTCGACCCAGCCCAGCGAGACGCTGATCCGACGGGCCGCATCCCGGACCTGGCCGCCCAGTTCCTGGTAGCGCCAGGCCGGCAGGCCGAGCTTGAGGCCGGTGATGGAGACGGCCCCCGCACACACCGACCGGTCGTCGAAGACCGGTGCGCCGATGCAGATGATGCCCTCGGCGTCCTCCTCGTCGTCCAGGGCGTACCCGACCCGGGCGATGTCACGCAGGTGGGACAGGAAGGTCGCCGGGTCGGTGATCGTGCGGGAGGTGCGCCGGGGCAGCCCGAACCGTTCGACGACCGAGGCGGCCGCGCTCTGCGGCATAGCGGAGAGCAGCGCCTTGCCCAGGCCCGTGCAGTGCGGCAGCTCGCGCTGGCCCATGCGCAGGTCGAGCCGGACACGCTGGTCGAGCTCGACCTGGTCCACCACGACCGCGTGGCCGTCCTCGGGCACCGCGAGGCGGGACGCCATGCCGGTGGCCCGGGTGAGATCGCGCAGAACGGGGTGGGCGACACCGCGCAGGGAGACCTGGGATCTGGCCCGGTCGCCGAGCCGGGCCAGGCTCATGCCCAGCCGGTAGCGGCGGTTCATGCCCTCGCCGTCGTCCGAGACGAGTCCGTACGCGCGCAGGGTCTGGAGCATGCCGAAGGCGGCGCTCTTGGAGATCGAGCAGGCGTGGCCCACCTCGGTGACGCTCAGGCCGTTGCCCTGAGAAGGGGCGGCCAGCGCTTCGAGGATGTCCGCCGCCCTGGCCACGCTCTTGACCCAGTACTTCGGCTCTTCTGGGGCGGCACTGTTCGTCATAGCAGAACAGCGTAGTGCCTTCGGGGCTGCGGAGGGCACCTCCGATTCCCGGAACCCTCTTCATTCGGCCATTGCGGGGGGCGGAAGGGGGTTGACCGGTTTTCTGCGCGGACGTAACATCCAGGCACTGTTCTGCTCTACAGAACAGCGTTCTGAAAAAGTGAAGCACCAGCGATCACCCCTCTTCCTGCGGCGACTGCCGGGCGGATGGCGCCAGGGACTCACGGGCCGGGCAGGGCCCGCGAAAACCGACGACTTTCGACGCAAGGAGCAAGCACCATGAGTTCAGGCCCGGTAGGCAACGAATCCGGAGCCCGACTCGCCGAGCGCGCCCGCCAGGTCGTACCCGGCGGCGTGAACAGCGGGCAGCGCAGCGTTCCCGGACTGACCGACCTGGTTGTCACCGGGACCCACGGCGCACGGTTCCGTACCGCCGACGGACGCGAGTACACCGACTTCCACTCGGCGTTCGGCCCGCCGCTGCTCGGCCACAACGACCCCGACGTGGCCCACGCCACCGCCGAGGCCGGCGCGACCCTCGGTCACATGGGCGTCGGCGTCACCGAGGGCGAGGTCCTCCTCGCCGAACAACTCACCGAGCTGATCCCCTCGATCGAGAAGGTCCTGCTCACCAGCACCGGCAGCGAGGCCACGTTCCACGCGCTGCGCGTCTCCCGCGCCGCCACCGGCCGCCGCCTGGTCGTCAAGTTCCAGGGCTGCTACCACGGCTGGCACGACGCGGTCAGCCTCAACGTCATCTCCGAGCCCTCGAAGGTCGGCGGTCACGACCCGATCTCGACCGGCATCCTCCCCGAGGTCCTCGAAGCCACGCTCGTCCTGCCGTTCAACGACAGCGAGGCCGTGCGCCGCACCTTCGCCGAGCACGGCTCCGACATCGCCGCCGTCATCGTCGAACCCGTCCCGCACAACGTCGGCGCGCTGCTTCCGTACCAGGAGTTCCTCACCACGCTGCGCGAGGAGACCACGAAGGCGGGCAGCGTCCTGATCTTCGACGAGGTCATCACCGGCTTCCGCCACAGCATCGGCGGCTGGCAGCAGATCTCCGGCGTCACCCCCGACCTCACCACCCTCGGCAAGGCCATCGCCAACGGGGCCCCCGTCGGCGCGATCGGCGGCCGTGCCGACCTGATGGACCTCTTCTCCACCCGCCCCGGTGCCCCCGCCTTCTTCGCCGGCACGTACAACGGCCACCCCTCCGTCGTGGCCGCAGCCCTCGCCACCCTGCGCAAGCTCCGTGAGGAGCCGGTCCACGACCACGTCTTCCGGCTCGGCGACCGCGTCCGCACCGAACTGACCGGCCTCTACGAGCGCCTGGGCGTCCCCGCTGTCGTCACCGGCTACGGCTCCGTGTTCGTCAGCTACTTCATGGCCGGCGAAGCCCCCCGTACCTACGCCGACCTCCTGGACAACGACGCCTCGATGTTCGTCGGCTACCGCCGAAAACTCCTGGAACACGGCCTGTTCGAGCTCCCGCTCAACCTCAAGCGCAGCCACATCAGCTACGCGCACACCGACGCCGATGTGGACCGTCTGATCGAGGGCACCGAGGCAGCGGTCAAGGCCGTCCTCGCCGACGGCGGCGCCCGAGACCTGGAGAACACCTCCACCATGGGCGGGGCGACCCGCTGATGCTGACCGTCAACCGCACCCGCCCCGCCGGCCCCGCCGGACGGATCACCCGCGTCGAGACCCTGATGCTCGGCACCTCCTGGCGCGACTTCGGCTATGTCCGGGTCCACACCGACGAAGGCCTGACCGGCATCGGCGAGATCACCCACCCCTACCGGGTGAGCGAGGTCTGCGCCCTCACCGAGGCACTGGCGCGGCGTCATCTGATCGGCGCAGACCCCTTCGACATCGAGGAGCTCTGGCTCCGCGTCTACCAGGGCGACTTCCTGCGCGGCGGCGACATGGGCGGCATCGCCCTGTCCGGTCTCGACCAGGCCATGTACGACCTGATGGGCAAGGCGCTCGGCGTTCCCGCGTACCGGCTGACCGGCGGCGCCTGCCGCGACGACGTCCGGGTGTACGCCAACGGCTGGTACACCGGGGAGCGCGAGCCCGGGATCTTTGCCGCCAAGGCGAAGGAGACCGTGGCCAAGGGTTACACCGCCCTCAAGTTCGACCCCTTCGGCCCCGGCCTGCACGAGCTGGAGCGCGCCGAACTGCGCCGCTCCATCGACCTCGTGGCAGCAGTCCGGGAAGCCGTCGGACCGGACATCGACCTCTTCATCGAGGGCCACGCCCGCTTCGCCATGCCGACCGCCGCCCGCCTCGTGCGGGAGCTGGAACCCTTCGACATCGGCTGGTTCGAGGAGCCGATGCCGTGGACCCACATCGAGCGGTACGCGGAGCTGCGGCAACGCGCGGCCTTCCCCATCTCCGGTGGGGAGCACTTCCACAACCGTTACGAGTACAAGCAGCTCTTCGCCACGAACGCCGTCGACATCATCCAGCCCGACCTCTCCATGGCCGGCGGCTTCACCGAGGTCAGGAAGCTGGCCGCGATCGCTGACACCCACGGCATGCTCGTGGCCCCGCACAACTCCAACTCGCCTCTCTGCACCACCGTCTCGGTGCACGCGGCGCTCGGAATCCCCAACTTCAAGATCCTCGAAACCTTCGACGGGCTCCTGGAGCCGTTCGTCTTCGACGCCCTCAAGGGCACCCTCCCCATGGCGGACGGCCGCATCGGTCTGCCGACCGCCCCGGGGCTCGGCGTCGAGCTCGTCGACGAGGTCTTCGAGGAACACCCGCCCAGCCACCGCTTCTGGAACATGTTCGCGGACGGCTGGGAGAAGCGGAACCGCACATGATCACCGACGTCCACTCGCACCTGTTCCGGCACAGCCACGACTTCACGGACCCGTTCAGCTCCGACTCCGCCCGCGCCCACGCGGGTGAGGTCGACCTCACGGTGAAGTGGGAGGAATACGCCGCCACGGCGCCTGCTTCCACCCGCACGATCGTCGTCGGCGGCAAGGCGCGCCGCAGCGGGCTCTGGGTCGACGACGCGGCCGTGGCCGCGTACGTCGGAGAACATCCCGACCGGCTCATCGGCTACCTGGCACTCGACCCCACCCAGCCCGGGTGGCAGGAGGAACTGCGATACGGCCACCAGGAGCTGGGCCTGCGCGGCATCAAACTGATGCCGATGTACGCGGGCTTCGACCCGGCAGCCGAGGAGTACGACGAGCTGTACACGTACGCCGAACGGAACGGCCTGCCCCTCCTGGTGCACACCGGCACCACGTTCGTCTCCAGCGCACCGCTGGAATGGGCGATGCCCCGGCACCTGGACGCCGTCGCCATCCGCCACCCGGAACTGCGGATGGTCCTCGCCCACCTCGGCCACCCCTTCGAGGGCGAGTGCATCGCGGTCATCCGCAAGCACCCGCACGTGTACGCCGACCTCAGTGCCCTGCACTACCGGCCCTTCCAGCTCTGGCACAGCCTCCGGCTCGTCCAGGACTACGGGGTCTTCCACAAGGTGCTGTTCGGCAGCGACTACCCGTTCACCACGGTCGACGACTCCGTGAAGGGGCTGCGGGAGATCGCCCGCATCCCCGGTATCCCCGGACTGCCGCCGCTCGACGCGGACGCGGTGGAGGAGATCATCCACCGGCCCTCGCTCGATCTGCTGGGCCTGAACGGCTGAACCCGGCCGTTCCCGCAGTCTGCGGACCGGCGCCCGGGCCGCCCCCCGGCCCCGGTTGCCGGTCCGCAGCCGGGCCGCCGCGCTCCCACCCTGTTGTGTCCCCGCGCGGCGGCCCACCACTCGCTTCTCCCGTCCCTCCTCGTCCGAAGGAATCCCGCGATGACCGCAGCCGTCCCGCCCCGCGGAACCGACCGCTTCGACCTGACCGGTCGCACCGCCGTCGTCACGGGGGCCGCCCGGGGCCTCGGCCGGTCGTTCGCCGTCGGGCTCGCCGAGGCGGGTGCCGATCTGGTCCTCGTCGACCTGCCCGGGGCCGAGGGCATCGCCGACACCGCCGCAGCCGTCGAGGACCTCGGCCGGCGGTGCCGTGTGTACGGGCAGGACCTCGCGGACACCGAGGCGCTGGCCGGCTTCGCCGACACCGTGCGGGCCGAGGCCGGTCCGCTCCACATCCTGGTCAACAACGCGGGCACGGCGGCCCTGGAGCGCTTCAACGAGATCACCCCGGCCGGCTGGTCGCGCATCATGCGGGTCAACGTCGACGCCGTCTTCTTCCTCAGCCAGCGCATCGCCGAGCACATGACGGCCGACGCCGTCGCCGGCCGCATCATCACCATCACCTCGAAGAACGCCCTGGTCGCGGAGGCCGGTCTGGCCCACTACAACGCGTCCAAGGCCGCCGCCCAACTGCTCACGGAGACGCTCGCCGTCGAACTCGCCCCGCACGGGATCACGGCCAACACCCTCGCCCCCGGCATGGTCGAGACCCCCATCGACGGCGAATTCCCCTTCGACCGCGAGGCCTTCGAGTCCGCGTACCGCGAGCGCATTCCGCTCGGCAGGTACGCACGGCCCGACGAATGCGTGGGCGCGCTGCTGCTGCTCGCCTCGGACGCCGGGGCGTACCTCACCGGCGCGCGCCTCGTCGTGGACGGGGGAGTGCTGGCCGACCAGATGCCGCGGATGCGCTTCATGCCGCCGTACCGCAACACGATCTGACCGCGACCGACCGGCAGTCGGTTCTCACCGAGCACGCATCGACAACGCGAGGAGTACCTCCGTCATGTCCGCCCATGCTTCGCCCCCTGCCTCGTCCCGTCGGAATCTTCTCCGGGCTTCGGGTCTGGCCGGTCTGGCCGTGGCCGGTACGGCCATGGCCACCGGCCCCGCACT
>NZ_JBEXXX010000092.1:0-6363 GCF_040630635.1 Streptomyces sp. NPDC005761 | reverse complement strand
CCTGGACACCGCACTCCAGCCCGCAGCCCCAGGCATCCCCGGCGAAATGTATGTCGCGGGCCCCGGACTGGCCCGCGGCTACCTCAACCGCCCCGCCCTGTCCGCCGAACGCTTCGTCGCCGACCCGTACGGCACCCCCGGCACGCGTATGTACCGCACCGGTGACCTCGCCCGCTGGACCACCGACGGCGAGATCGAATACCTCGGCCGCGCCGACCACCAGGTCAAGATCCGCGGACACCGCATCGAACTCGGCGAGATCGAAACCGTCCTCACCGCACTCGACAGCGTCACCCAGGCAGCTGTCATCGTCCGCGACGACCGACTCATCGCCTACCTCGTCGCCACCCCGGGCACCGGGCCCGACACCACCACGGCACGCACCCACGCAGCCGGCGCCCTGCCCGACTACATGGTCCCCGCCGCATTCGTCACCCTCGACGCACTCCCCCTCACCGCGAACGGCAAGCTCGACCGCAAGGCCCTGCCCGACCCCGAGTTCACCGCTGCCGCCCACAGCCGCGCCCCCAGAACGCCCCAGGAAGAACTGCTCTGCGCAACCTTCGCCCAGGTCCTCGGCGTTCCCGAGGTCGGGATCGACGACAGCTTCTTCGACCTCGGCGGCGACAGCATCATGTCCATCCAGCTGGTCAGCCGCGCACGCCGCGCCGGGCTGACCATCTCGGCCCGTGACGTCTTCGAGCACAAGACGGTCGAGGGCCTCGCGGCGGCGGGCGCCGTCGCCGGTCGGGGTGCCGATGAGGCCGCGACGGCCGAGGAGCTGCCCGCGGTGGGTGAGCTGGCGCTCACTCCCGTCATGCACTGGCTGGCGGAACGCGGGGGCTCCATCGACCAGTTCAACCAGTCGGTCGTCCTGCACACTCCCTCCGAGCTGGACGAGCAACGTCTGTGTGCCATCGTCCGGACGCTGCTCGACCACCACGACGCGCTGCGCCTGCGGATGCACCCGGCCGAGACGCCCGGGGGCTGGTCCCTCGAGACAACGGCCCCGGGCACGGTGGCAGCGGACTCCTGTGTGCGACGTGTCGACGCGTCGCGGCTGGACGACGACGCACTCCGGGCGGCCCTCTCCGCCGAGGGCGAGGCGGCCAGGCGCCGCCTCGACCCGCGCGACGGTGCCATGGTGCGTGCCGTGTGGTTCGACCGGGGTCACGAGCGACAGGGCAGACTGCTGCTGGTCGTGCATCACCTCGCCGTCGACGGGGTGTCCTGGCGCATCCTGGCGGAGGATCTGGCGGAGGCCTGGCAGGCCGTGTCCGAGGGGCGCGAGCCCGGACTCGCTCCGGTGGGCACGTCGTTCCGCAGCTGGGCACGGAAGCTCACGGAGGCGGCGCTGGCTCCGGCACGGGAGGAGGAGCAGGGGCTGTGGCAGGCGACGCTCACCGGACCCGACCCGTTGCTCACCGACCGCGCGCTCGACCCGGCACGTGACACCTTCGCCACTGCGCGGAGCCTGGAGCTGCGGCTTCCCACCGACATCACGGAAAGCCTCCTGGGGGCCACCCCCGCCCGGTTCCACGCGGGCATCGAGGACGTCCTGCTCGCCGGGTTCGCGATGGCCGCCACCGAGTGGCGGCGCCGCCACGGCAACCCGGCGACCGCTGACGTACTCGTCGACCTCGAAGGACACGGGCGTGCGGAGCAGATCGCTCCCGGTGCGGACGTGTCGCGCACCGTGGGGTGGTTCACCAGCATCTATCCCGTGCGGCTGGCCCCCGGTGCGTACGACGCCGTGGGTGCGCGGGCCGGCGGCCCGGCCGTCGGGACGGTACTGAAGCGCATCAAGGAGCAGTTGCGAGCCGTGCCGGACAAGGGCATCGGCTACGGGCTGCTGCGCCACCTCAATCCGAGGACGGCACCCGCGCTCGAAGCGGGCGCCCGCCCGCAGCTCGGCTTCAACTACCTCGGCCGGTTCACGCCGGGCGCGGTCACGGCCGGCAGCCGTGTCGCGGACTGGACGATGGCGCCGCTGACCGGCGCCGGCGAGGACCCCGCGCTCGCCCTCGCCCACACGGTGGAGGTCAACGCGGCCACCCACGACGGCCCGCACGGACCGGAGCTGGTCGCCACCTGGACCTGGGCGGGCGAGCTGCTCGACGAGGAGCGGGTCCGGGAGCTGGCCGACGGCTGGTTCCAGGCGTTGGGCGCACTGGCCAGGCACAGCGCGGTCCCCGGGGCCGGCGGTCTGACGCCGTCCGACGTGCCGCTCGCGGAGGTGACCCAGTCCGAGATCGAGGCCCTGGAGGCCGAGGTGCGGGCGGGTGGCACACCGGAGCCCGCGCGCTCGGGCGACGAGGCGGCCCTTCCGGAAGGGGCGCGGCTCGTCGACGTACTGCCGTTGTCGCCCTTGCAGGAGGGCCTGTTCTTCCACAGCGCCTACGACGGGGACTCCGAACCCGATCTCTACACCGCCCAGTTGGCCTTCGACATCGAAGGCTCGCCGAATGTGGCGGCCCTGCGGACGGCCGCACGGATGGTCCTGGACCGGCATACGGCACTGCGGTCCTCGTTCCGCAGGACCGCGGCGGGCCGGCCGGTGCAGGTGGTCGTCGCCGATGCGCCGCTGCCATGGCGCGAGGTGGATCTGACGCACCTGCCGGAGCCGGAGCGCGCGGCGGATGCGGCGGAGATCCTCGAAAAGGAATACCGGGAACGATTCGATCTCGCCCGGCCGCCGCTGCTGCGCTACGTCCTCATCCGGCTCGCCGCCGACCGTTGGCGGCTGGTCCTGACCAACCATCACATCGTGCTCGACGGCTGGTCGCTCCCGATCCTGGTGCGGGAACTCCTGGGCTTCTACGCGGCACCGGGGAGCGCCGACCAGCTGCCCCGGGTACGTCCCTACCGTGACTATCTGGGCCGCCTCGCCGCCCAGGACCAGGACGCAGCGCACGAGGCCTGGCGGCAGGCCCTGTCCGGTCTCGAAGGCCCGACTCTGGCGGGGCCGCCGCAGTCGGGTCCCGGCAGCGCTCCGGAACGGGTCGAGCTGGCCCTCTCCGAGCGGGCCACGGCGGCGCTGGCCGCCCAGGCCCGGTCGTGCGGCGTCACTCTGAACACGATGGTGGAGGCCGCCTGGGCGATCGTCGTCGGGCAGCTCACCGGGCGTGACGACGTGGTCTTCGGTGTCACCGTGTCCGGCCGGCCGGCGGATCTGGCCGGGGTCGAGGACATGGTCGGGCTGTTCATCAACACCCTGCCGCTGCGGGCCCGGATCAGCCCCGGTGAGAGCGTGGCCGGCTTCGTGCGCCGCATCCAGCGGGACCAGGCGGCCCTGCTCGAGCAGCAGCACACCGGCCTGGCCGAGATCCAGCAGCTGATGGGTCTGGGTGCGCTCTTCGACACGTCCATGGTCTTCGAGAACTATCCGCTCGACGCCGCCGCCCTCGGCGATCTGGCCGGTGCCTCGGGCCTGCGTCTGTCCGGGGCCACGAACCGCGACGCGACCCACTACGCGCTCGCCCTGGTGGCTCTGCCCGGCAGCGCGCTCGCGTTCCGTCTCGACCATCGGCCCGACGTCTTCGACGGGGCGGCCGCGCGCACGATCGGTGAGCGCTTCGTACGGGTCCTGGAGAGCATCGCCGAGGAGCCCGGCACACCGCTCGGCCGGATCGAGGTGCTCACCGCCGCGGAACGGGACCGGCTCGGCACGGACTGGAGCGGGCCCGCACGCGAACTGCCCGCGTCGACCCTGCCGGAGCTGTTCCGCGCCCAGGCACTTCGCACCCCTGACGCGGAGGCTGTCGCCTTCGAGGGCGACGTACTGACGTACGCCCAACTCGATGAGGCGTCGGACATGTTGGCGCATCGCCTGAGGTCTGCCGGGCTCGGACCGGAACAAGCGGTGGCCGTATCGCTGCCCCGCTCCGCCGAACTCGTCGTGACGATGCTCGCCGTTCTCAAGTCCGGTGCCGCCTACCTGCCGGTGGACCCGGACTACCCGGCCGACCGGATCGCCTACGTGCTCGACGACGCGGCACCGGGGCTCCTGATCACCACGAGTGCGCTGAGCGGCCGGCTGGGATCACCCAGCGTTCCGCGACTGCTGACGGACGCACCTCACGAGCCGTCCGCCGGACACGCCGTGCACGGTTCCGCCGCTACGCCGGAAACCTCGCCCGAGCCCCGGCACCCGGCCTACATCATCTACACCTCCGGCTCCACCGGCAGGCCCAAGGGTGTCGTCGTCTCCCACGCCGGGCTGCCGGGCCTGGCCGCCTCGCAGATCGACGCGTTCGCCGTCGAACCGGGCAGCCGCGTTCTGCAGTTCGCCTCGCCCAGCTTCGACGCCGCGGTGTCGGAGATCTGCATGGCGCTCCTGGCCGGTGCCTGTCTGGTGATGGCGCCGCAGGAGCGGCTCATGCCGGGCGCGCCGCTGGCCGCTCTGCTCGTCGAGCAGCGGGTGACGCACGTGACGCTGCCCCCGTCCGCGCTGCCGTCCCTCCCCGACGACGCCATGGCTTCGGTGCGGACCCTTGCGGTCGCGGGCGAGAGCTGCCCGGCCGACCTGGTGGGCCGCTGGTCCCGCGGCCGGCGCATGCTCAACGCGTACGGGCCGACCGAGGCGACCGTCTGCGCCACCATGAGCGAGCCCCTGACCGGGAACGTGGCGCCCCCGATCGGACGTCCGATCGCCAACACGCGTACCTACGTGCTCGATTCAGCGCTGCGCCCGGCTCCCCGAGGTGTCGAGGGCGAGCTGTACATCGCCGGCCCCGGACTGGCCCGCGGCTACTCCGGCCGCCCCGGCCTGACGTCGGAGCGCTTCGTCGCGGATCCGTACGGCGCGCCCGGCGACCGCATGTACCGCACCGGCGACCTCGCCCGCTGGACCGACCGTGGAGAGCTCGAATACCTGGGCCGCGCGGACGACCAGGTCAAGGTCCGCGGCTTCCGGATCGAACTGGGCGAAGTACAGACCGAGCTGGACCACGCCCCCGGCGTGGCACAGAGCGCCGTGATCGTGCGGGAGGACCGCCCCGGCGACCGGCGCCTCGTCGCCTACGTCGTACCCCTCGCGCGGACGGTCGTCGACCCGAAGGCGCTCCGCACGCAGCTGGCCCGGCACCTGCCCGCCTACATGGTCCCGTCCGTGTTCATGGAGGTCGGCGCACTGCCGCTGACCGCTAACGGCAAGCTGGACCGCAAGGCCCTGCCCGCGCCGGACTTCTCCGGCCACACGACCGGACGCAGGCCCCGCTCCCCGCAGGAGGACATCCTCTGCACGCTGTTCGCCGAGGTGCTGGGCGTGCCCGAGGTGAGTATCGACGACAGCTTCTTCGACCTCGGCGGACATTCGCTGCTGGCGACGAGGCTGATGAACAGGGTCCGCTCCGTCCTGGGCGTGGAGGTCGCGGTGCGGCGCCTCTTCGAGGCACCGACGGTGGCCGGTCTGGCCGCAGCGCTCGGCTCGGCGGACGGATCCCGCCCGGCCCTCACCGCACGGGCGCACCCTGAGCGGATCCCGCTGTCCTTCGCCCAGCAGCGCCTCTGGTTCCTCAACCGGTTCGAGGGGCCGAGCCCCACCTACAACCTGCCTACGGCGCTGCGCCTCACCGGCACTCTGGACCGCGAGGCCCTGAGGGCCGCACTGGTGGACATCGTGACCCGGCACGAAAGCCTGCGTACGGTCTTCGTCGAGGAGGCCACGGGCGCACATCAGGTGGTGCTGGACCCGGCCGCGGTACGCCTGGACCCCGTCGTCGCACGCGTCGAGGAGGGCGAACTCACGGACCGGATCGCGGAGGCGGTGCGCCACGGCTTCGACCTGGCCACCGAACTCCCGCTGAAGGCGTGGCTGTTCGAGGTCGCTCCGGAGGAGCATGTGCTACTCGTGCTGATCCATCACATCGCCGGTGACGGCTGGTCGATGGGTCCCCTGGCGCGTGACCTCACGACCGCGTACGCGGCCCGCACGGCAGGCCGGCCGCCGGCCTGGGCGCCGCTGCCGGTGCAGTACGCCGACTTCACCCTGTGGCAGCGCGAGGTGCTCGGCTCCGAGGACGACCCGGAGAGCGCCCTGTCACAGCAACTCCTCTATTGGCAGGACACGTTGGACGGGCTGCCGGCCGAGCTGGAGCTTCCCACCGACCGACCGCGCCCTGCTCGTTCGACCTACCGAGGTGACGCCGTCCCGCTGGAGACCTCCGCCGAGTTGCATCGGCGGGTGGAGGAGGTGGCTCGGGAGCATCAGGCGAGCCCGTTCATGGTGGTGCAGGCGGCCTTGGCCGTGCTGTTGTTCCGGCTGGGTGCCGGGGAGGACGTCCCGATCGGTTCGCCGGTGGCGGGTCGTACGGACGATGCGCTGGAGGATCTGGTCGGGTTCTTCGTGAACACGCTGGTCCT
>NZ_JBEXXX010000091.1:0-6785 GCF_040630635.1 Streptomyces sp. NPDC005761 | reverse complement strand
GCCCCCCCCCGCGACCACCCCCCACGGCTCTACACTCTTACCCTCCCCTCCGATATTATCAACGGGGCTGGTTGCCCACCCGGCCGGGTGGGCAACCAGCCCCCTTCCACGCGTGCGGCGCCCCCGGCCGGCTCAGCCCGCGGTGGGCTGCATGCGCTTGGGGGAGGGCACGGTCGCGGGTGCGTCGATGTCGTACGGGTCGATCGGCTCGCCCGTCTCGATCGGTACCTTGCGCAGCAGCACGGCGACGATCGCGGCGACCACGACCATGGCGGCGGCCCCGGAGAGCGCTGCCACCTGGAGGCCGTGGGTGAAGGCCTCGCGGCTGGTGGCGAGCAGTTCGGCGCCGACCGCGGCCGGCTGCTGGGCGGCGACGGTCGCGGCACCGCCGATCGTGTTGCGCACCGCCTCCAGCGCCTCGCCGCCGAGGCCGGCCGGGTTAACCGCGTTCATGTCATGCCGGTAGATGGCGGACCCGATGCTGCCGATGACGGCGAAGCCGAACGCGCTGCCGAACTCGGTGAACGTCTCCGAGGTGGCGGTGGACGATCCGGCGTGCTCCTTCGGCGCGGAGGTGACGACGATCTCCGCCGTGAGCGTCTTGGAGGCCGTCATGCCGGCCGCCATCAGCCCCACGCCCACCAGCAGGACGGCGACGTTCGAATCCACGGTGAGGCGGCTGAGCACGCCGAAACCGATGGCCATCACCAGCATGCCGCTGGCGACCAGATAGACCGGCTTGACCTTGCGGGAGAGGGCCGAGACGAGGCCGACCGCGATGCCGATCGCCGGCATCACCGCCATGGACCACAGGGCCGCCCGGAAGGGTGTCATGTCCAGCACCATCTGGAGGTACTGGTTGGTCAGGATGCTGACGCCCATGAAGGAGAACATCACCATCAGGTTCGTCAGGATGGCCCCGGTGAAGCCGCCGTAGCGGAACAGCGAGATGTCGATGAGCGGGTGGGACGTCATGCGCTGGCGCTGCACGAAGGCGATCAGCAGGACGGCGCCGACGGCGGCCCAGATCGCGGACTCGCGGGACCAGCCGTCGACGGCCAGCTCCTTGAGTCCGTAGATGAAGGGCATGATGCCCGCGACCGACAGGAACGCACCGAGCACGTCCAGCTTGCCGCGCGAGGGGTCGCGCCGCTCCGGCAGCAGGATCGGGGCCAGGATCAGCACCAGCACCATCACCGGGGTGTTGATCACGAAGACCGAGCCCCACCAGAAGTGGTTCAGCAGCAGGCCGCCCACGACCGGACCGAGGGCCGCCCCGGTGGCGAGGGTCCCGCTCCAGGCGGCGATGGCCGACTTCCGCTGCTTGGAGTCGTGGAACATGTTGCGGATCAGGGCCAGGGAGGTCGGCGTCAGCGTCGCGGCGCCGAGTCCCAGCAGGGCGCGCGAGGCGATGAGCATCTCGGGGCTGTCCGCCGTCGCGGCGAGTGCGGACGCGACGCCGAAGACCAGGGCGCCGATGATCAGGAGCTTCCGACGCCCGAAGCGGTCGCCCACCCAGCCCATCGTGATCAGCGCACCGGCCAGCACGAAGCTGTAGATGTCCATGATCCACAGCAGCTGGGTGGCGCTCGGCCTGAGCGACTCGCTGATGGGCGTGATCGCGAAGCCGAGAACCGAGATGTCAATGGCGATCAGCAGGGTGACCAGGACGATCACCACGAGGCCGAGCCATTCCTTGAGCCCCGCGCGGGGCTTGTTTTCTGTCATGGCAATCGTCCATGCCTTCCTGCGTCATGACCCTGGGTACGTAACACGCTGAGCGTATCAGGTACGCGTCGGCGTGTCGCGTACTCATCGATGGCGGACCAGGGCTCCGGGGCCCTGCCGTGCTTGGGTTTCAGCGCGGTCGGCCGAGCAGCTCCAGTGCGCGGTGCAGCAGCGCGCGGCGGTCGATCTTCCGATTGGAGTTGAGCGGAAATTCCGCGATGTGGAAGAAATGCTGGGGGAGTGCGGACCGGGGGAGCGTGTTGCTCAGCTCGCGGGCCAGGGTGACGGGCGGCACGCGCTCGCCGGTGTGGAAAGCCGCCAGAGTGACGCCCTGCTCGGAGGGAACCGGCACCGCGACGGCGTCGTCCACCCCCGGGCACCGGCGCAACGCCTCGTCGATCTCCGCCAGTTCGATCCGTACGCCACGGACCTGAACCTGCTGGTCCAGTCGGCCGAGGTAGAGCAACTGCCCGTCCTCGCCGAGCCGGATCCGGTCGCCCGTCCGGTAGTAGCGCAGTCCGTCCCGGTCCAGGAACCGGCCCGCGTCGTCGGCCGGGTCCAGATAGCCGGCGGTGAGCTGCGGTCCGGCGACACACAACTCTCCTTCCAGCGGTTCCGGTTCGCCGTCCGTGCCGAGCAGCATCCAGGCGTGCCCCGCGTGCACCGGTCCGATCGGGACGACACCCGCGACGGAGATCCCGGGCGACCGCTCGGGTGACCAGTGGTGCCGGGTGATGGTGATCGTCAGCTCGGTGGGACCGTAGAGGTTCTCGATGGCTGAACCCGTCGCCGCGCGCTGCCAGTCCGTCACGTCCTGGCAGGTCACCGCCTCGCCCGCGAAGAAGCTCCAGCGCAATGAGGGCAGTGCGCCGTCCGCGAGCCCGCCCGTACGGCGGATCAGGCCGATCGCGCTGGGGGTGGAGAACCAGACGGTGACGCCCTGTTCGGCGACGAACCCGGGCAGGTCCCGGTAAGCGTTCGGCGGCACGGCCACCAGCGTGGCACCGGCGCCCCACGCGCAGAACAGGTCGAACATCGCGCAGTCGAAGTTCAGATCGAAGTTCTGGGAGAACACATCGTGCGGACCGAAGTCGTACCGCGCGTCGAGCAGGCCGAAGTAGTGGGCTCCGTTGGCGTGCGTGACCGGCACGCCCTTGGGGCGGCCGGTGGAGCCCGAGGTGAAGAGCACGTACGCGACGTCGTCGGGCGCGACCGGGCACGGATGGGTCAGGCGTGCAGCCGGATCGGGGGCGATCACCCCGGCGGTGCCGCCCTCGGCCCCCTCCAGCAGAGCGGGAAGCGTGACGCCTTCGGCGCGGAGCTTCTCCAGCGCCGTGACCGCCTCGCCGTCCACGATCAGCGCCTGGACCCCAGCCGCTTCGAGCATCTGGAGAGTGCGGAGCACGGGGAAGGAGGGCTGCAGCGGAACCATCGGCACCCCGGTGAACAGGCAGGCCAGGATGCCCGTATAGGCGTCGAGTCCCTTGCCCGCGAGCACGCCCACCGCGGCCGGGCGCTCCGGGAACGCGGCCAGCAACGAGCCCGCCCAGCTCAGCGCCCGGTCGTACAGTTCCCGGTACGTCAACGAGGCGTCGCCGGCCCGGATGGCGACCCCCTGCGGGGACCGCGCGAGTCCGCGCAGAAAACGGTCATAGAGGGCGTGGGCCGACGTCTGGTCCATGAGTGTTCCCCGGCTGGCGATGGATGGATGAGGTGGAGCGGTGCCCGGTGCCCGCGAGCCGCAGGAGGACCTCGGTGAGATCGGCCCAGGAGCGGGTGGCCGGCGCATGGTGCAGGGAGACCCGGGGATTTCTCACGAGCCACTCGCGTACGCCCCGGGAACGCACCGCACCCGTCCCGTTCAGCAGCAGGTGCAGCCTCGGGTAGGGGTGGGCCTGGGCGACGGCGTCCAGGAGGTTGAGGAAGGCGGCCGGTGCGGAGGCGCTGTCCGCCCCCGGTCCGGCCCGGTCGACCAGCAGGGGGCGGAACCGTTCCTCGGCCCGGTGCCCCGTCCGCTCGTCCGCCCGCAGGACCACGGCGTTCCACGACGACGCGCGGAAGACACCGACGACCCCGCGATGAACCCCGGGCGGCAGGGGCGGAACGGCGGGCAGTTGGAAGGCCTCGGGACGATGCGGCCGGACCCCCCACTTGCGCCACACGCGCGCCACCGTGGAGTGGGCGATCCCCAATTCACCGGCGAGCAGCCGCGACGACCAGTACGGGGCCCGCAGCCGGGCCGGCGGCCTGGCGCCGTCCGCGAGTGTCGCGACGAGCACCGCCACCTCGTCCACTGTTGCGGGACGTCCCGGCCGGGGCAGGTCGCCGAGCGCCGCGATACCCGCATCCGCGTACCGCGTACGCCACTTGATGACGGTCGGACGGGAGACCCGCAGCTGGGCGGCGACCTCCGTGTTCGAGGCACCCCCTGCGGCGAGCAGCACGATCCGTGCCCTCCGGACGAGCCCGGCGGGCGCGGTCGACATGCGGGTCAGAGCCTCCAGCCGGGCCCGGTCGCCCTCGTGCAGACGCAATGCCGGGACGCTATGCATGTCACCGGCCCTCAGCGCAGACGTTGCAGTGCGTTCCAGAGAACGTCCGGGGTCTCGAATATCTCCAGGGAGAGCGCCTCGTCGCGGAAGTGCACGGCGTAAGCGGATTCGAGGCCGGCGAGCAGCTCGATCATGCCCAGCGAATCGAGACCGTATTCGCGCATTCTCATGTCCCCCGTGATCGGCTCGTCCGGGGGAAGGAAGGACATCTGCTTCCGAAGGAGAATGTCGAACTGTTCATCCCACATGATGACTCCGGTTTCAGGCGCGAAGGGGTGGAAGGCTGTTCCGGGATCGCCGGCCCGCGCCGGGCCCGCAGCGGCAGAATCCGCCCGCGGACAGCCGGCTGCCCACGTGCCCGGCGGGCATGGGATACCGGGCCCCGACGCTAGCCCCGGCGGGCCCGAACCAGTACCCCTACCCGCCCCTATGAAGGCGTCACCGGAAGGGGGATCCGGGCTGCAGGGACGGGGCCGGCGCTCCGTGGCCGCGTCCTCCCTCGCAGGTGAGGCCGGTCCTACGGGCTCCGATCGGCTGCGCGCCACCCATCGGGACGGTTCGGCAACCCCACCCCGGCTCTGGGGTGACCGGGGTGGGGCAGGGGCCCGATTGTGGGGGGCCCAGGGCACGACTAAGGGGTGGGCAACAGGTCCACCGGCACCGTAATTTTCCGAGTGGTCCCACGCTTCATTCCCTTGTCCCGCTCATTCCGTCACCTGCTCGGGTCCGCGGTCCGCTGAACGTCATGACACAGGAGGGCATGCTCGGTGAGTAACGAGGAAAAACTTCTCGAGTATCTGCGCCGGGCGACAGCCGACTTGCGCGACATGCGCAAAAGGCTCGCTGCCGCCGAACGCAAGTCCAGCGGCGAGCCGATTGCGATCGTGGGGATGGCGTGTCGTTATCCGGGTGGGGTGGGTTCTCCGGATGAGTTGTGGGATCTGGTGGTGGAGGGCCGGGACGGTGTGTCGGGGTTTCCGGTGGACCGTGGGTGGGATGTGGAGGGGCTTTACGATCCGGAGCCGGGGAAGCCGAATCGTACGGTGACGCGTGAGGGTGGTTTTCTGTACGACGCGGCTGATTTCGATGCCGGGGTGTTCGGTATCTCGCCTCGTGAGGCATTGGGGATGGATCCGCAGCAGCGGTTGCTGTTGGAGGCGTCCTGGGAGGCGGTGGAGAGTGCGGGGATCGATCCCCTCTCCCTGAAGGGCAGCCGGACCGGCGTCTTCGCCGGCCTGATGTACCACGACTACGCGCTGGGCACCGAGGCCGCCGCCACGACCGGCGGCAGCCTCGTCTCGGGGCGCGTCTCCTACACCCTCGGCCTCGAAGGCCCGTCGTTGACGGTGGACACCGCCTGCTCGTCCTCGCTCGTGGCCCTGCACCTGGGCGCCCAGGCCCTGCGCTCCGACGAGTGCTCGATGGCGCTGGTCGGCGGCGTGACGGTGATGACGACGCCGGACATGTTCCTCTACTTCAGTCATCAGCGGGGCATGGCGAAGGACGGCCGTTGCAAGTCCTTCGCCGCCGACGCGGACGGCACCGGCTGCTCGGAGGGCGTCGGCGTCCTCATGCTGGAGCGCTTGTCGGACGCCCAGCGGAACAACCACCCGATCCTCGCGGTGATCCGGGGAAGCGCCATCAACCAGGACGGTGCCTCCAGCAGCATGACGGCTCCCAACGGTCCGTCGCAGCAGCGCGTGATCCGGGCAGCGCTGGAGGGCGCGGGGTTGACGGCCTCGGACGTCGACCTGGTGGAGGCGCATGGGACGGGTACTCGGTTGGGTGATCCGATCGAGGCGCAGGCGTTGCTGGCGACGTACGGGCAGGGCCGTCCGGACGGCGATCCGTTGTGGCTCGGCTCGCTGAAGTCGAACCTTGGCCACACACAGGCTGCGGCGGGTGTGGGTGGGGTGATCAAGGCGGTGCAGGCGATTCGGCATGGTGTGTTGCCGAGGACGTTGCATGTGGATGTGCCGACGCCGCAGGTGGATTGGTCTGTGGGTGCGGTGGAGTTGTTGACGGAGTCGCGGGTGTGGCCGGTGCGGGATCGTCCGCGTCGGGTGGGTGTGTCGTCGTTCGGTCTGAGTGGGACGAACGCCCACGTGATCGTGGAGCAGGCTCCGGTGGTCGAGGTGCCGGAGACGACCGCCGTTGTTGAGGTGCCGGTGGTTCCGGTGGTGTTGTCAGCGCGGAGCGAGGCGGGTCTGTCCGCCCAGGCGGCCAAGTTGCTGGAGCGGGTAAGGGCTTCGACTTCGCTGTTGGATGTGGGTTTTTCGTCGGTGGTGTCGCGGGCGGTGTTGGAGCATCGTGCGGTGGTTGCGGTCGCTGACCGTGAGGAGTTGGTGCGGGGCCTGACCGTGCTGGCCGAGGGTGGGGTTGCGGCTTCGGTGGTGCGGGGTGCGGTGCGGCCGGTGGGCAAGGTGGCGTTCTTGTTCACGGGGCAGGGTGCGCAGCGGTTGGGGATGGGCCGGGAGCTGTATGAGGCGTATCCGGTGTTCGCGG
>NZ_JBEXXX010000090.1:0-7770 GCF_040630635.1 Streptomyces sp. NPDC005761 | reverse complement strand
ACCTCGGTGAAGACGCGGTGGGCCTTCACCGAGGTTCCGTTACCGCCCGGCCGCCGCGGCTGTCACGCAGAGACACCGATGACGGGCTCGACAGCCCCGTCCTGACCGTCGACAAGGCCTCGGGCGATGCGACGTTTCCGGCCCGGACGAGCGGACCGAGGCGCTGCTCTTCCTGCGCAGCCACTGCGTCCGGGCTCGCGAGTCGTCGGTCCGGTTCCCTTCGCAGAGGTCCACGGCCGGCCTGTGGCTGACAGGACGGAAGACTTTGCGGCCGATGACAAGATCGCCGTCGTCGATACGGACACCACTTGTCTCTCGGCAGATTCTCCGTAGAGCCGCTCCGCCCGTGCAGGGGGCGCAGGACCAGATGCGGGCAACGCCGTTCTCAGGCGCCCGGGAGGAAAAGGCAGAACGGGTGACCGTGTGGA
Source organism: Streptomyces sp. NPDC005761 (assembly GCF_040630635.1). Lineage (NCBI taxonomy): Bacteria > Bacillati > Actinomycetota > Actinomycetes > Kitasatosporales > Streptomycetaceae > Streptomyces > Streptomyces sp. NPDC005761. Next base: position 7,342 of record NZ_JBEXXX010000090.1, on the reverse strand, counting down.
TCGCGCAGGACACGCACGTCCTTCTGCGGCTGGTGCTCCTCCAACGTCGCGCCCAGGGCGCAGGCCCGCGCGGTCTCCGCTTCCAGATCGTCGACCTGCAGATCAAGGTGCGCCTGCATCTGCTGGGTGCCTGCTCGTGGGGGCCAGACAGGGGGCGTGTGGTCCGCCTCCCTCTGGAAACTGAGACTGGGACGCTCCTGTCCCGGAGCCCGCAGCCGGACCCACTCGGGCCCCCGTTCCGCCTCCTCCCATGCCAGCAGAGCGCGATAGAAGTCGGCCAGGGCGGGCGGATCGGGCGTACCGAGAACAATGGCACCGAGGGTCGTCGTCATGTCCTCCACCTTGCCCCGACGCCCGATCCCATGCATCTGATGCAGCCCTGCGCGGCGCCGGGGCCCGTAAGGGCAGGTGGAGGCGGACAGCGGGCAGCGGCCGCGTTCCGTGGAGCGGGCGTGGGGGGTGGGCAGCGGGGTATCCGGATGTTCCTCCCGCCGTAACCGCAGTGAGCGCGACCGCCTCATCCGTCTGCTTGCGGCCTGAATCGACGGAAGACCTGAAACCGAATGACATTGGCGCACGGCATATACATGGCTGCAGGCATCGGCATCCTCATGGCCGCAGTCCTTCCCCCGGTGGTCCGGCGGCGTCCCTTTTCCCTGCCCATGGTGTTCCTTGTCGCCGGCGCGGCGATCGCCCTCCTGCCCTTTGACGTGCCCGTCGTCGACCCCGTACGGGACGGGGTCTGGGTCGAGCATGTGACGGAGGTCTGCGTGATCGTGTCGCTGATGGGCGCGGGGCTGGCGATCGACAGGCCGTTCGGATGGCGGGCGTGGGCAGGGGCCTGGCGCTTCCTCGGACTGGCCCTTCCGCTCACCATCGCCGCCATGGCGGTGCTGGGGTGGTGGCTCATGGACTGGCCTCCGGCGGTGGCCCTGCTCCTGGCTGCGGCGCTGGCGCCGACCGATCCCGTGCTGGCCGCGGAAGTGCGGGTCGGAGAGCCCACGAGCGGCGAGGACGAGGACGACGAAAAGGAGGTGCACTTCACGCTGACGTCCGAGGCCGGTCTCAACGACGGGCTGGCCCTGCCGTTCGTACTCGCCGCCGTCGCCCTTGCGACCGCGGCAGGTGATGGCTGGTCCGGGGACTGGATCGGCCACTGGCTGCTGGCCGACGTACTGCTGCGCGCAGCCCTCGGGCTGATCGCGGGAGTGGCCGTCGGCCGATTCCTCCGCTGGCTGTTCTTCCGCTCCCCCCACGTACGCCTCTCGCAGCAGACGGAAGGGTTCACCGCGCTCGGTGTCACCTTCACCGCCTACGGCATCACCGAGTTGGTCCACGGATACGGATTCCTCGCTGTTTTCGTCGCGGCCTGCACCATCCGGGCCGCCGAACGCAACCACGGATACCACCAAGTGCTCCACGGCTTCAGCGAACAGATCGAGCGTCTGCTGACCGCTGTCCTGCTCTTCCTCCTGGGCGGCTACCTGGTCGCCGACGGGCTGTCGGTCCTCAGCCCGCAAGGTGCTCTCCTGGGGATCGCTCTCATCGTCGTGGTCCGTCCACTCGCCGGCGCTGCCGCCCAGTTGGGGTTCCCGTCCGCGTTGCGAGAGCGCGCGGTCACGGCTCTGTTCGGCATCCGGGGCATCGGGTCGCTCTTCTATCTCGCGTACGCACTCAGGGAGGGGCCGTTCGGCCCGTACGCCGACGAGCTGTGGGCGGTCACGGCGTTCACGATCCTTGCCTCCGTACTCCTGCACGGCGCGACCGCCACGCCCGTCATCAGGCACCTGGACCAGCGGCGCTCCCGGATTCCCTGACGTGGTCGTGGTGAGCTTCCACCGCCCCGAGGGCTCCCGACTCTCAGCTCCGCCCCTCCTGTGGCGCGTGACGACGACGGCGTCCTCCCGCGGTAGCGGCCAAGGCCGGGGGAGGGCCGGCGGCGGATGACGATCTGGTTTCGCGTACGTCGCTCAAGCTCACGCGGCAGACAGAGAGGAGTACAGCCCCGGCACGTCGACCTCGTCTGCCCTCGGTCGGCACGCGTCACGGCAGCAGCGCCCGTCCTGGGGCCGCTTCGGATGACTTGGGGAGCCCTGCTGTGACCGTCCGGAGAGCCGGCGATTCCGGGCGCGCCAGGCACAGGGGCGTGGAGTTGGTGCGGGGCATCATGACGAGCAGGCCCGGACGGGCCGGCGACCTCGATGGTCGACCACCCCTGCGGTTGGGCTCTGCCGTACGGGCGGCGGACGCGTGTGCCGCAGGTGGCGCCGGGTAGGCGGCACCTGAACCGACAACGACAGGAGGTGACTCATGGGCATCGGAGGAGCCGAGGGAACGCCGAACGGGCGGAAGCGCGTCGAGGGCAGAGTGCGGACGTACCAGCCGGCCCGGACAGAGCCGAGGGCAGGATCCGGGACGAGCCTGGACAAGCAGGGAGAAGCGCACATCGTGCGGGGCGAAGATTGATGAATCGCGCCCGGGCGACTTGACGTTGCGCCGTCGCCGCGGTGGGTAGCGGGGGGTCTCCTACGGATCACCCGTGGACGTTCGAGTGCGGTTCGTCGGGCGTCGGCAGAACTGCGTCCTGCGACGATGCGCCTCCGAGCTATGACCTTGCTGTGTGGAAGGGCGGCCGTCCACTCAATGACGACCGAGCGGGCTCCAACTACGAAGAGTTCGACGAGCGCCGTCTGGACTCGGACGAGGTGTTGTGTCTCCGGCGCCGCACACAACGGCGTACGTGAAGTCCTCGTCGCGCGAGACCCGGAGGGCATGGCGCTACTCGTGAAAGGTGCACTCCGGCCGGCGAGCACGCGGCGGGGACACCATCCGGTGGCCTATCCCGCCATCCTCCCTCGAAGCGCGGGTGGATGGCGGGTTCGGTCAACTGGTCTGCTCAGCCACCGCAGCCATAGCCGTAATGGGCCTCGATGCTGGTCACCGCGTTGTCGTACGAGAACAGAAGTTCCTGCTTGTTACCCGGCTCGATGATCCAATCGAGGCCGCGGAAGTTCTCGTCGGTCCAGATGCACACATGACGGTCACTGCGGTTCCATACCGAGCCGGCCCGATCGTTCCACGCCCAGCCGATGTTGCGGACGTCCACCGGATCGAGCTGCAGGACGTCCCCGGTGTTGTCGTGGCCGTCGAAGATGCAGACCTTGCCTTCCGAACAGCGGCTCACGCCCCCATCTTTGGGGTCATCAGCCGCTGAGGCTCCCGGAGCTGCCAGTAACGCGGTGGCGGCGGCGAGGACTGCTCCTGCCACGGCGGTTCTGACTGTCAGTTTCATGAGCGTCCACCCCTGTTGTCGCCCGTGGAAGCGGGTACTGATCTCCGCGCCCATCTGTCCTTCTTGAGGGATCCGGTCGTAAGGCGGTTCCCAGCGCAAGCGGTTCACACAGATGGTGCTGATCACAGACCGCGGACGAGGTGGAGCCATGGCGCTCTCGCGGCGTACCGGGTGTTTCCGTCTGCTTCAGACAGCTGCTGTGCCTGTACGCGTAGGACGAGTGGGCGCCGACCGCCTTCCCTCCTTCGAGACCGTCGCCACCCTTGGAGCGCTGGTCCGAAGGAGTGCGTCGGCCGTGCTCAGGGCCTGCCGCACATCGTTGACGCCCGTCATGACGCACAGGGTGTACGCCGTGTCCTCGCGGCGCCGGACGGTGTCCGGGGTGGAATGGCGCTCGTCCTCGATCACTGCGTCCGCGTAGCAGGACAATGCGGCACGCAGGTCACCGGGCGTGGGATGCAGCAAGGCCAACTCCTCATCGAGGGGATTCGTCCTCCCGGCCGACACGGCTGGGCGGGTATCGCTCATGACGATGTCCGGATGCCCCGCTTCGTACAGAGCATTCCTGGCTCTTTCGGGACACGTCCTGTGACCGTGGGGCACTGGGCCGCTTCCTGCCCGCCTGTGGGTTACGGCGTGTCCAACCTGTTCATGGAGGTGTCGCCGGCTTGAAGTTGCCCATCAGGGGCGCGGGGGTGACAGCGTGCCGCGGCACACGTACTCGTACTTGGCCGTAGGGGCTCTCGGCTGCCGAGACCCTCTGACGGTTCTTCCGAACTCCGCTCACCGTGCGCGAAACAACTCCTACGCATGGTCAATTCACGGCTCCCGTGAAGCTGGACCGGATCGCCGCTCGACGGACTGAGCGGGACGTCCTCGAGGAGTAGCCGGCGAGCACGTGGTGGACGTGCGGATCGAACGTGACGAGTTCGCGGTGGCGATGTGCGCCGTGCGGCCGATCAGCGAGGCGGACACCCTGGGATTGATGATCGCTGGGGCTCCCGTCCTGGACCGGGCCCCAGCGACCCTGGTCTGCCCGTCACCCCGTGGACTCGTCCGGGGTGGGGTGTTCCGGGTGAACGCCGGCGTTGCGGGCAACATTGCGGCCCGAGCCGGCCTCGTCGGGGTCGGGCTCATCCTCCGACTCGGCTGAGCGGTCCTCGGAACCTGGCGGGAGGATCACGTCGAGGGCGTCCTCGCCGTCCTGCACCTGCTGGTCGGGCACGTCGGCAGGAATCGGCGGCGGACAGCCTTTCGCTCCGGTGTAGGCGGTGCCCTCTGGCCTGCGGTCGGTCATATTGCTGCTCCCTCGGTACGCGCCGGCCCCGGTGCGGGGCGGGCTGGTGTTGCGCCTCGCTTACCCCGCTGCTCCGACACGACGCGCAGCCGTCGGCTGCGGCTGTTCCGGGTCGGGGAGGCGATGTAGTGGGGCAGGCACAATTCGACGTCCTCCGAGCGTCCCGCGCATCCGCTGAGAGGATCCCGCCGGAGGTATCGGCGGCACGGTCGTGAACGTACCCGCCGCGGCAGTCCCCGCGGCGCCACATATTTCCGGAAGAAACGGCACGCCAAGGGCTCTGCGGCACCGCTCCTCCCGGCGGATGGGGCCCCCAACGGCACGGGACCGCTGATGAGGAGGCAAAGCACGTGCGGGAAGAGGTAGGCCGCGCCCCACCGGGTAGACGGCGTCACGGGTGGCCGACCGCGCCGCCTTGTATGTGATCTGAGGAGGCCCTGATGGACGGGATCGTGCTGCTCAAGGAAGACCACAAGACGGTCGAGAAGCTCTTCAAGCAATTCGAGAAGGCCGGCGAGAACGCGTATGCCGAGAAGCGGAGGATCGCCGACCGGGTCATCGACGAACTCACCACACACACGTGGATCGAGGAGAAGATCTTCTATCCGGCCGTCCGCGAAGCAGCCCCCGACACCAAGGACGATGTCCTTGAAAGCGTTGAAGAGCACCACGTGATGCTGTGGATGCTCTCCGAGCTCGAGACACTCGACCCGGCCGATGAGCGGTTCGATGCCAAGATGACCGTCCTCATGGAGAACGTGCGTCATCACGTCGAGGAGGAGGAGAAGGAATGGTTCCCGGACGTCCGTAAGGCCATGGGCCGCAACCGCCTCGCCGAACTCGGCGACCAGATGGAGAAGGCGAAGAAGAAGGCTCCTGGCGAGCCCCTCGCCGTCCCCAGCGCCCATCAGTAGCCACCGACCGCACGGCAGTGGCGAAAGAACCGGAGACCGGCTCAGTGGCCGGCCCCGCCCGCGGGACTTTCCGGCCCCCTCCGTTCTCACATCCCGTCTGGGCCGGGGCATGGTGATGCGCCACGAGAGAGCCATGCGGCCGCGTCCTGCCGCATCCCTCCACTCCTGCCGGACAGTGATCAACACCAGGTAGGGACACCCCGCGGGCCACCGAGAATGCTCAGGCGGGCCAAGCGGGGCGCTCACGTACCGACTGCTGGGCTCAGTCACACCCGTGACTGAGCCCAGCAGTCGGTACGCGCGGCCAGCTGAAGCGCTCGGTGCCGATACCGCGGTTGGGCAGGATCTCGCCTACGGCGCCTGCGTGGTGCGCGCCTCGAGGCGGTTCAGCGCAGGCCGGGTTTCCGCCGCCCAGTGTGACCGGGCCGAGGCCGGGGAAAACCCTTGTGAGCCTGTGCAGTCCGCCTTGCAGGGGTATCGACCTGCTTGATCAGGCCGAACAAGCGCAGGCGGGCAAGGACGCGGCGATCAGGTCAGGGTGTCGGCGTGACGAACACGGACCCGTGAAGCCGGACGACGTACGGGACCACGGCCGGCCAGCGAGCCTGCTGCCGCACGCCACCGTGTGGTTGCGCCGGGCCTGACGTGTACGCGGCGATCTATAGTTGCCCGGGTCGACTGTTTTTATGGGGGCGGAACTCATGCAGTTCAGGAGAGCACTGGCCGGCGTCCTGTTGAGCGCCGTGGCCGTACTGCTGCTCGGCGCCTGCGGGACCCAGCGGGCCGGGGCCGGTGCGCCGACGACGACGGAATCGCCGCACTGGCAGACTTTCGCGCCCTTCCGCGTGACTGCCGCCCGACTTTCCGACGGTGGGCGCGCGCTCAGCGTCGACGCAGAGGTGCCCGGAAAGGGGAAGACCTGCGCGCGCGAGCTGAAGGCGGCAGTGACCTCCACGTCGGAGCGCACCGTGTGGGTGCAGGTCACCTTCTCCACGCTGACCGGCGACCCGCACGCCGACTGTTCGAAGACCGCGACCGGCACCGCGGAGGTGCGCCTGCCGTCCGCGCTCGGCCACCGCGAACTGGTCGTGGACAACGACACAGCGTTCACCATGGACGACGCGGACCTGCCCTACCTGCGCATGTGCGGCGACCGCGGCTGCCACCCGGCACCCACCGGCTGCACCCCCGCCTCCTACGACCAGGCGGTGGCGGCGCTCGACGTGCCGAACCACACCTCCCGCGGCGAGGAGCACTGCGACGGGAAATGGCTGGCGTTCGACGTGTCCTCGCGCATGGGTCCGGCCTGCCCCGAGGGCGAGGCGCCGGGCTGTGGGGCGAGCATCGGCGACCGGTGGTTCTTCCGGGCCGAGAAGGCGGGCTGGGTGCCCCTCGCGCGCGGCACGAAGGCGGGCTGCGCCGACGTGCACCGAGTCGAGCCCGCCTTCCCGGATGCCCTGTGCGCAGACCTGCCCGCCCTGCGGCGCCCGAACTGAGCACCGCCAGGCCCGTTGCGCTGACCCGCCCGCGGGCCGGACACACGCGGCGCCCCGTGCATGAACTCGCATTCAGGACCGCTTCGGGCGCCGCGGGGTCGATCAGGACTCTTCCGGCCGATCATGTGCTGAGCCGTATGGTGCGGGTTGCTGCCATGGCGGCCCCGAGGAAGAAGCAGCCGTGTCCTTCATATCTGGTGGCCCCGGATCGGTGCTGCTCGAGCGGGTGCTTGTACGTTGCGGTCGCAGCCCGGTCGTGGACCTGATCCGCACCCCGGAGGACGTCCGGCTGCTGACGTTCGAGGTCGCCCGCGACATGGCGCGGCAGAACATCCGGTACGCG
>NZ_JBEXXX010000089.1:0-7943 GCF_040630635.1 Streptomyces sp. NPDC005761 | reverse complement strand
CCCGATACTGGGCGTATCGGGGTGATCCCGACAACGCGGCGAGCGTGCGTGCCAGGCGTCGCCGGACAGGCGGGACTTTCGAAACACGCCCTAGTGCCCTACCCGGGCGAAGGGTGCGCGGAAGACGTCCCAGTCGTCCTTCTCGTGGGAGGTGGAGCTGTCCGGGCCGTACGGCTCCGTCGCCGTGTCCAGCACGGTCGGGTCCTGCGGCAGGGAGCCGATGGCCGACTGCCCGAAGGTGGAGACGAGCATGAGGCCCAGACCCCGGCTCTCCAGGGTCGCCCGGTCGATCCCCAGCGTCGCGAGCGGGATGTTCATCTCGTACGTGGTGTCCTGGGCCGGGCTGTGCCCGGCGGCGAGCAGGTCCTCGTACCGGTCGGCGTCGGTCAGGTCGGCGGGCACGTATCCGGCGTTGCCGGTGGCCTTGATTCCGGTGACCTTGTCGGAGGTCAGGCCGTCGGCGTAGTGATAGGTGATGCCTGCGGGCCCGAACTTCTGGACGTTGGCCGGTTCGTAGTCGAAGGTGCCGGCCTCGTTCAGGCCGAAGAGGGCGGGCTGGCCCACTCCTGGCTTGCTGGAGAAGTTGGCGATGTGGTCCACCTCTCCGCGGGCGAACGAGGTGCGCAGAGCCCAGGGGCCTGCCGGGCCGGCCCCCAGCAGACCGTCGCCGCCCCGGGCCGGGTCGACGTCCAGTGCGAGGGACTGGGGGATATCGCCCTGGTAGGGCTTGCCGTTGTCACTGGTGGGGTAGCCCTGCGCCGGGTCGGTCACATCCGTGACGTTGGTGAACTGCCACATCAGGTACAGGTTGGTGTCGTCCCAGGCCGCGGAGAGGGAGTACAGGTCGTAGACCGGCCCCTCGTGACTGCCGCGGAAGATGCGGGGGTCGTCGTTGGCGACCCCCTGGGCGACGATCATGTCCTTGGTCCACTCGGAAGCCTTGCCGTCCACCGTCACGGCCGCCGCCTGCCCGACGCGCCCGCCGGGGTTGGTCGCGTAGTCGGGTCCTCCGGGATCGGGGCCCGGGTCCGGAGGGGTGGTCGGGTCCGGGGTGGTCGTCGGGTCCGGGGTCGGGGTGGCGCAGGGGTCGGTGGTGCCGATCTGCCCGTTCTTGACCGTGATGGTGCCGGTGCCCAGGGCGTAGTTGCGGCCGCTGTTGTTGTCCCAGGTGCCCGAGCCGTTGTTGAACGTCGCCTGCAGGCCCGTGGCACCGCCCAGATCGACGCTCTTCCTGTACCAGCCCTCGCAGGCCTTCGCCATGCCGACACCGGGCGCGGTCGTCCACGCCCCGCCCGTAGGGGCGTAGTGCAGGTTCGCCGTCGGCCAGCCCGCGTCCGCGGCGTAGTAGACCGTGGCCGTCGAGAGGGGATCGGCGGTGCAGGGGTCGCCCGCACCCACCACGCCGTCCTTGACCGTGACCGGCCCGGTGCCCAGGGCGTAGTTGCGGCCGTTGTTGTTGTCCCAGGTGCCCGAGCCGTTGTTGAACGTCGCCTGCAGGCCCGTGGCGCCGCCCAGGTCGACGGTGAACTTCACCCAGTCCGTGCAGGCCGCCTCCATCGCCACTCCGGGAGGAGCGGTCCAGGCTCCACCGTTGGGCTGGTAGTGCAGGTCGTACGTCGTCCAGTTGCGGCTCTTGGTGGAGTAGTACACCGTCGCGGAGTTCCCGGAAGCGGCGGAGGCGGTATAGGCGGCGGACACTGCAGCGAGGAGCGTCATCACTCCTGTCGCCGCCACTGCCGCGGCGAGGGGGCGTTTCATCCGCCGGCGTATGGGGTGTCTCACGAGGATCCTCCTGGGGGAATGTGCCGCGACCCTGACCGCGGCAGCCAGCAGAGCAGGCGCCGTAAGCGCCTGTGGGGGACGGAGCTCCCGTTCCGATCGCCCGGACATCACCTCCTGACGCTTCTTGCTGAAAGTTTCAGCAAAGCGATGCGAATGTAGGGGCCGCCCTGATTTGGCGTCAAGAGGGCGTGCATAAAAGGCAGTTGCTTATGACGTCCCGCCACCTGTCGGCGCCTGACAGCTGATCCGCTCGCGGGGCGGGCCACCTCGGGGCATGTCACCCGCGGGCACTGACATTCGTCATACGGAGCTCGGTACACCCGGCTCTGCCGGTGACCGGGGTCCGACGGCCAGTCTTTACGTATCAGGAGCGGGAGCCGCGAGGGCGCCGCCGATACGGGAGGAACCCGTCATGAGCAGCTCGGCCGCCACAGTCACCGCACCTGTCGCCGGCGCTCCGGCCGGTGTCGTTCCGTTCTCCCCGCGCAAGGCCCTCCTGGACAGCATGATGCCGCTGCTGGTGGATGTGGCGGTGCCGCTCGCCTCGTACTACCTGCTGAAGGCGGCGGGGACGGGTACGTTCGGCGCGCTGGCGTGGAGCAGTGTGGTGCCGGCGGTGCGGACCGCGTGGGGTGTGGTGCGCGACCGGCGGCTCAACGGGCTCGCGGCGCTGATGGTCACGGTCAACGCGGTGGGGCTGCTGCTGAGTCTGGTGGCCGGTGACCCGCGGCTGATGCTCCTCAAGGACAGCGGGGTGAGCAGCACGATCGGGCTGGTGGTCCTGGTGTCCGCGCTGCGGGGGCGGCCGATGATGTCGGCGGCGCTGCGGCCGTGGCTGACGCGGGGCGAGGCGGCCAAGTCCGCTGCCTGGTCGCGGCTTTCGACGGAGTCGGAGGCGTTCCGGCGGGCCGAGACGCGGTTCTCGGCGGTGTGGGGCGCCGCGCTGCTGGGCGAGTGCGCGGTGCGGGCCGTGGGCGCGTACACCGTGCCGGTCGAGACGATGGTGTGGGCCGGCACGGTGGTCCTGGTGGCGGCGATGGTGGTGGCGTTCGTCGTCTCGGGGCGGGTCGCGGTCGTTCCGATGGAGCGGATGATCGAGGAGGCGGCCGGTACGGGCCGCTGACCTCTCAGGAACCGCTGCAGGGCCGCCCCGGGGGAGCGGCCCTGCAGTGCTGTGCGGGTGGCGCGGTGCCGACCGGTGGTCAGTGGTTGCTGGGGAAGCCCAGGTCCACGCCCGCGGGGGCGTCGGCCGGGTCCGGCCAGCGGGTGGTCGTGACCTTGCCGCGGGTGTAGAATTGCACGCCGTCGTTGCCGTAGATGTGGTGGTCGCCGAAGAGCGAGTCCTTCCAGCCCCCGAAGGAGTGGTAGCCCACCGGCACCGGGATCGGGACGTTGATGCCGACCATGCCGGCCTCGATCTCCAGCTGGAAGCGGCGGGCCGCGCCGCCGTCGCGGGTGAAGATCGCGGTGCCGTTGCCGTACGGCGAGGCGTTCATCAGCGCCACGCCCTCCTCGTACGTGTCGACGCGCAGCACGCACAGGACCGGGCCGAAGATCTCGTCCTTGTACGCGTCCGAGCCGGTGGAGACGTTGTCGAGGAGGGAGAGGCCGATCCAGTGGCCGTCCTCGAAGCCCTTCACCGTGTGGCCGGTGCCGTCGAGCACGACGTCGGCGCCCTGGGCGGCCGCGCCGGTGACGTACGAGGCGACCTTGTCGCGGTGGGCGGCGGTGATCAGGGGGCCCATCTCGGACGTCGGGTCGTTGCCGGGCCCGATCTTGATCTTCTCGGCGCGGTCCTTGATCCGGGCGACCAGGTCGTCGGCGACGGAGCCGACCGCGACGACCGCGGAGATCGCCATGCAGCGCTCACCGGCGGATCCGTACGCGGCGGAGACCGCGGCGTCGGCGGCGGCGTCGAGGTCCGCGTCCGGCAGGACCAGCATGTGGTTCTTCGCGCCGCCGAGCGCCTGGACGCGCTTGCCGTTGGCGGACGCCGTGGCGTGGATGTAGCGGGCGATCGGGGTCGAACCGACGAAGGAGACGACGGCGACGTCCGGGTGGTTCAGCAGACCGTCGACGGCGATCTTGTCACCGTGCAGGACGTTCAGGACGCCGTCCGGCAGACCGGCCTCGGAAGCCAGCTCGGCCAGCAGGTTGGCCGCCGAGGGGTCCTTCTCGCTGGGCTTCAGCACGAAGGTGTTGCCGCAGGCGATGGCGAGCGGGAACATCCACATCGGCACCATGGCCGGGAAGTTGAACGGCGTGATGCCGGCGACGACACCGATCGACTGGCGGATCGAGGAGACGTCGACCCGGGTGGAGACCTGGGTGGACAGTTCACCCTTCAGCTGGGTGGTGATGCCGCACGCCAGCTCGACGATCTCCAGACCGCGGGCGACCTCGCCGAGCGCGTCGGAGTGCACCTTGCCGTGCTCGGCGGTGATCAGGGCGGCGATCTCGTCGCGGTGGGCGTCCAGCAGCGCGCGGTAACGGAAGAGGACCGCCGTACGGGCGGACAGCGACGAGGTGCCCCACGTCGTGTAGGCGTCCTTCGCGGCGGCCACCGCGGCGTCGACCTCTTCCAGGGAGGCGAGCGCCACCTGGGTGGTGACGGCCCCGGTGGCCGGGTCGGTGACCGGGCCGTAGTTGCCCGACGCGCCCTCGACGGTCTTGCCACCGATCCAGTGGTTGACGGTCTTCATACTGTGTCTCCTTCAGAGGTGGCGGCGTCGGTCGGTGCGGTGTCGTCCGTGCTCTCCCGTGCTGTGACCGCTGACGGGCGAGTGGCGTTCTCGGCTACGCCAACATCCCACCACGACCTCGCCGGAGAGGGGCCCGACACTGTGTCTGCCGTTTCGGTACCCGCGTAGACACAAGGAGGACGGCCACGCGGCCCGTGCGAGCGGTCGCCCGAGCCGCGCGAGGGATACCTCCGGCGCGGGGCCGTAGCGGGCGGGGAGTCGTCGCTCGCTCTTCGCTCCTGCCAGGGCGAAGCGGCCGCCTGCGCCGGAGGCGATCTGTGCATGGGCGTCACGCGGTACGTACGCGAAGTCGGATACCCCGCTGAACACGCGTTTAGCGCCCAGCAGTTCAAAGATCTCATCTGAGGTGTGCACCGTACAGCCACCGGTCGACGGCAGTACGGTCCACTCGCTCTCTCCGGTGACAAGTGCGTGAACTCCTCCCGGCTCCCGGCTCCGGGGGCCGTGCCGGGAGTGACGTGACGGCGGTACGCGGTGTTGTCCCCCTCGAGAGGACGGGGCCCGCCGCCCCGGCGACCCGGCCACCGTCACCGCATCGTCCGAGGAGTACCCCACCGTGATCCGTACGACTCCGCCCTTCCACCGCGCGGCCCTGGCCGCCCTCGCCCTGGCCGGCACGCTCGCCCTGGCCCCCGGGGCCGCGGCCGACGAGAGCAACGTGACCCCGCCCGGCTCCAGCCCCGTCTGCGCCTTCTACGACGGCGACGGGCTGACCGCCTTCGGCGAACAGGGTGAGCGCGTCTCCCAGGTGCAGTGCATGCTCGCCAACCGGCGCTACCTGCCGTGGGAGGCGGTCGACGGCGTGTTCGGCGCGCGGACCCTCGCCGCCGTCCAGCGCTTCCAGGCCGACCACCCGCCGCTCGTCCCGGACGGGCTCGTCGGCCCGCACACCTGGTCGGCGCTCTGGCACGGCTGACGACCGGGGTGCGCCCGGGCCTCAGACAGCCGGGCGCACCCGCCGCAGGCGCGGGCATCTTTGGACCCATGCGTCGCTTCTGTCTCAGTGGTGACCTGCTCGTCACACATGTCTCCGTTACGCGGGTTTTCCGTCACAGGCGCTCGACAGCCCCAGCCCGCCTCCCGTCGCCGTCGTTCACCGGTCAGAGGCTGAGTGATCGGCAGCGTCCGTGCCGCAGCTCCCCCGACGGCCCCCAGGCCGCCGCTGCGGCGCAGCGCAGAGAGGTGCACGCATGACGGACAGGAAGCTCTGGTCCTACAAGGACATCGCCGCACACATCCGGGTGCAGCCGGACACCGTCCGCTCCTACCGCAAGCACGGCCTTCTTCCGGCTCCCGACCACGTCGAGAGCGGCAAGCCCTACTGGTACGCGGACACCGTCCGCGCCTGGGTCGCCGCCCGGCCGGGCAACCGGGGCCGCCGGGAGTGACCGCGACCGCACGTTCACCCGGTCGGCCCACCGTCCCCGGGGCCACTCGCATCCATACCCCCTAGGGGTATATAGTCGTGAGTGTGGAAGCGCACCGGCCTTCTCGGAGTTTTTTCGGGCCCCTGCCGCCACACCCATTTGTGCTCGTCGAAGAGGAGAACACGATGACCGCCGAGACCCAGCTCCCCCAGGCGACCGGCTCCTGCTGCTCGCCCACCGGTTCCTGCCACGACGGTGCGGACACGGGCGCCGGGCAGGCCGGCGTGACCACCGTCTACCAGGTGACCGGCATGACCTGCGGGCACTGCGAAGGCGCGGTCTCCGAGGAGGTCTCCGCCATCGAGGGTGTCACCTCGGTGAAGGCCGTGGCGTCCACCGGGCAGGTGACGGTGGTCTCCCGGACCCCGCTGGACGAGGAAGCCGTGCGCGCCGCTGTCGACGAGGCGGGTTACGAGCTCGCCGGCCGGGCCTGACCCCGTCGGGATCCACGGCACCGCATCACCCCCTGCCGCCGGGCCGGGCCGACCAGCAGATACTGGTGGGGCACGGCCCGGTCGGCGTTTCAGGAGTTCGGAATGCACAGCGCAACAGATACCGAGGTCCCGGCAGCGGAGAGCTCGCAGGCCGAGCTCACGATCGGTGGGATGACCTGCGCGTCCTGCGCGGCCCGCGTCGAGAAGAAGCTGAACCGGATGGACGGGGTCACCGCCACCGTCAACTACGCGACGGAGAAGGCCCGGGTCGCGTACGGCCCCGGGACCGGCCTGGCGGATCTGATCGCCACGGTCGAGAAGACCGGCTACACCGCGAAGCCGGCACCCCGCCCGGCACCGACGCCGGCCGCCCCCACTCCTCCCGCACCGCTCCCGGCGCCGGTTCCGGCCGCCGACGGCACCGCACCGGCGCCCGGGAGCGACGGCAGCACCGAAACCGGCGCCCGCCCCGGCGCCGGGACCCCCGCGGACACCGAGACCCATGCCGGCGGCGATGCCGACGCCGCGACTCACCCCGGCAGCGACGACGGCTCCGCGTCCGCCCTCGCCTCACTGAGGCAACGGCTCATCGTCTCGGCCGTGCTCGCCGCCCCCGTCGTGGCGCTCGCGATGATCCCGGCCCTCCAGTTCGACAACTGGCAATGGCTCTCCCTCACGCTCGCCGCGCCCGTCGTCGTCTGGGGAGGACTGCCCTTCCACCGCGCCACCTGGACCAACCTCCGGCACGGCGCGGCCACCATGGACACCCTGGTGTCGGTCGGGACCCTCGCCGCCTTCGGCTGGTCGATCTGGGCGCTGTTCCTCGGCGACGCCGGGATGCCCGGCATGCGGCACGGCTTCGACTTCACGGTCTCCCGTGCCGAGGGCGCCTCCACGATCTATCTGGAGGTCGCGGCAGGGGTCGTCACCTTCATCCTGCTGGGCAGGTATCTGGAGGCCAGGTCCAAGCGGAAGGCCGGTTCCGCCCTCCGGGCGCTGATGCACCTGGGCGCCAAGGACGTCGCGGTCCTGCGGGACGGTGCGGAGGTACGCGTCCCCGTCGGGCGGCTCGCCGTCGGCGACCGCTTCGTCGTCCGTCCCGGCGAGAAGGTCGCCACCGACGGCACCGTGGTGGAGGGCAGTTCGGCGGTGGACGCGTCGATGCTCACCGGTGAGTCCGTCCCCGTGGACGTGCGGGCCGGGGACTCCGTCACCGGCGCCACCGTGAACGTCTCGGGCCGGCTCGTCGTCGAGGCCGCCCGGGTCGGCGCCGACACCCAGCTGGCCCGGATGGCCCGGCTCGTCGAGGACGCGCAGAACGGCAAGGCCGCGGCCCAGCGGCTGGCCGACCGGATCTCCGCGGTGTTCGTCCCCGTGGTCCTGGTGATCGCCCTGGTCACCCTGGTCGCCTGGCTGCTGGTGACGGACGACGTGACCGCCGCCTTCACGGCCGCGGTCGCCGTGCTGATCATCGCCTGCCCGTGCGCCCTGGGCCTCGCCACCCCGACCGCCCTCATGGTCGGCACCGGACGCGGAGC
>NZ_JBEXXX010000088.1:0-8519 GCF_040630635.1 Streptomyces sp. NPDC005761 | reverse complement strand
AATCGCCGGACGGGCTTGGTGGCGCGGGTGCCCCGCCCCGGCGGCGCGTTTGCCCGGTGGGTGGGGGTCCGGGGTCCCTCCGGGGCGTCTCCTCAAACGACGAACGTTCCGCGGGTACGCAGCGAACCCGGGTATCCGTTCGTCGTCCTGCGGGGACTCCCCTGCACGCCCCCGGCCCCGGCCGTCCTGCGTCTGCGGATCAGCCCGACGACTGTCGCAGACGCGAGTGATGTCGGGTGGGGACGTGCAGGGCAGTCCCCGCAGAAAATGGCGTACGACCCGGGTACGAGTGCGTTGTCGGGTGCACACGCCATTTTTGAGGAGTCTGCCCGGAGGGGCACCGCCCCCACCCCCCGGGCACGGCGCCCCGCGGGGCACCCGCACCAAAGCCCGTCCGGCGATTGAGGACGGAACCCCATATGGGTGAATGGCCCCGTTCCGCTCGGGCGGCAACCTATTCGTAACCCCAAACATCTGTCGCGCTACGCGCGTTGACTCTAGGCTGCGGCACGCAGTCTCCAGACTCGTCACCACCCTCACACCACCCGCTGAACTCACAAGGGGACCGATGTCAGCGACACCGCAGAAGAACCGCGCGTCCCGGCGGGTGCTCGCCGCCGCAGCCGGTCTGGCCACCGTCGGCGCGCTGGTCGCCGCCATGCCGGCCGGCGCCCACGGGCACGGCAAGGACCGCGGCCACCACACGCCGGCCCGGACCGTCGACGTGCAACTGCTGTCCTTCAACGACCTGCACGGCAACCTGGAGCCGCCGGCCGGCTCGGCCGGATCGGTCACCGAGAAGCAGGCGGACGGCACGACGAAGGCCGTCCCGGCCGGCGGCGTCGAGTACCTCGCGTCCTCGCTGCGGGCCGCGCGCAAGGGCCACCCGTACTCCATCACCGCGGCCGGCGGTGACATGGTCGGGGCGAGCCCGCTGCTGTCGGGTCTCTTCCACGACGAGCCGACCATCGAGGCGCTCAACAAGATCGACCTCGACGTGACGACCGTCGGCAACCACGAGTTCGACGAGGGTGCCACCGAGCTGGGGCGCCTGCAGAACGGCGGATGCCACCCGGTCGAGGGCTGCTACGAGCAGGGCAAGAAGTTCGAGGGCGCGGACTTCCCGTACCTCGCCGCCAATGTGACGGACGAGAAGACCGGCAGGCCGATCCTCAAGCCGTACACGGTGTGGAAGAAGAACGGCGTCAAGATCGGCTTCATCGGGGTGACCCTGGAGGGCACGCCGAACATCGTGACGGCCAACGGCGTCAAGGGTCTGAAGTTCCACGACGAGATCGAGACGGTCAACAAGTACGCCAAGGAGCTGGACCGGCAGGGCGTGAAGTCCATCGTCGCGCTGATCCACGAGGGCGGCGCCCCGGCCTCGTCCGCGTACAACTACGACTGCGACAGCCCGGGCGCCGGTGACGGCATCTCCGGGCCGATCACCGACATCGCCAAGGGCATCTCGCCGAAGGTCGACGCGCTGGTCACGGGCCACACCCACCAGGCGTACGTGTGCACGATCCCGGACCCGGCGGGCAACCCGCGCCTGGTCACCTCGGCCTCGTCGTTCGGCAAGCTCTACACGGACACGACGCTGACGTACGACCGTCGCACCAAGGACATCGTGCGCACCGCGGTGAAGCCGTCGACGTCTTCGAAGCACCCCGCGCCCGCGAACCCGGTCTCGGCGAACCACATCGTCACCCGGGACCAGGCCAAGGCCACCGACATGACGGACCTGATCGCCCGCTGGAACACGCTCGCGGCGCCGATCGCCAACCGGCCGCAGGGCTTCATCTCCGCCGACATCAACGGCCGCGGCTCGACGGCCCCCGAGAAGCCGCTCGGCAACCTGATCGCCGACGCGCAGCTGGAGGGTCTGGCCCCGGCGGACAAGGGCGGGGCGGTCGTCGCGTTCATGAACCCGGGCGGTATCCGTGCCGACCTGGTCTACAAGGCGACGGGCAGTGAGGGCGACGGCGTCGTGACGTACGGGGAGTCCTTCACCGTGCAGCCGTTCACCAACATGATGAACGTCGTCGACCTGACCGGTGCGCAGCTGGTGTCCGCGCTCCAGCAGCAGGTCAGCGGTTCGAACGAGGCCAGCCCGAAGATCCTCCAGATCTCCGAGGGCCTCACCTACACCCTGGACATGACGAAGGCCGGTGCGGACCGCGTGGTCACCGGCACGATCCGTCTGAACGGTGAGGCGATCGATCCGGCCAAGTCCTACAGGGTCGCGATGAACGAGTTCCTGGCAGGCGGCGGCGACGGCTTCGCGGCCCTCGGAGCGGGCACCAACAAGCTCGTCGGCCCCTCCGACCTGGACCTGTTCAACGCCTACCTGGCGGCGCACTCCACGGCCTCGGCGCCGCTGGCCCCGCCGGCGACGGACCGGATCACGGTCGTCCAGTAGGGCGTACGGCACCAGAGGATGCGCGGGCGGGGCGAAGGCCCCGGCCCGCGCATCCGTCGTTTTCGCGCCGCTCCGGGGCCCGGGTCGCGCCGCCCCGTTTCCTGTGTGATGTGTACGGGTCATACTCCGGGGGCTGACCCCACACGGCACCCCCGGAGGCGTCCCCGCATGAGCCCGTACACCGTGAACCGCAGACACTTCCTGGCCGGAGCGCTCGCCGTTTCCGCCACCGCCCTCGTCGGTGCGGCGCCCGCCCGGGCCGCGACCCGGCGAGCCCTCACCGTGCAGGACTGGATGAGCGGCATCGCGGACTCCACCGCGCTCCAGCGGCTCACCGTCCCCGGCTCGCACGACTCGGGCGCCCGCTACGGCGGCCCCTGGACCGAGTGCCAGAACACCACGATCGCCGAGCAGTTGAACAGCGGGCTGCGCTTCCTCGACGTACGGTGCCGGATCACCGGTGACTCGTTCGCCATCCACCACGGGGCCTCGTACCAGAACCTGATGTTCGGCGATGTCCTCGGCGCCTGCTGGGACTTCCTTGCCCAGCGGCCGACGGAGACGGTTCTGATGCGGGTCAAGCAGGAGTACTCGGAGGAGAGCGACGCAGCGTTCCGCCGGATCTTCGACCTGTACCTCGATGCCAAGGGCTGGCGCCCGCTGTTCCACATCGACTCCGCGCTGCCGACGCTGGGCGGGGCCCGCGGCAAGGTGGTCCTGCTGGCCGACAACGGCGGTCTGCCCGGGGTGCGCTACGCCGATCCGGGGCTCTTCGACATCCAGGACGACTACATGGCAGAGCCGTTCGCCAAGTACCCGAAGATCGAGGCGCAGTTCCGCAGGGCGGCTGCGGAGCCGGGCAAGTTGTTCATGAACTACGTGAGCACTGCGGCGCTGTTGCCGCCCCGCTGGAACGCCGACCGGCTCAATCCCCAGGTCCACTCCTTCCTCGACTCCTCGGGGACGGCGGGATGGACCGGGCTCGGCATCGTCCCGCTGGACTTCCCGGCGACCCGGACGGGGCTGGTGGAGTCGCTGATCAGGCACAACCCGACGAGCTGAGCCTGGTGTTCACAGGGTCGCGAGGAATTCCCCGACCGCCTGGGCGAATCCCTTCGGGTCCTGCAGCTGGACGAAGTGATCCGTCTCCAGTGTGACGAGCGAGGTGCGCGGGCGCAGTGACGCCATCGAGGCGGCCTGCTCGGCGGGCAGGACCTGGCTGGTCCGGCCGTTGACCACCAGGGCGGGGCAGTCGCTCGCCAGCCACGTTGCCCAGTGGTCGCCGTGCACCTGCCGCTCGGAGTCGAGCGTGTCCTGCGGGTGGAACGGCAGCCGCCAGCCGTCGCCGTCCGGCAGGGGCCGCAGGGTGGGTGCCACCATCGGGCCCACCGGACCGCAGGCGCTGATCAGTTCCTCCCGGGTGGGCGCGGTGTACGGGAAGCCCGCGAGGAAGGCCAGCGGGCCCGGCTCCTGGTGCGGCAGGTCGGCAGGTGTGTCGACGCTGATGAGGGCTGTGACCGCGGAGGGCCGGGCGGCGGCGAGGTGCAGCGCGTTGATACCGCCGAGCGAGTGCCCGACTGCGACGACCGGGCCGGTGCCGAGGTGGTCGAGCAGGGCGGTCAGGTCGCTGACGTAGCCCTCGCGGCTGTAGTCGTCAGCCCGGTCGGAGTCGCCGTGACCGCGCTGGTCGGGGGCGATGACCCGCCACTCCGGGCCGAGCTCGGCGGCCAGGTCGTCGAAGGAGGCGCCCTCGGAGAGGTGGCCGTGCAGGGCCAGCAGCGGGCGGCCGGTGGCGGGGCCGTGGTCGAGGTAGGAGAGGCGGCGGCCGTCGATGGTCAGTTCACGTCGGGATGCACTGTGCTGAGTCATGACGGTGACTGTACGCGTGTGTAGATCGCATGCGCAATACGTCTGTATAGATCGCTTGCCCAAGCGGCGGAGCCGTACGATCCCGGGCATGGGAAACCGTGAGGATCTACTGGCCGGGGCCAGGCGTTGTCTGGAGGAGAAGGGGTACCTCCGCACCACCGTGCGCGACATCGCCACTGCTTCCGGGGTCTCGATGGCGGCGATCGGCTACCACTTCGGTTCCCGTGAGGCCCTGCTCAACCAGGCGCTGTTCGCGGCGATCGACGAGTGGGGCCAGGCGTTCGGCGCGGATGTGGGGGAGGGGAGCGGGTCGGCCGCGGAGCGGTACGCGGACATGTGGACGCGGGAGATCACCTCGTACCGCACCGACCGCTGGCTCTGGATCGCCTCGGTGGAGGCCTTCGTCCACGCCCAGAGCTCCCCGGACCTGCTTGCCCTCCTGGCCGCCGGTCAGCGCGAGGGTCGCCGGGGGGTGGCGGCCCAACTGACCGGGGTGCCGGAGGCGGAGGTCTCGGAGGGGGATGTGCGGGGGCTCGGTTCGGTGCAGCTCGCGCTGATGAGCGGCGTGATGATCCAGTGGCTGACCGACCCCGAGCAGGCACCGGACGCCGCCGGGATCGCGGCGGGGCTGCGGGCACTGGCGGAGCGGCTGGAGGGGCCGTAGCCCCGCGCGCTCATCCCTGCGGCGGCTCCGGCGGCGGCTGGGGCGCCCCCGGGAGACGGATCGCGGCTTCGGTGCCGCCGCCCGGCGCGGGGCGCAGATCGATCTCGCCGCCGGCCTGCTGGACCGTACGCGCCACGATCGACAGGCCCAGGCCCGAGCCGGGCAGCTGGCGGGCGGACGGGGAGCGCCAGAAGCGTTCGAAGACGTGGGGGAGCTCATCGGCGGGGATGCCGGGGCCGTGGTCCCGCACCGTCAGCTCGCCGCGGTGCAGGTTCACCTCGATCGTGCCGCCCCGCGGGCTGAACTTCACCGCGTTGTCCAGGACGTTGACGACCGCCCGCTCCAGCGCCGCCGGTTCGGCGCGTACGTACCAGGGGGCCAGCTCCGCGTCGATGGTCAGCTCGGGGCCGCGCAGACGGGCGCGGTCCAGGGCGGTGCGGGCGATGTCGTGGAGCGCGACCACCTGGAGCGGTCCGGGGTCCGCCGCGTCCGGGCGGGCGAGTTCCTGGAGGTCACCGATGAGTGAGGCCAGCTCCGTCATCTGTGCCTTCACCGAGGTCATCAGTGCCTTGCGGTCGTCCGGGGGGATGGCCCTGCCCGTCTCGTCGCTGCGTGCCAGGAGTTCCACGTTGGTGCGGAGCGAGGTGAGAGGGGTGCGCAGCTCGTGGCCGGCGTCGGCGATGAGCTGGGCCTGGCGGTCGCGGGAGGTGGCCAGGGAAGCGGTCATCGAGTTGAACGAGCGGGACAGGCGCGCGATCTCGTCCTCGCCCTCGACCGGGATGCGGACCGTGAGGTCCTCGGTCCGGGCGACGTGCTCGACGGCCTCGGTGAGTTCGTCGACGGGCCGCAGGCCGGAGCGGGCCACCCAGAGGCCGGCGGCGCCGGCACCGATGACGCCGATGCCGGAGACGAGGAGGAGGACCCAGGCGAGGGTGGAGAGGGGTTTGTCGATCTCGCTCAGGGGGCGGGCGATGGAGACGGCGAGGTCGGTGGGCCCCTTCACCGGTGCGGTGTAGACGCGCATCTTCACGCCGTCCGCGTCGGTCGCCGAATGGAGCACGCTGGAGCGTTGGTGACCGACCACCGCGAGGTCGGCCTGACTCACCGGGAGTTCCGACGACTCGGGGGCGAGGCACACCGTTCCCTGGGCGTCGATGAGCTGGACGGTGAGGCCGGAGTAGGGGCGGGGCGGTGCCTGGGCGGCACCCCGGCAATAGGTGTACAGGCTGGTCAGGTAGCGATCGTCGACGTTGGAACTGCGCAGGGTCGTGTCCAGCTGATGCTCCAGCTGCGCTTTCGTCACGAACCAGCACGCGCCGGCCACCGCCGCCACCGCCACCGCCACCGCGGTCGCGACCAGCAGCGCCAGCCGGGAGCGCAGGGGCAGGGCGCGGATCCGCTGGAGTGGGCCCGTCATCCCTCGCCCCCGCCCGAGCGCAGCGCGTACCCCACACCGCGGACCGTGTGGACGAGACGCGGTTCGCCGCCCGCCTCGGTCTTGCGGCGCAGGTACATCACGTACACGTCCAGGGAGTTGGAGCTCGGTTCGAAGTCGAAGCCCCAGACAGCCTTGAGGATCTGCTCACGGGTCAGCACCTGGCGCGGGTGCGCCAGGAACATCTCCAGCAGGGTGAATTCCGTACGGGTCAGCTCCACGTGGCGGGTGCCGCGCATGACCTCGCGCGTCGCCAGGTCCATGCGCAGGTCGGCGAAGGCCAGCACGTTGTCGTCGGGGACGGGGCCCGCCGCGGCCGCGTACGAACTGCGGCGCAGCAGGGCCCGGATGCGGGCGAAGAGCTCGTCCAGCTCGAAGGGCTTGACCAGGTAGTCGTCGGCGCCCGCGTCGAGCCCGGTGACGCGGTCGCCGACGGTGTCGCGGGCGGTGAGCATCAGGATGGGCGTGGTGGTTCCCGTGGCCCGGATGCGGCGGGCGGCGGTCAGCCCGTCCATCCGCGGCATCTGGATGTCGAGGACGATGAGGTCGGGGTCGTACGACTCAGCCTTCGTGAGGGCGTCGAGACCGTCGACGGCGACCTCGGTGCCGTACCCCTCGAACGCGAGGCTGCGCTGCAGGGCCTCACGCACGGCGGGTTCGTCGTCGACGATCAGGATGCGCTGCGGATCGTCTTCGGCGGGGCTCATCGCTGCTTCGTCCTCTTCTCGTTCCGTAAGGGCCGGGCGGTCCCCAGCTTCTCAGCCTCGCGCCGCCACCCGCGCACCACCGCGCGGCACGGCTCAGGAGCTGTCGCCGGCCCGCAGGGTGTCGAGGTCGGCCTTGAGGGTGTTCACCGGGATGGCGAAGCCGAGGCCGACGCTGCCCGCGCTGGAGCTGCTGGAGCCGCTGGACGAACTCGCTGAGTACATCGCGGAGTTGATGCCGATGATTTCGCCGTTCATGTTGATCAGGGCGCCACCGGAGTTACCGGGGTTCAGTGAGGCGTCGGTCTGGAGGGCCTTGTACGTGGTGGTGGAGTCGCCCGTGTCGCCGTTGAACTGCTGTCCGCCGAACTCGAACGGCCACTGCTGTCCGCCGCCCTGCCTGCCCTGGCCCTGCTCCTGGCCGCTGCCGCTGTCGCTGTCCTTGGCGACCGTGACGTCGCGGTCGAGCGCGGAGACGATGCCGCTGGTGACCGTGCCGGTGAGGCCCTCCGGGGAGCCGATCGCGACCACCTGGTCGCCGACGGCGACCTTGGAGGAGTCGCCGAGCGTGGCCGTCTTCAGGCCGCTCGCGCCCTGGAGCTTGATCAGCGCGAGGTCCTTGTCGGCGTCGGTGCCGACGACGTCGGCGGAGTAGGTCTTGCCGGTGCTCAGTGTGACCTTGATGGACGAGGCGCCGGCGATGACGTGGTTGTTGGTGACGATCTCGCCGTCCGGCGTGATGACCACGCCGGAACCGGTGGACTGGCCCGCGGTCGAGGTCGCGCCGATCTCCACGATCGTGGGCGAGAGGGCCGCGGCCACGCCGGAGACGGTGCCCTTGTTGCTCTGCGAGACGGTGGTGCCGGGTACGACGCCGGCGGCCGTGCCGCTGGTGTCGTTGTCGGTGAGCTGCCCGATCACGGTGGCGGTGCCGCCTCCGACGATCGCGGCCGCGATGGCCACCGCCGCGAGGAGTGCGACCGGCCGGCGGGCGCGGCGACGGGAGGGGGCGGGCTCGGGTGCGGCCTGCGGCAGCCCGTGGAAGCCGTCACCGCCGTGGCCCGCGCCGCCGGAGTGTCCGCCGGCTGTGCCGGGGGCCGGCCACACGGTGGTGCCGGGGCCCATCGCGACCGGCTGGACGGGCTCGTATGACGGCGGCGGCGGGTAGGCCGCGTCGCCGTTGCCGTACGAGGGGTACATCGGGTACTCGCCGCTCGGGCGCTGGCTCTCTGTCATGTCTACGAGAGTGTCCAGCGAACATGAGAGGACCCTGAGTACGCCCTGAGAAGCCCGGCAGAAGCTCGTATGCCCGATATAAGGGCCCGACTCCCCCTAGGGCGTGTTTCGAAAGTAGCGCCGTCCGCCCGGAGGGCGGGTCCGGCGGCGTCTGGTGCGTGCGATCGCAAGGCGGAGGGTCGCCCCGAT
>NZ_JBEXXX010000087.1:0-8740 GCF_040630635.1 Streptomyces sp. NPDC005761 | reverse complement strand
CAGGGTCTGGGGGGGCTTGTCGGCCCCCGGTTGTTTGCGCCGCCCCCGGGGGCGGGCAGCCCCCGCCCCCCCCCGCCCGCCGGCACGCCATTCGGGCGTGCCGGCGGGGGAGCGGGGCCGGGCTCCGCAGGCCACGAGCGGCGGATACGGACACGCTGTGCCCGCCGAGCCTGCACAATTCGGTGGTGACGAATGATGACCCGTACCTGTGGCTGGAAGACATCGAGGGCGAGGCCGCGCTCGCCTGGGTGGCCGA
Source organism: Streptomyces sp. NPDC005761 (assembly GCF_040630635.1). Classification (NCBI taxonomy): domain Bacteria; kingdom Bacillati; phylum Actinomycetota; class Actinomycetes; order Kitasatosporales; family Streptomycetaceae; genus Streptomyces; species Streptomyces sp. NPDC005761. Next base: position 8,484 of record NZ_JBEXXX010000087.1, on the reverse strand, counting down.
GCGGAACGCCGAGACGGATGCCGCGCTGGCGTCCGCCGCCGGGTTCGCCTCGCTGAAGCAGCGCCTGCTCGAGGTGCTGGACGCGCCCGACCGGATTCCCTACGTCGCGCGACACGGCGAGTTCCTCTACAACTTCTGGCGGGACGCCGGACACGCGCGGGGAGTGTGGCGGCGCACGACACTGGAGCAGTACCGCACGGACACACCGCGGTGGGAGGTTCTTCTCGACGTGGACGAGCTCGCCGCCACGGAGGGTACGAAGTGGATGTGGGCCGGTGCGCGGGTTCGCCGCCCCGACTGCGGCCGCGCCCTGGTCTGCCTCTCCCGCGACGGCGGTGACGCCGTGGTGGTCCGGGAGTTCGACCTCGGCACCCGGACCTTCGTCCAGGACGGCTTCCAGGTCGCGGAGGCGAAGACCAGGATCGGGTGGATCGACGCCGACACCGTGTTCATCGGGACGGACTTCGGGCCGGGCACCCTCACCGATTCCGGCTATCCGCGCACGGTCCGCACATGGCGCCGTGGCACACCCCTGGAAGAAGCCCGACCCGTCTTCGAGGGCGAGACGCGAGACGTGGCGGCGGGCGGCTGGCACGACTCCACGCCCGGTTTCGAACGGGACTTCGTCGTCCGCTCGACGGACTTCCATCACAGCGAGATGTACCTCCTCACCCGCGACGCCTCGCTCGTCAGGATCGATGTTCCGGACGACGCCACCGCGTATGCCCATCGCGAGCACCTGATCGTCACCCTGAAGTCCGACTGGCTCGGACACCGGGCGGGTTCGATGCTGGCTTTCGGCTTCGATTCCTTTCTCGCCGGGGACCGGAGCGCGGAGGTCCTGTTCACCCCGGACGCAAGGACCGCCCTGGCCGGACACGCGTGGACACGTCATCATCTGATCCTGGAGACGATGCACGACGTCAGCACCCGCATCGAGGTCCTCACCCCCACCCCCGGCTCCGGGTGGACGCGCGAGCCGCTCGGGGACGTTCCCACGCTGTCGACGGTCACCGTCGTGGACACGGATCCGGACGTCTCCGACGAGTTCTTCCTCGATGTGTCGGGGTTCCTGCAGCCTTCCACGCTCTACCACGGCAAGGTCGGGGGAGAGACGGAGATCCTCAAGCGGGCACCGTCCCGCTTCGACGCGGCCGGTCTCACCGTGGAGCAGTACTTCGCCTCCTCCCAGGACGGTACGAAGGTGCCGTACTTCGTCGTCGGCCCCGACCACGCCCCCACGGGCCCCGGCCCCGCCCTCCTCTACGGTTACGGCGGCTTCGAGGTCTCGCTCACCCCCTCCTACGGCGCGGTGACGGGCCGGGCATGGCTGGAGCGCGGGGGCACCTACGTGATCGCGAACATCCGGGGCGGCGGCGAGTACGGCCCCGGCTGGCACCGGGCGGCACTCGGCGCCGAGCGGGTACGGGCCTTCGAGGACTTCGCGGCTGTCGCCGCCGACCTCGTCGCACGGGAGATCACCACCCCGGCGATGCTGGGAGCGGCGGGAGGCAGCAACGGTGGACTGCTCATGGGCGCGATGGTCACCCGGTACCCGGAACTGTTCGGCGCGATCGTCGCGCATGTCCCGTTGCTGGACATGCTCCGTTTCCATGAGCTTCTCGCCGGGGCGTCCTGGACAGCCGAATACGGTGACCCGGACGACCCGGACGATCGCGTGCACCTGGGCGCCCTGTCCCCGTACCACTTGCTTTCCGCGGGCCAGGTCTATCCGCCACTGCTCCTGACCACCTCCACCCGTGACGACCGGGTCCACCCCGGCCACGCCCGCAAAGCGGCCGCACGCCTGCGCGAACTCGGACACCGGGTCCTGCTCCACGAGAACACCGGTGGCGGCCATGCGGGCGCCGGTGACAACGAGCAGTCCGCCCACAACAACGCCCTGATGCACACCTTCCTGTGGCGCCATCTCTCATCACCGGCCCTCGGCTGACCCGGCTCACCAGGTGTGCCGAAAAAGCGGAAACAGCGCTACGGCCGGACGAGAGGTGCGACCACGCCGCTGCGCAGGGGGACCCTCACGGCGTGCAGGCTTCGGCGATCGACAGGCTGTTCTCGTAGAGGTGGTGCCGGGTGACGCGGCCGTCCTCGACGGTGAGGTGAAGGGCGAACGGTCCTGCGAAGGACTTGCCCGTCGCTCGTACGGTTCCCGACAGGTGCCCCATCAGGACGGCGTCGGCACCGTCGACGAGGAAGGTGTCGACGGAAGCACGCGCGTCCTCGGGGACCGTGTACGCCGCCAGCTCCGCCGACTGCGCTGCGCATTCGGCGGCGGTGGACCGCGGGCGGATCCACGGGACGAGGGGGTTCTCCGCCAGCAGCCAGTCGACCTCGTCGGCGAACAGGGAGACGATCCGCTCGGTGTCACCGGCCAGCCTTGCCGCGAGGAACGCCTCCACGACGGCCCGGGTGGCCGCCGCGACGGAACCCGCTGTGCCGACCGGGCTCTGCTCGCCGGTCGTGGAAGTGACGGCCATGGTGGGCTCCTCGCGATGAAATCGGGGCTGCCGGCGGGGGGCCCCGTCGTTGTTCCCGATTCTTCCGGGGACCGGAAGCGCGGTCGATTACCCCGCAGGTAATCCGCCGGCGGGCTCACCTCCGAGCCGCTTCAGCCGAGGTCCACGCTCAGCAGTTCCCGGAACGTCTCCGCCCCCGCCGGGGTCACCTTCACCGCCCGCCCCGAGCCGATCCGCCGCACCCACTGCCGCTCCAGCGACGTGGCGCACAGGGCGGCTCCCACGGCTCCGGCCAGATGGGACCGGCGTTCCGTCCAGTCCAGGCAGCTCCGCACCAGCGGCCGGCGCGCACCTGCGGGGTGCCGGTAGTCCAGCGCGTCGGCCAGCCAGTCCCGGCCCGCCGGGGTGACGGTGAGCCCTGCGTCGTCGGCGACCAGCCCCCGGGAGACCATGGCGTCGGCAAGGGCCACACCCAGTTCACCGGCCAGATGGTCGTAGCAGGTCCGGGCTCTCGCCTCGGCGCCCGCCTGCACGGACTGGCGCAGGTTCCGCGGGCGGGGGGAGGCGCCGGGGGCGTACGAGGCGACGGCCTCGATCAGGGCTGCCGCCTCCGGGTCCGCGAGCCGCACGTACCGGTGCCGCCCCTGCCGCTCCTCGGCCAGCAGGCCGCCCTCGATGAGTCGGGACAACTGCTCGCTCGCCGTGGACGCGCTGACCCCGGCGCTCCGTGCGAGCTCACCCGCGGTCCAGGCCCGGCCGTCGAGGAGCGCCTGGCAGAAGGCGGCGCGGGTGCGGTCGGCGAGCAGCGAGGCGGTCTCGGAGATGGAGGACATGCAGCCATGATGCCGCCGCGACGGTTCGGGCCCCACCGAACCGTCGCAGCCCTACCGTCGGCTCCATGACGCACACGACCCATGCATTCGACCGTTTCGAGGACAGCTTGTCGGCTCTGGCCGACCCGGCGCTCGTCCCCGAACGGCCGGCCGCGGCAGCCGGCCCGCCCGGGGCGAGTGTGGCCTGGCTGCGGGCCACGGTGGCCCGGTTCAGTCACGGAGAGCCACACCGGCGGCGACGGGCCCTGGTCGAGGCCGAATTGGCCCGCTTGGAACCCGAGTCGCTGCGACAGGCGGCAGCCGCGGCGCCCGGGGGAGCAGCCCGGGTCAGGGTGGTGCGTACGCTCGCCGAGGCACTGGGATGCCGCAGCCCGCAGCTGTGGCTGAGGCGGTGATCGTGGTGGCCGGAGTCTATTTCGGGGGCGAGGACGCGAAGGCCGACGAGGCAGTGGCCCGGCTGGTGGGCCGGCTGGCGCCCGCCCAGGACGTCGCCGCAGCTGCGCCGGATGAGCCGGTGGTGCCGTTGGGCGCGGCTGCTCTGGAATCCGCCGCCAACCGCATCGGCCTGCTGGTCCAGGCGTGCGAGGCGACGGCCGCGCTCGTCGATGCCGCCTCCGGCAGCGACGGACTGCCGCTGTCCCGGGTCCTGCGGGACCTGCCCCCGGTACGGACCATGCGTCGCACCGCCGTCGGGGCCACCCGGGTGTCGGGCCGGGAGATCGCCGAGGGCGATACGGTCCTCCTTGACCTGGCGACCGCCAACCGACGGCACCCGGTCCCTCTCTCCTTCGGTGCCCCGCCTCGCGTCTGTCCCGGCCGTACACACCGGCGGTCCCCACTGTCCGCGAGCTGGCCGCGCTGGGCGTGCGCCGGGTCAGCCTCGGCTCGCTGCTCTACCGCACGGCCCTGGCGGCGGCCGTCACCACGGCGACCGCCGTCCGGGACGAGCGGCCGACGGATCTGTCGGCCCCGTCCTACGCCGAGGTCCAGGCACTGGCGCCCGCTCCGGCCCCTGCGTGCAGCCGCGCCGTGTCCCCGGGCCAGGCCGTTCCGTAGCCGCCGTCCCGCCGCGCGAACCGCCCGGACGGAAGGTACGGTGCCCGGACCGGCATGGAGGAGGAAAGGGACATGGACAGTACGGTGACTGACGGGCTGCCGCACATACGCGAGGACCTCGCCGACTTCTACCGGGACCTGCACCGCCACCCGGAGCTGTCGTTGCAGGAGACACGAACTGCGGGGTTGCTGGCCCAGCGCCTGCGGGACGGGGGATTCGACGAGGTCGTCGAAAAGGTCGGTGTCACCGGAGTCGTGGGCGTCCTGCGTAACGGGGACGGTCCGGTGGTGATGCTGCGCGCGGACTTCGACGCGCTGCCTGTGGAGGAGAAGACCGGACTGCCGTACGCCAGCACGGTGCGCTCCGTGGACAGGGACGGCCATGACGTGCCCGTGATGCACGCCTGCGGGCACGACATGCATGCCGTCTGCCTGACCGGGGCCGCCGCGCTGCTCGCCCGAGCCCGCGGGCAGTGGAGCGGAACCCTGCTGGTGGTGTTCCAGCCGGCCGAGGAACTGGCCGTCGGCGCCCGGGGAATGGTCGACGACGGGCTGTTCGAACGCTTTCCCGAGCCGGACATCGTCCTGGGCCAGCACGTCGGCCCCCTGCCTGCCGGATTCATCGGCTACGGCAACGGGCCGGTGATGGCGGCCGCCGACTCGGTGAACATCACGCTGCACGGTCGCGGCAGCCACGGGTCCCGGCCGGAAGCGTCGATCGATCCGGTGCTCATGGCGGCGAACGTGGTCACCCGGCTGCAGGGCATCGTCGCCCGCGAGGTCCCGCCCGCGGAGACCGCGGTGGTGACGGTGGGGCGCCTGAAGGCCGGCACCAAGGACAACATCATCCCGGAAACTGCCGAACTGGGCGTCAACATCCGCGCCTTCACCCCGGCGGTACGCGACCTGGTCCGCAGCGCGGTGGAGCGCATCGTGACGGGCGAAGCGCAGACGAGCGGTGCGCAGAAGCCTCCGGACTTCACCTGGTTCGCATCCGCACCCGCACTCGTCAGTGAGCCGGAGGCCACGCAGAAGACGGTGGCGGCGTTCTCCGAACACTTCGGCGCACAACGGCTTATGCCGATGCCGCAGGTGAACGCAAGCGAAGACGTGGGCGTCTTCGGCGAGGCGATCGGGGTGCCCACGGTGTTCTGGTTCTGGGGCGGGCTGGAGGCGGAATCGACGCTTGCCGCATTCACCGAGGGACGCATGGACGAGCTGCCCAGCAACCATTCCTCGGCATTCGCGCCCGTCATCGAGCCGACGCTGAGCACCGGTGTGGAGACGCTGGTCGTTGCGGCGTTGGCCTGGCTCGGCAAAGTGTGACAGCGGCGCAGCAGGTTGCCCGGTACGCGGGCCGCGCACCGGCACGGTGAAACCGCTCGACCCGCGTGCCTGCGTTCGGAGATCCTTGGGTATGGAGTTCCTCTGCTACCACCGCGACCGGCCCGGATCACTGACGCTGCGTGACGAGCTGCTGGAAAGGCACTGGTCCTACATGGACCAGTACGAGAAGGAGATGATCGCCCGGGGCCCGACTTTCGCCGACGACGGCGAAACGCCGACCGGAAGCATCCACATCGTCGACGTGTCCGGCCCCGCCGCTGCCCGCACGTTCGCCTTCGAGGAGCCGAACCACCAGGCCGGTGTCTACCGTGACGTGCTGCTGCGCCGGTGGCGCAACCTGCTGGGCCGCACGATGTGGGACTTCCCCGGTGGGCACAGCGGCGGCAACCGGTACCTGGTGATCGGCCTCGGCGCGGGGGAGGCCGCCGACCTCGAGGTCCCGTCCGCACACGACGAGCTGATCGCGTACGGGCCGCTGCTCTCCGACGACGGTGCGACGTGGCTGGGCACGGCGGCGTTGCTGCGAGCCGCGGACCCGGACACGGCACGCGCCGTCCTGACACCGGACCGGTACGCCGGGATCGAGGTGCACACCTGGGAGTTCGGGGGCCGGCGCTCGTAGCCCCGGGGCCCGGTCGCCGGGCACCACGTCGATGGGGGCGGGTGGCTCGGCGGGTCTCGGCCGGATGGAGCACGGCCACGCGCAGCTTGCGGGGCACGGGGCGAAGCTGGATGTTCCACCGAGCTCACGTCTCAGGAGAACTTCCGTGCTGCTTCCAGGCTCCCCGCAGGTCCGCCTGCCCCTCGCCGCCCTGCTGGCCGCCGCCTGCACGGCCGGGCTGCTGCTTTCCCCCGCCCAGGCCGCCGACGCCCCCGCCGACCACGACCGCGCGCTGCGCAGGCAGTTGCAGGCACTGACCGACGCGCCCGGCGGGCCGCCCGGTGTGATCGCCGTCCTCGAACGGGGCCACCGCACCGATGTCTACCGGGCGGGTGTCGCCGACACCGCCGCCGCCCGTCCGATCGAGACAACCGACCACATGCGCATCGCCAGCACCGCCAAGGCATACAGCGGCGCGGTCTCCCTCCAGCTCGTCGACCGCCGGAAGCTGCGGCTGGACGACACCATCGGCAAGGTGCTCCCCCGACTGCCGCGCGCCTGGCATCGGGTCACACTGCGCCACCTGCTGAACCACACCAGCGGGCTGCCCGACTACTCCGCAGACCCGGAGTTCCTGTCTCTGCTGACAGCGGACCCCCGGCGTCATTTCGACTCCCGTCGGCTGCTGGATTTCGTGGCCACCGAACCGCTGTCGTTCCGCCCGGGAACCCGGTACTCGTACTCCAATTCCGACAACATCGCCGTCGCGCTGATGGCGGAGGCGGTGACGGGACGCCGCTACGAGGATCTGCTCGCTCAGCTCGTGTACCGCCCGCTCCGTCTGCGCAGCACCAGCCTGCCGCAGGGCTACCGCATGCCCGAGCCGTACATGCACGGCTACGAGGTGCCGCCGGACCCGCCCGAGGACGTCAGCGAGGCGCTGAGCGCGTCAAGCGTGTGGGCGTCGGGCGGGATCATCTCGACTCCCAAGGACATGACGGCCTTTGTCCGCGGTTACGCCGGGGGGAGGCTGATCTCCGACGGGACCCGCCGTCAGCAGCTGAAATGGGTGAACGGAGCATCCGAACCCGCGGGACCCGGCGAGAACAAGGCCGGTCTGGCGATCTTCCGGTACACGACCCGGTGCGGTGTGGTGTACGGCCACACGGGCAACTTCCCCGGCTATACGCAACTGGTCGCCGCCACCGCGGACGGCAAGCGCTCGCTCACGTTCTCCCTCACCACTCAGGTGAACAAGACGAACAAGCCCGACCTGCTGAAGCGGCTGCGGGCCGTGGAGGAGAACTTCGTCTGCGCGCTGTTGGGCAAGCGCTGAATCCCTGCGGGATGAGATGTCCCGTACCCCGTCCGGTGGAACCCACGGCACCCGGCACAACCATCCCTGCCGTCCGTGGGTCACACCAAGTGGGAGCAAACCGCTCCTGGAGACACAAGGGGGAAATATGCGAAGCATGCGTAATGTCGCGGTCGGCGGGGCGTTGGGCGCACTGGTGGCCGGGGTCACGGTCATGGGCGCCACGGCCGCCTCAGCCGCACCCAACGTCACACCTCAGGGCGTGTGCGGCAGTGCCTACAAGACCGTGAACTCGGTCCCCGTCGGCTCACTGGGCACCGTCTACCTGACGTACAACTCCTCGAACGGGAAGAACTGCGTCGCGACCATCCGTGCCAACCCGGGTACGGCCAAGGACATGTCCACGTACATCTACGTGCCCGACACCGACGCGTGGGCCGGGGACTCCGGGAACTACACGTCGTACGCGGGCCCGGCCTACGTCTACGGCAGGGGCCACTGCGTGAGCTGGGGTGGCAACATCGCCAACGTGTACGTGTCCGTGGACAACTCCAACTGTGCTGCGCGCCAGGAACACCGGGTCACGGAAATCCGCTGATCCGGGCGTTCGGGGGATGCCGACGAACGCGTCACACCTTCCCGAGGTCATGCCGTGATCAGCGGCGACGGGCGCTCGCCGTTCCCGTTGCGGTGAGCGGCCCCGTCCGTCGCCGGAGTGCGGAACATCGAGAAGCACGAAGTGGCCCGGCCGGAGTTTCCGGGGGGGGGCCCATGCCCGGGGGGGGGGTGGATCGGAGGCGTTGGGGGGGTGGGTGGTTTTTTTAACGTACAAGGGGTGGTTAATCAGGAGGGGGT
>NZ_JBEXXX010000086.1:0-9160 GCF_040630635.1 Streptomyces sp. NPDC005761 | reverse complement strand
AGGACGACGAACACCGACCCGGGTCCCTCGCGTACCCGCGGAACGTTCGTCGTCTGAGGAGACGCCCCGGAGGGACCCCGGACCCCCACCCACCGAACACAGGCGCAGCCCGCGGGGCACCCGCGCCACCAAGCCCGTCCGGCGATTGAGGACAGAACCCGCACCCCGCACCCCGCAGCGCCGTCGCTACGTCTGGTCGTCCGCCAGTTCCGCCACGCCGGTGATCCGGTGGAGCGGATACGTGCGGACCTCGTCCGCCGTGTGGTCGTACCCCGTCACGTAGCCGCCCTCGACGCGGACCGGGGCGATCACCCGCTGGCTGGCCGCGCCCTCCGCGTTGACGTAGCCGATCCAGATCGCCGACCCCGTCATCGCGGCGGCCTGGACGGTGACCAGGGTCTCGGCGGAGGTCGTGCGGGGCAGAGCACCCGCCGCGGAGGACGCGGGCCCCGTCTCCTTGTGGACGACCGTGGCCGCCGTGTCCCCGGCCCGGATCGCCCGGACCGCCGCCCCGAGGAGCGTGGGGTCCGGGACGGGCGGGCCCTCGGGTACGGGGACGGGGGCCGTGCGCGGCGGCGTGCGGACGGCACCGGCGCGGGTGATCAGGACGTCGCCGTCGGCGGACTCCGCGGCGGGTGCGTACCCCATCTCGCGCAGGCCGTCGAGGAGGGACGCCGGGTCGATCTGGGCGGCCAGGGCCGTCGGCGCGAGCCGACGCAGCCGCAGTGTGGCGGAGCGTTTGTCGGCGAGGATCTCGTTGAGGACGGCCTCGTCGTCGCAGCGTACGTACGAGGACGCGGCGCCGATCCGCAGGTGACCGTGGCGGCGGGACACGTCGTCGATGAGGTAGCTGAGGGGCTGCGGCACCGGCGTGCGGCTGTGCGTGGCGAGGAAGGCGTGCAGGTCGGCGGCGGACTGCCCGGCGTCCAGGGCGCGGCGTACGGAGCCGGGAGTGAAGCGGTAGACCGTCGCACCGCCCTTGGACTCGATGTCCGCGAGCGCCGCGAGCATGTCGGCGAGGGGGCGTTCCAGCGGGCCGGGGGCGACGGCCGTGAGGTCGGCCTGGAGCAGGACGTGGTCGAGGGGCTCCGGGATGAGCGGGGCGAGCCGGGCGGCGGCTTCGGCGGGTCCGCCGGAGAGCAGGGCGCGGGTCTGCGAGGCCAGGGCGCCACGGCCGGTGATGCCGAGGAGCTCCGACTCGTTCAGCGTCCACAGGGTGATCCGGGACCGCAGGTCGGTGGTGTCCCCGGCCGAGGTGGAGGCGCCGCGCAGCGGGCGTTCCCAGCGGAGCCGGGCGAGCAGGGACTCCGGGTCCGGGGCGGTGCCGGGCGGCAGCGAGGCGAGCAGGTCGAGGACCCGGCGGCGGACCTCCGGTGCGGTGGAGCGGTCGAGTTCGGGGCCGAGGGCGGACAGGGCGCGGCCCTTGGCGTCCTGGCCGCCGACCAGGCCCGAGGCGCGGGTGGCGGCGAGCCAGGCGGAGGCGAGTTCCACCCAGCGGTCCTGGGCGGACAGTTCCGTCCAGTCGTCGTACGCGGGAGTCGGCGCGTACCGTTCGTCCGCCTCGCCGTCGGAGGCCAGCAGCCCGGCCGCGTAGGCGAGTTCCACCCAGAACGCGGCGACGGGTTCCGTGACGTCCAGCACGGCCGCGGTCTTCTTCAGCTCGCGGACGCTGAGGCCGCCGGCCCGCAGTATGGCGGGGCCGCCGCCGTTCCAGCTCTTGAGCAACTCCTCGACCGTCGACACCGCGAGGAACGCCTGGCCGGCGGCGGCGCTGTCCACAGCCTGTGGATCGCGTTCGGCGACGGCGCCGACGGCGGGCGGCCGGGGCTCGGGCACGCGGTGGGCGCGCCCCGCACGCAGATGCAGCGCGGCCTCGCGCGGCAGGACGACGGTGCGGGTCGACACGGGCAGCAGGAGCCCGCGGTCGCGCAGCCACTTCACCGGCGGGGTGGGGTTCGGGGTCACCTCGCCGTACGGCGGCCCCCAGACCAGCCGGTCCAGCACCGACAGGGCCTCCACCGGGGCGGTGTCGAGGAGTTCGCCCATCCGGGTGCGGTCGGTGAACAGCGCGGACAGGGCGCCCACCGCGGAGACCGGGTCATGGGTGGCGGGCAGCCCGGCAGCCTGAAGGATCTCCTGGAGCCGGCCGGGCGACATGCCGGCGGTGGCTTCGGCGACGGTCGGACCGAGACCGGTGGGGGAGGGGTGCTGCGGGGACGGCGACAGCAGTTCGCGAGCGGTGCGCACCAGGCGCAGCCGGTCGTTCTCGCCCCAGACCAGGGCCTGTTCGCGCAGGGTGGCCAGCGCGCCGGGCAGCGCGGCCACGATCGCGGCGCCCGCGTCGTCCCGGTGCTCCCCGTCGTCCTGGCCGTCGCCCGTGAGCAGGCCCAGCAGGATGTCGTAAGGGGCGGGGTCGGGTGCGACCGCCAGCGCCTCGGCGGTCTGAAGGGCGAAACGGTCGAGGTGCTCCAGGGCGCGGACGACGGAGGCACGGGTGCCGGCGCGCGTCGCGAGCTGGGTGATGTCGCCGGGCACGGGGGTGAGGAGATCCGGCCGGGCACGCAGCAGCCCGGCCAGTGACTCGTCGTCCCGGGCGCGCAGGGCCTCGGCGAGCGTCCGCGGTGGTGTGGTCATCCCCATCCGTCCCACGGTAGTCGCTCCGGACAGGCCCGAGGACGCTACCGTCGGTGCAGGGCGGTAAGAGGGGAACGATCGCGTGGGGATCGAGAGCGACCAGCTGGTCTACGACTACCTGAGCCGGGTCGGCGACCTGGCGCAGCAGCAACAGCTGTCCTCGGGCACCCGGATGAGGCTCGTGTCGGCGTTGCGAGGTGAGATCGACCGGCAGCGTGTGGCGCAGGCCGCGGACTCGCCGGGGGCGGTGCGCCGCATCATCGGGAAGCTCGGCACCCCCGACGAACTGGTCGCGGCCGCGGCCTCGTCGGGGGACGGCACGCCGTTGCTGCCGCAGGAGCCGGACACGGGCGGGGCGCAGGCTGGGGGGATCCCGCGGCCGCGCCGGGCGAGGCTCCGGAAAGACAGTTCACGCAAGGGCGCGTCGGAGGCGCGGGAGGCGGCTCCGGAGACGTCACCCCGGCCGGCCCCGTCACCGCCGCACCGGGCGGGGTCGGACGAACTCGGCCCGTCCGGGGACGATGCGGACTGGTGGAGCGTGGCCCCGGGCCGGTTCGGCGACGCCGGTGAGTTCGGGGCGGGCACCGATGTTCCGGGCTTCCGGGGCGGGGTGGAGATCCCGGCAGTGCTGAGGCCGCCGGTGGCGGCGGATGACGATGAGGAGTACGAGCAGGAGGACGAGGAGTTCGAGGAGGAGGCCGAGGAGGAGGCCGAGGCGCCGCGCCGGAGGCGGTTGCCGCGGCTGCGCCGCGCCCGCGTCCGTGAGGACGCCGCGCCTCGCGGCTTCTCGCACCCCGGACTGCTGCTCCCCGCGGCACTGCTGGCGGCCGGCGCGGTGATGGATGCCCCGCAGGCCCTGCTGCCCCTGGCGCTCGGCTGGCTGCTCGCGTACGGCTCCCGAAAGCTGTCGCGTACGGAGGCGAAGTGGGTGGTGATGTGGCTGCCCGGGGCCGTCGCTGCGGGCGCCCTCGTCTGGTTGTGGGGCCGGATGGACGGCCGGTGGGGCGCGCCCATCGCGGAGGGGCAGATGAGCCCCGCGATCGGCGATGCGTGGCCGTGGGTGCTGCGGGGTGCGGCCGTGGCCTCCGCGCTCTACCTGGTGTGGCGGGCACGGGGCCCTCGGCCGGGCGGGCGGTGAGGTTGCCGGGTTCCGTGGTGCGGGGTTCCGTGGTGGGGGGTTCCGTCCTCAATCGCCGGACGGGCTTGTGTGCGGGTCCCCCGCGGGGCGCTGTTGTCCGGTGGGTGGGGGTGGTGCCCCTCCGGGCAGACTCCTCAAAAATGGCGTGTGCACCCGACGACGCAGTGGTGCCCGGGTCGTACGCCATTTTCTGCGGGGACTGCCCTGCATGTCCCCACCCGGCCGCCCTGCGACTTCGACAGTCGTCGGGCTGATCCGCAGACGCAGGGCGGCCGGGTTCGGGGGCGTGCAGGGGAGTCCCCGCAGGACGACGAACACCGACCCGGGTCCGCTGCGTACCCGCGGAACGTTCGTCGTTTGAGGAGACGCCCCGGAGGGACCCCGGACCCCCACCCACCGGACAACGGCGCAGCCGGCGGGGCACCCGCACCCAAGCCCGTCCGGCGATTGAGGACAAAAGCCCGCACCCCGGAAAACCCCGCCTCAGCCCGCCAGCTTCGTCTGGAACTCGTCGAGGATCTGGCCGGCCGCCGTGTAGCCGATGCCGGCGATCCACAGGCGGTCGTCGACCTTGAAGACCTTGCCGTTCTTCGAGGCGGTCAGGCCCTTCCACAGGCCGCTCTTCATCGTCTTGGTCGTCCCCGCCTTGCCCGGGTCGCCGTACGTGGACGTGAAGACGACGTCCGCGTCCGCGAGGTCGATCTTCTCGGGGGAGACGTCGTAGGAGAAGCCGTCCTTGGCCTTGTCGGTGATGGCGGGCCGGCCCATGCCGAGGTCGGCGAGGATCGAGCCGATGTAGTTCTGCTTGCCGTAGATGCGGATGTCGGCGCCCTCGACGAAGCGGACGAAGTTGACGTCCGTGGCCGCTGCCTTCTCCTTGCCGCCGATCGCCGCGGTCACCTTCGCGACATGGGCGTCGTAGGCGGCGACGATCTTCTTCGCCTCGGCCTGCTTGCCGAGCGCCTCGGCGTGGACCTGGAAGTTCTCCTTCCAGGCGGTGCCGGTGGACTCCGTCATCACGGTGGGGGCGATGGCGCTGAGCTGCTCGTAGCGGTCGCCGTCACGGACCTTGCTCGTGAGGATCAGGTCCGGCTTCAGGGAGGCGACGGTCTCCATGCTGGGGTTGGCGATCTCGCCGACCTCCGTGAGCTTCTTCGTCTTCTCGGCCGGCAGGTAGGCGGGGAAGCCGTCCTCCGTGGCGGAGTGCGTCGCGCCGACGGGCTGCACGCCCAGGGTGAGCGCGGAGTCCAGTTCGCCGGTGTCGAGGACCACGACGCGCTTGGGTGCCACGGGGACCTTCACGTCGCCCATGGCCGTCTTGACGGTGTGGGTCGCGGCGGTGTCGGTCTTGGCGCCGCCGTCGGAGTCCGAGTCGGACGAACCACAGGCGGTGAGCGCGAGGGCGCCGGTCAGGGCGAGGGCGCCGAGGGTGATTCCGCGGCGGCGGAGGGCGGTGGACATGCGAGGCCTTTCGTGAGCGGTGTGCGATGTCAGGAGGAGGGCTGCCAGGGCGCGCCGGGGACGACGAGGGGGGACCCCGTCACCGGGTCCGGGACGATCACGGCTTCGAGGCCGAAGACCTCGCGTACGAGCTCCGCGGTGACGACGTCCTCGGGGTGGCCCTCGGCGACGATCCGGCCCGCCTTCATGGCGACCAGGTGGTCGGCGTAGCGGGCGGCCTGGTTGAGGTCGTGCAGCACGGTCACCACGGTCCGGCCGCGGGTCCCGTCGGCGGCCGGCGCGGCGAGCCGGCGGACCAGGTCGAGGACCTCCACCTGGTGCGCGATGTCGAGGTACGTGGTCGGCTCGTCGAGCAGCAGCAGATCGGTGTCCTGGGCGAGGGCCATCGCGATCCAGACGCGCTGGCGCTGTCCACCCGAGAGTTCGTCCACGGACCGGGAGCCGAGGGCGGTGATGTCGGTGCGCTCCATGGCCTCGGTCACCGCCCGTTCGTCCTCCTGGGACCACTGCTGCCACCAGTGCTGGTGGGGCTGGCGGCCGCGGGCGACGAGGTCGGAGACGGTGATCGCCTCGGGGGCCACCGGGGTCTGCGGGAGCAGCCCGATGGACTGCGCGATCTTCTTGGTGGGGATCTTCGACAGCTCCGTGCCGTCCAGGAGCACCGCCCCGCCGCGCGGTTTGAGGAGCCGGCCCAGTGCGCGCAGCGTCGTCGACTTGCCGCAGGCGTTCGGTCCGACGATGACGGTGACCTTCCCGTCGGGGACGGCGAGGTCCAGCTCGTGGACGACGGTGCGGTCCTCGTACGCGAGGGTCAACTCGCGCACCGTCAGCCGGCTGGTCGTGGCGTCCTGCTGCCGGGTCGTGGTCATGCGTTGCCTCCCGAGCGGCCACCGTGACCGCGGATGATCAGCCAGATCAGATACGGGGCGCCGACCGCCGCCGTCAGGACGCCCACCGGAAGTTCGGTGGGGGAGAAGAGCCTGCGGGCCAGCAGGTCCGCGAAGACGACGATCACCGCGCCGAGCAGCGCCGAGCAGAGCAGCGGGATCTGTGCGGTGCGGGTCATGCGGCGGGCGATCTGCGGGGCGAGCAGCGCGACGAAGTCGACCGGTCCGGCCGTCCCCGTGGCCACGGACGCCAGGATCACCCCGAGTGCGACCAGCCCCAGCCGCACGCGTCCGAGCCGGACCCCCAGGGCGGTCGCCGTGTCGTCGTCCATGGACACGGACCGCTGGGCACGGGCGGCCCACAGGACCGCGGGCAGCAGGATCAGCAGGGTCCAGCCGAGGGGGGCGGCTTCGTCGTAGCCGCGGCCGTTGAGCGACCCCGTCATCCAGATCTGCGCCTGCTGGGCGACGAGGTAGTCGCCCTTGGTGAGGAACAGGGTGGTGACCGAGCGCAGCGCGATCGCGAAGCCGATGCCGATGAGGACGAAGCGGGTGGCGTGCAGACCGCCGCGCCACGCGAAGGCGTAGACGAGCGCCGCGGCCGCGACCCCGCCGATCACCGAGAGGTACGGCAGGACGGTGTACGAGGTGATGCCGAACGTCATGGCGCCGACCGTGAGCGCGCTCGCGCCCTGGCTGATGCCGATGATGTCGGGGCTCGCGAGGGGGTTGCGGGCCACGGTCTGGATCAGCGAGCCGGCGATCCCGAAGGCCAGGCCGACGAGGAGCCCGACGACCATGCGCGGCA
Source organism: Streptomyces sp. NPDC005761 (assembly GCF_040630635.1). Taxonomy (NCBI): domain Bacteria; kingdom Bacillati; phylum Actinomycetota; class Actinomycetes; order Kitasatosporales; family Streptomycetaceae; genus Streptomyces; species Streptomyces sp. NPDC005761. Next base: position 2,232 of record NZ_JBEXXX010000086.1, on the reverse strand, counting down.
GCCGCAGCGTGCCGACGACGAGTTCGTCGGCGGAGGGCCGCCCCAGGATCACGTTCAGGACCTCGGCCGGTGCGACGAAGCTCTCGCCGACGCAGAGGTACGCGACGCAGACGACGGCCAGCAGCACGACGAGCGAGGCGGCGACGACCGCGGCCCGGCGGTGCAGCAGGAAGCGTCCGCGCGTCCCGACCCGTACGAGGCTGTACCCGGCGGGCCGCACGGCGGCCGTGGTGGCGCTCATGCGGGCACCGCCTTCCGGCGCACCAGAGTGACCAGGAACGGCACCCCGATCAGGGCTGTCATGACCCCGGCGGGCACCTCGCTCGGCGGGAAGAGGATCCGGCCGATGACATCGGAGACGAGCAGCATCACGGGTCCGATCAGGGCGGCCATCGGCAGCACCCAGCGGTGGTCGCTGCCGACGATCGCGCGGGCGATGTGGGGTACGGCGAGACCGATGAAAGCGATCGGTCCGGCCGCGGCGACCCCGGCGCCGGTGAGCACGGTGGCACCGATGCCGCCGACGATGCGTACGGTGGCGATCTTCTGCCCGAGGCCCTTCGCCATGTCCTCGCCGAGCGCGAGGGCGTCGAGGCCGCGGGCGACGCAGAGCACGAGCACGGTGCCGAGCAGCAGGAACGGCCAGATCTGCTGGGCCACCTGGGCCTCGCGGCCGGCGATCGAGCCGACCTGCCAGAACCGGAACTCGTCCAGCGCGGACGCCTTCGTCGTCAGCACCGCCATGGTCACGGACACCAGCAGCGCGTTGATCGCGGCGCCGCCGAGCGCGAGCTTCACCGGGGTGGCGCCGCCGCGTCCGCTGGACGCGATGGCGTAGACGGCGACGGAGGCGATGGCCGCCCCGGCGAAGGCGAACCACACGTACCCGGTGAGCGTGTGGATCCCCGCGTACGCGATGGCGAGCACCACGCCCACCGAGGCGCCCTGGCTGATACCGAGGATGCCGGGGTCGGCGATGGGGTTACGGGTGATGCCCTGGAGCACCGTGCCGGCGAGGGCGAGCGAGGCGCCGACCATCAGGCCGATCAGGGTGCGGGGCACCCGCATGTTCCGGATGACTTCGGCGGCATCGGAGTGCCCGCCGTGGAGCAGGGCGTCGAACACCTCGGTCGGGGGTATGGAGCGCGCCCCGACGGCGAGGCTGAGCAGGACCGCGATCAGCAGCGCAACAACGGCCGCCGCCGTCGCGAGAGCGCGTCTGGAGCGGCGTGGTGCGGCGGCTGGCATCGAACCCCATAGACAGGCGAGACAAGCGAGACAAAGCAAAGTAAGGCTTGGCTAAGCCTAAGCGTCGCCTGTGCGGGGTCTTCCGGCGGTGTACCGGGTCCCGTGCGGGCTCGGCACAATGGACGGCATGGCTTCACACGCGCTGACGGTCGGCTTCGACCTGGACATGACGCTCATCGACTCCCGGCCCGGAATCGCGGCCGCCTTCCTGGCACTTTCCGCCGAGACGGGGGCCTTCATCGACACCGATCTGGTGGTGAGCCGCCTCGGCCCGCCGCTGGAGCAGGAGATCGCGCACTGGTTCCCGGCCGCCGAAGTGGCCGCGATCGCCGACCGCTACCGGGAGATCTATCCCACATACGCGATCGGCCCCTCGCTCGCGATGCCCGGAGCGCGGGAGTCGATCGACGCGATACGCGCACTCGGCGGCCGGACGATGGTCGTCACCGCGAAGTACGAACCGAACGCGAAGCTCCACCTCGCCCACCTCGGCATCGAGCCCGACGTGATCGTGGGCGGCCTGTGGGCCGAGGCGAAGGCGGAGGCACTGCGCGAGCACGGGGCGGGCGTCTACGTGGGCGACCACACGGGCGACGTGCGCGGCGCGCAGGCGGCGAACGCCGTCTCGGTGGGGGTGACGACGGGCCCGTGCGACGAGGCGGAACTGCGCGCGGCGGGTGCGGACGTCGTCCTCACGTCGCTGACGGAGTTCCCGGCGTGGCTGGCGGCGTACCGGTCGTAGCTGTGGCGGGGGGTTTTGTCCTCAATCGCCGGACGGGCTTGTTTGTGCGGGTGCCCCGCGGGCGGCGGGGTGTTCCGGGGTGCGGGCTTTGTCCTCAATCGCCGGACGGGCTTGGTGGTGCGGGTGCCCCGCGGGCTGCGCGTTTGCCCGGGGGTGGGGGTCCGGGGTCCCTCCGGGGCGTCTCCTCAGACGACGAACGTTCCGCGGGTACGCGATGGACCCGGGTCGGTGTTCGTCGTCCT
>NZ_JBEXXX010000085.1:0-9812 GCF_040630635.1 Streptomyces sp. NPDC005761 | reverse complement strand
GCTCCGCGTCCGGTGCCGACCATGAGGGCGGTCGGGGTGGCGAGGCCCAGGGCGCACGGGCAGGCGATGATCAGCACGGCGACCGCGGCCGTGAACGCGGCCGTCAGGCCCTCCCCGCTGCCCAGCCAGAAGCCGAGCGTGCCGAGTGCCAGCGCGATCACGACGGGGACGAACACCGCGGAGATCCGGTCGGCCAGCCGCTGGGCCGCGGCCTTGCCGTTCTGCGCGTCCTCGACCAGCTTCGCCATGCGCGCCAGCTGGGTGTCGGCGCCGACCCGGGTCGCCTCGACGACGAGCCGGCCGCCCGCGTTCAGCGTCGCGCCGGTCACCGCGTCCCCGGTCGTGACCTCCACGGGGACGGACTCACCGGTGAGCATCGACGCGTCCACCGCCGAACTGCCCTCCACCACGGTGCCGTCGGTGGCGATCTTCTCGCCCGGCCGGACCAGGAAGCGGTCGCCGACCCGGAGTTCGGCCGTGCCCACGGTGACCTCGCGGCCGTCCCGCAGGACGGTGACCTCCTTCGCGCCCAGCTCGAGCAGGGCCTTCAGCGCGGCGCCCGCCTTCCGCTTGGAGCGGGCCTCGAAGTAGCGCCCGGCCAGGATGAACGCGGTGACTCCGGCGGCTGCCTCGAGGTAGATGTTCCCGGCGCCGTCGGTGCGGCCGATGGTCAGCTCGAAGGGGTGCGTCATGCCGGTCATCCCGGCGGTGCCGAAGAACAGCGCCCACACCGACCACAGGAACGCGGCCGAGGTGCCGACCGAGATCAACGTGTCCATGGTGGCCGCGCCGTGCCGGACGTTGGTCCACGCGGCGCGGTGGAAGGGCCAGGCGGCATACGTGACGACGGGGCCGGTGAGGGCGAGGGAGAGCCACTGCCAGTTGTCGAACTGGAGCGCCGGGATCATCGACATCGCGATCACCGGCACCGCGAGCAGGACGGCCGTCACGAGCCGCTGCCGCAGTGGGCGGAGCTCGTCCGCCTGGCCGGCCTCGGCCGGTGCGTCTCCGTCACGTACCGGGCCAGCGGGCTCGTGCGCGGTGTAGCCGGTCTTCTCGACCGTGGCGATCAGGTCCTGTACGGAGACGTCCTGGACCCGGTAGCTGACCCTGGCCTTCTCGGTGGCGTAGTTGACGGTGGCCTCGACCCCGTCCATCCGGTTGAGCTTCTTCTCGATACGGGCCGCGCACGAGGCACAGGTCATGCCGCCGATGGCGAGCACGATCTCTGCGGCGACGGCGGTACCCGTCGAGCCACTGGGGCCAGTGGTGCCGGTGGTGGCAGCGGTCTGCGCGGACACGGGGCCTCCTTCGATCGGTTTTATACCCCAGGGGGGTATGTGTTCATGATTCAGGTATACCCCCTGCCCCTATGCGCACGCAAGGGTGATCCGCGAGGAGGCAGGGGACCGCGCGCCTCCGGTCCCCGGCCGCGCGTCCGGCCTCGCGTATCTTCACGTTCACGGTGAGGCTGCGCCCCCGGCCTACCGCCCCGTAGGCTGGCATTGGACTAGACCTATAGATGGTTTCTGGAGGATTGGGTTCCCATGAGCAACCGTGCAGTCCTGGAGGTGATCGCTCTCGACGCGGAGGACGCGGTCGCTGCCCAGGCGGGTGGTGCGGACCGGCTTGAGCTGGTCACCGACATGGCGGCGGACGGCCTCACCCCGTCCTCCGCGACGTTCGCGGCGATCCGCGCAGCGGTGGACATTCCGTTGCGGGTGATGCTCAGGGTGGCGGACGGCTTCGCGGCCGGCGACGTGGGCGTACTCGTACGCAAGGCGCGCGAACTCCGCGCGGAGGGCGCGGACGAGTTCGTGCTCGGTTTCCTGGACGCGGACGGTCACCCCGACCTCGTCGCGGTCGAGCGCATCGTCGCCGAACTGGACGGCTGCAGCTGGACCTTCCACCGCGCGATCGACCGCGCCGCCGACCGGGACGCGCTGCGCAAGGCCCTCGCCGACCTGCCGGGCCTGGACACGTACCTCACCGCGGGTTCGCCCGCGGGGGTGGACGACGGCATCCCCACGTTGATCGTCGAGGCGGCGCGCAAGGGTGAGCCGGGATACGAGCCGCAGATCCTCGTCGGTGGCGGCCTGCGGCTGGAGCACCTGCCGGAGCTGCTGGCCGCGGGTGTCGACGCCTTCCACATCGGCGGGGCCGCCCGGCCGGACGGCTGGTCGGGGCCGGTGGACGTGGCTGCGGTCAGGGAGTGGCGGGACGTGCTCGACGCCTAGGGCGTGCGCGCGCGGGCTTCACGGGCGGGGGCGGGGCACCGGACACGGCGTCCCGCCCCCGCCCGTTGTACGCAGGCCTCCCGCCAGGCTCGTGCTGTCATGACCCTGGCGCAACAAACACCCCGGGCTTCACAATGGCGACACGGCGGAGTGGGAACGCTCCCACGGTGCCTCCCCGGCATTCATCACTGCTCATGGGAGCGTTCCCACCGCTCATCCGTCACGTGCCGCACCACCCTCAGCCTCCTACCGAAAGGCCCCCGGTGAACGCCTCTCCGCCCCCGCCCCCCACCGGTCGCGCCCGCGCCCGGCGCGGGCGCCGTGTGCTCGGGACATTAGCCCTCACCGCACTGTTCGGCGGTGTCCTCACCGCGCCCGGTGCCGCCGCCGAGGACGCCGACCCGGCCCCGGAGCAGATCACCAACGGTGACTTCGCCGCCGGTACCGCGCCCTGGTGGTGGACCGCCAACACCGCCGCCGCCGTCACGGACGGCCGGCTCTGCACCGACGTACCGGCCGGAACGGCCAACCCGTGGGACGTGATCGTCGGCCAGAACGACATCCCGCTCGTCGCGGGGGAGACGTACAGCCTCACCTACACGGCCACGTCCACCGCGCCGCTCTCCATCCACACCAATGTGCAGATGGCCACCGACCCGTGGACGACCGACCTGTCCGCGACCGACCTGATCGGCACGGAAGCGGTCCCGGTCACGCACGTGTTCACCGCCACCGCCGACCGCGACGCCGCCCAACTCGCCTTCCAGATAGGCGGCAGCGACGACGCGGCCACCTTCTGTCTCGACGACGTGTCCCTGCGCGGCGGGGCCGAGCCGCCCGTCTACGTGCCCGACACCGGCTCGCGCGTCCGCGTCAACCAGGTCGGCTACCTCCCGCAGGGCCCCAAGGAAGGCACCCTGGTCACCGACGCGAGCGAGCCACTGCCGTGGACCCTCCGGGCGCCCGACGGATCGGCGGCCGCCACCGGCACCACCGCCCCGGGCGGCGTCGACCCGACCTCCCGCCAGAACGTCCACACCTTCGACTTCAGCGACGTCACGACCACCGGGGACGGATACACCGTCGAGGCGGACGGGCAGGTCAGCGAGCCCTTCGCGATCGGGGCCGATCTCTACGACTCCCTGCGCGGCGACTCGCTCGCGTACTTCTACCAGAACCGGAGCGGCATCGAGATCGACGCCGACCTCGTCGGTGAGCAGTACGCCCGCCCGGCCGGTCACCTCGACGTCGCCCCGAACAAGGGCGACACGGACGTGCCCTGCCAGCCGGGCGTCTGCGACTACCGGCTCGACGTGCGGGGCGGCTGGTACGACGCGGGCGACCATGGCAAGTACGTCGTCAACGGCGGCATCGCGGTGGCCGAACTGATGGACACCTACGAGCGGACCCTGACCGCCGACGGGGCGGAGTCCGCCGAACTCGGCGACGGCGCGCTGGCGGTGCCCGAGCACGGCAACGACGTGCCGGACATCCTCGACGAGGCGCGCTGGGAGCTCGACTTCATGATGCGCATGCAGGTCCCGGCCGGGCAGCCGCTCGCCGGAATGGTCCACCACAAGATGCACGACGCCCAGTGGACCGGCCTGCCGATGATGCCCCATCTGGATCCCCAGCAGCGTGAGTTGCACCCGCCGTCCACCGCCGCGACCCTGAACCTGGCTGCCGCGGCCGCCCAGTGCGCCCGGCTCTTCGCCCCGTACGACGCGGACTTCGCCGACCGGTGCCGTACGGCCGCCGAGACGGCGTGGACCGCGGCGAAGGCCCATCCGAACGTGCTCGCCGACCCCAACGACGGAACGGGCGGCGGCACCTACAGCGACAACGACGTCTCCGACGAGTTCTACTGGGCCGCCGCCGAACTGTTCACCACCACCGGCGCCGCCCCCTACCGTCAGGCGCTCCTCGACTCGCCGCTGCACGGCGACACCGACGCGGCGTTCCCGGCCGACGGCGGCATGTGGTGGGGCGGGACCGCGGGCCTCGGAGTGCTGACGCTGGCCACCGTGCCCAACGACCTGACCGCCGACCAGCTGGCCCAGGTCCGTGGCGTGGTGACCACGGCCGCCGACCGCTACGCCGGGCAGACCGAGGACCAGCTGTACGGCGTGCCGTACGCCCCGGCCGGCCAGAACTACGCCTGGGGCTCCAACAGCCAGGTGCTCAACAACATGATCGTGATGGCCACCGCGGCCGACCTCACCGGGAAGGCCGACTACCGCGACGCGGTGCTGCGCGGCGCGGACTACCTGTTCGGGCGCAACCCGCTGAACCAGTCCTACGTCACCGGATACGGCGAGCGCAGCTCGGAGAACCAGCACCACCGGGTGTGGGCGCACCAGAGCGACCCCGACCTGCCCCACCCGCCCGCCGGTTCCCTCGCGGGAGGGCCGAACCTCACCGCTCCCACGTCCGGGGACCCGGCGGCGGCCGAGAAGCTGGGCGGCTGCGCGGCGGCCATGTGCTACCTCGACGACAACGGCTCGTACGCCACCAACGAGGTCGCCATCAACTGGAACGCCCCGCTGGCCTTCATCGCGTCCTACCTGGACGATGCCGGTGACGGGGCGGGCCCCGCCCGCGCCTGCCGGGTCACCTACTCCTCGCACCCGTGGAGCACCGGCTCGACCACCACGGTCACGGTGAAGAACACCGGAACCGAGGCGCTCACCCCCTGGTCCCTGACCTGGCTGCTGCCGGGCGACCAGAAGCTCAGCCACACCTGGAGCGCCGACATCGCCCAGTACGGGCGTACGGTCACGGCCACGCCACTGTCCTGGAACCGCACCCTCGCACCCGGCGCGGCAGTCGACTTCGGGTTCAACAGCAGCCGCTCGGGCGCGGCAGCGGACCCGGGCACGGTCAAGCTGAACGGGAGGGCCTGCACGGCCGGCTGACCGGACACGGGGTGGGGGCGGACCGCCGCCCCCACCCCTGCCCGTCTCAGCCCAGCTGCTCCGGCAGCGGCGCCGCGTGAAGGACGATCAGCCCCGAAACGGCACGGGTCAGCGCCACGTACAGCCGGCGCAGCCCCGTCCGCTCGTCGGGCTCACCGTCGACCACCGCGGCCGGCTCGTCCAGCACCACGTAGTCGTACTCCAGGCCCTTCGCCAGCGATGCCGGGACCAGCGTCAGCCGGGACTCGGCGGTCGTCTCCTGCCCGGGGGAGAGGAAGCTGTGGCCCGCCGCGGTCAGCGCCTCGGCCAGTGCGGGGATGCGGGCGTCGGCGGCGATCAGACCGGTCGAACCCTCCTGCTCCAACGACTCCGCGCAGGCCGCGACCACCGCCGCGTCCAGTGCGTCAGCGCCCGGCACCTCCCGTACCGACAGCGAACCGGGTGACTCACGCACCGACTCCACCGGCGCGAGTCCGGGCGAGATCACCGGCAGCAGCCGGGAGGCGTACGCGATCACCTCGCGCGGCACACGGAAGCCCGCCGTGAGCTCCTCCACCACCGCGTCCGGCTTCCCCAGGTGGTACAGCGCCTGCTCCCAGCTCTGCGTCGACCACGGCGTCGTGCCCTGCGCCAGGTCCCCGAGCACGGTCGCCGAACCGGTCGAACAGCGCCGCCCCACCGCCCGGTACTGCATGGGCGACAGGTCCTGGGCCTCGTCGATCACGACATGGCCGAGCGAGTGCGTGCGCGCCACCAGGTCGGACGCCTCGTCGATCAGCACCGCGTCCGCCGCCGACCACTTCGCGGACTTCACACTGCGGGCCGGCTTGGTCCACAGGATCGTCTTCTGCTCGTCCTCGCTCAGCAACCCGTCCGCGTGAGCGGCCAGGAACTCCGGGTCCGACAGCAGCCGCAGCACCAGCTTCGACGGCTCGACCGCGGGCCAGACCGCCTTCACCGCGGCCTTGACGGCCGGGGTGCGGGCCACCGCGTTCTGCACCCGGTCGTCGGGCGCTTCGCCCGCCTCCTCCATCCGCACCAGCACGGCGTGCGCGATGCGCTGCGGAAGGGCCTCGTGCGCGGCCCCGTACCGCATGTCCCTGGCCAGCAGTTCCTCGACCATCTCCTCGATCTCGTACGCCGGGACCCGCCAGCGCCGCGATCCACGCACCACCATGACCGGCTCGGCGGGCATCGTCACGTGCGAACGGATCGCCCTGCGCAGCACCTCCGCCATCCGGGCGTCGCCCTTCACGACGGCGGCCCGCGCCTCGTCCGTCCCACGGACCTCGACCTGGGCCGTCACCAGGTCGTCGACCGTCGCCTGCTTCACCTCCAGCTCACCGAGGGCCGGCAGCACCTGCTCGATGTAGTGCAGGAACGACCGGTTCGGCCCGATGACCAGCGTGCCCGTACGGGCGAGCCGCTCGCGGTGCGCATACAGCAGATACGCGACCCGGTGCAGGCCCACGGCCGTCTTACCGGTGCCGGGGCCGCCCTGGACACAGACCGAGCCGCCCAGCCCGCTGCGGACGATCTCGTCCTGCTCCGGCTGGATCGTCGCGACGATGTCACGCATCGGACCGACACGCGGCCGCTCGATCTCCGCCTGGAGGAGCTTGCTGGTCTGCGCGGTCTCGGTCGGGTCGGTGAGGTGCTCGTCCTCGTACGCGGTCAGCTCACCGCCGGTGTAACCGAAGCGGCGCCGCTGACCGACATCCAGCGGGTCCTTCCGGGACGCCCGGTAGAACGGCTGGGAGACCGGCGCACGCCAGTCGATGACCATCGGATCACCGTCGGCGTCATGCACGTGGCGGCGCCCGATGTAGAACTGCTCGCCCTCCGCGCCCTCGGCCTGCGCCGCCCCCACCACGTGGAGGTAGTCCAGCCGCCCGAAGAAGAGCGGGGTGTGGGCGAGATCGGCGAGCGACTTGATGCGGTCCGCGATCTGGGCCTGCAGTACTGCGGCGTTCACCCAGTTCGCCGTGACATCACGGATGTTGAGGGCCTGGGCGTCCTCGCGCATGGCACGCAGCGCGGCGCGCGAGGCGGCGAGATGGGCGCGCTCGTGGGCGAGGGGGTCGGTGGGGGTGTCGCTTTCGTGTTCGTGCGCGGGCACGGTGTTGCCTCCGGCATTCAACGCAGGACGGGGACCGCACCGAGGGGCCGTCCGTCCAGGTCGGGCCGGGCTCCGGCCTGACCCCGACGCAAGGCCCCGCCCCCGGGCACTGCTCGGGAGCGATGCGGTCCGCTCGGGGATCGATCACTGGTACGCACGCGGACGCGCGTACGGCTGTCGGCCGGTTTCCGTCCGGTCGGCGGCGCTCCCCCGGCTGCCGGCGCACGTCCTGGGGGACGGCCGGTACCACGGTGCGGGAGGCGGGCAGACCGGCGATTGTATCGACCGCCCCCGCCCCGCGCGAACGGATATCGCGCGGGTCCATCCCGTAGGGGACGGCATGCGACCACAGGGGTAGAAGCGCGCCCACGGGCTTCCACCCGCGGACCGACGCCCGCGCGGCCGGGGCGGAGCACCATGGAAGACATGAGCACCGTCACCCTGAACCCCCGAAGGACCGGCCCCGCGCACGGCGCGTCCGCGGCCACCGGTCACTCCCACCACCACCGCGCCGGAGACGCGCTGCGCGCCGTCAGGGTCTACGTACGGGCCGCGTTCGGCGTCGTCGTCCTCGGCGAGTACGCGGAGGAGGCGGGCGTCCGCCGCAGGCACTGAACCCGCCCCTCCCCGCCCCGTCAGTTGTCCGACAGCAACTCGTCCGCGTCCACGATCCGGTACGCATAGCCCTGCTCGGCCAGGAAGCGCTGGCGGTGCGCCGCGAAATCCTGGTCGATCGTGTCGCGCGCGACCACCGAGTAGAACCGCGCCTCGTGCCCGTCCGCCTTCGGCCGCAGCACCCGGCCGAGCCGCTGGGCCTCCTCCTGACGCGAACCGAAGGTGCCCGACACCTGAATGGCGACGGTGGCCTCGGGCAGGTCGATCGAGAAGTTCGCCACCTTCGACACGACCAGCACGCTGATCTCGCCCTCCCGGAAGGCGCCGAACAGCTTCTCGCGCTGGGCATTGCTCGTCTCGCCCTTGATCACCGGGGCGTCCAGGTGCTCACCCAGCTCGTCCAGCTGATCGATGTACTGCCCGATGACCAGCGTCTGCTCGCCCTTGTGCTTGCGCACCAGCGCCTCGGTGACCTTCCGCTTCGTCGCGGTCGTCGCGCAGAACCGGTACTTCTCCTCGGCCTCGGCGGTCGCGTACGCGAGCCGCTCGGAGTCCGTCAGATTGACCCGCACCTCGACACAGTCGGCGGGCGCGATGTAGCCCTGCGCCTCGATCTCCTTCCACGGGGCGTCGAACCGCTTGGGCCCGATCAGGGAGAAGACGTCCGACTCGCGTCCGTCCTCCCGCACGAGCGTCGCCGTGAGCCCCAGCCGGCGCCGCGCCTGGAGATCGGCGGTGAACTTGAAGACGGGCGCGGGCAGCAGATGCACCTCGTCGTAGATCACGAGCCCCCAGTCGCGGGAGTCGAACAGCTCCAGGTGCGCGTAGACACCCTTACGGCGGGTCGTCAGCACCTGGTACGTGGCGATGGTGACCGGCCGGATCTCCTTGCGCGTACCGCTGTACTCGCCGATCTCGTCCTCGGTCAGCGAGGTCCGCTTCACCAGCTCGTGCTTCCACTGCCTGGCCGACACCGTGTTCGTGACCAGGATCAGCGTGGTCGCCTTGGCCTGCGCCATCGCGCCCGCCCCGACCAGCGTCTTGCCCGCGCCGCACGGCAGCACGACGACGCCGGACCCGCCGTGCCAGAACCCCTCGACGGCCTGCTGCTGGTACGGCCGCAGCGCCCAGCCGTTCTCGTCCAGCTCGATCGGGTGCGCCTCGCCGTCGACGTACCCCGCGAGGTCCTCGGCGGGCCAGCCGAGCTTCAGCAGCGTCTGCTTGACCTGCCCGCGCTCGGAGGGGTGCACGGCCACGGTGTCCGGGTCGATCCGGGCCCCGACCAGTGGCTGGACCTTCTTCGACCGCAGGATCTCTTCCAGGACCGGCCGGTCCGTGGAGGTCAGCACCAGCCCGTGGACCGGGTGCTTGGAGAGGGTGAGGCGGCCGTACCGGTCCATCGTCTCGGCGATGTCGACGAGCAGCGCGTGCGGTACGGGGTAGCGCGAGTACTTCACGAGCGCGTCGACGACCTGCTCGGCGTCGTGCCCTGCGGCGCGGGCGTTCCACAGCCCGAGCGGGGTCAGCCGGTAGGTGTGGATGTGCTCGGGCGCACGCTCCAGCTCCGCGAACGGGGCGATCACACGACGGCAGGCGTCGGCCTGCTCGTGGTCGACTTCGAGGAGCAGCGTCTTGTCGCTCTGGACGATGAGGGGTCCGGTCACGCGCTTCGGCCCTTTCTACGGCGGGGAGGCCGGGTACCGGCCAAACCTCCAGTGTGCCGTATGTGGGGGCGGGGGTGTCGTGCGTGCGGGTTCCCTTGGTGCGGGGTTCCGTCCTCAATCGCCGGACGGGCTTGTGTGCGGGTGCCCCGCGGGGCGCTGTGTCCGGAGGGTGGGGGTGGTGCCCCTCCGGGCAGACTCCTCAAAAATGGCGTGTGCACCCGACGACGCACTTGTACCCGGGTCGTACGCCATTTTCTGCGGG
>NZ_JBEXXX010000084.1:0-9903 GCF_040630635.1 Streptomyces sp. NPDC005761 | reverse complement strand
ATCCAACGTCAGGTCATCGGCGAAATGCCGGTCACCGGTCGCGTCGGGCACGTACTTCACACAGACAACGATCCTCAAGCTCACGCCGGCTCTCCCTGTACTTCGTGGTGTCTCTGCGACGATCCTATGGTACCCAGTACCCCTCGTAAAGGTACCCAGTGCCGGATGGGTGATTCCGATGCTACGTTTCCGGCATGACCGATGACCGCGGGCCGGCCAAGAAGCCCCCCATGCGTGACGTGCTCGCCGAGGCGGCCTTCGCGCTCTTCATGGAGCGCGGGTTCGAGCGGACCACGGTGGACGACATCGTCGCCAGCGCCGGGGTGGGACGGCGGTCGTTCTTCCGCTACTTCCCCTCGAAGGAGGACGCGGTCTTCCCCGACCACGAGCGGTGTCTCGCGGACATGACCGCGTTCCTGGAGGCGGCCGGGGAGGGCGAGCCGGTGGACGCGGTGTGCGAGGCGGCCCGGCTGGTACTGCGGATGTACGCGGAGAAGCCGGAGTTCTCCGTGCAGCGCTACCGGCTCACCCGTGAGGTGCCCGGTCTGCGCACCTACGAGCTCTCCGTCGTGCGCCGCTACGAGCGGACCATGGCGGGGTATCTGGAGCGCCGGTGGGCGGGTACCCCCGACGCGGCCCTGCGCGCGGAGGTGGTCGCCGCCTCGGTCGTCGCGGCGCACAACAACGGGCTGCGGTCCTGGCTGCGTTCGGGCGGCCGGGGCGATGCCGGCGCCGAGGTCGACCGGGCGCTCGAACTCGTCCGCGCCGTCTGGGGGGCGTCCGCCGAGCGTCCCCCCGCGCCGGCCGCCGAGGACGAGGTGATCGTGATGATCGCGCCGAAGGGTGCCCCGATGTGGCGCGTCGTGCAGCGCATCGAATCGGCTCTCGGTGAGGAACGCGGCACCACTGAGAGGTAGTTCACTCGACGGTCGGCCATCCTCCGGCACTCAGTACCTTTACTTCATGGAACGCAGTGCCATACGGTGCCGGTGTGCCGTCGCCGGAGGGCGGCACATCCAGTCGAGCGCGGGAGGCCGAGACGTGTTCATCACCGGAATCGACGTGGAGCCCATGGCTCGCGACGCAGCGGAGCCGCACGAAACGGAGGGGCTGGTCTACCAGGTGTGCCGGTGGTGCCACACCGCGTCCTTCCGCAAACTCCTGTGCCCCGTCTGCGCGTCGAGCGACCTGGAGTCGGAGCAGAGCGACGGACATGGCGTCGTCGTGCGGTCCAGCGTCGTGAACCGCTACTCGCGGGTCATGCGCAACGAGTCCCTGGTCCGCTTCCCGGAAGGCTTCGTCTACCGGTGCCGCATCGTGGGCGCGGCCCCGCACCTGGTGAGTGTCGGCGACCGGGTCCGGCCCGTCGGCGGCATGACCTCCGAGGCGGGCGAAGTGGTACTCGAACTGTGCGACCCGCCCGGGATGGCCGACTGGTACGCCTGAGCCGGACGCCGTCACGCCTCCAGCTAACGCAGCACGGCGAGGATCCGCCGGTTGTAGCCGGTGGTGTGCGCCAGCCCCAGCTCGTCGAAGACCGTGTTCAGGTTCTTCTCGACCGCGCTCAGTGAGATGTGCAGTTCCTGCGCGACGGCCGCATTGGTGTGCCCCTGTGCCAGCGCCTCCAGCACGGTGCGCTCGCGCGGGGTCAGCCGGGACAGCGGGTCGCCGTGCGGGTCCTCCAAGGCGAACCGCAGCCGCGGCACGGACACCACGACTCCTAGGAGTCGGCTGACCTGCGACGGTATGAGGACTGCCGCCGTGCCCGGTGAAGCCTCCCGTACGCCAGTACTGCGGTTTCCCGCAGGGGGCGGGACAGGACCGGGGCCGTTCCGCGGATCAGGGGCGCGCGCTCGAGGCGGTCTGAGGCCCGTCGGATCTCCCTGGGCTGCCCGTCCGCCACCGATGGCGCCGACCGGCCTCCACGATGTGGTTGACGGGCCACGACCGCGGGTCGACCGGCCCCTCGTGCTCGTTTCCCTCCAGACACCGCGGGTCGTCGCGTTCGGCCAGCCCGTGAACGGCGCAGATGCGCACCAGCCGGTCCTCGTCGCCCAGGCGTTCGGCCAGCACGTCCGCGATGTCCTGGGTGTGGCCCTGATGGCCGGCAAGGAGTGCACACGCGTGTGCCCGTACGTCGCTGTCGGCATCGCGTGTGAGGACGAACAGTGCCCGCAGCGCCGCGGGGGAGTACGAGCCCTCGGGTCGCGGGAGGCCCGAGCTCGCCTCGCGCCGCACCTCCGCGTCCGGGTGGGTGACGTGAGAGAGCCCCACCGCCTCGACCCGGGGGTCCGGGGAGTCCGACTCGGACAGTGCACGCAGTACGAGACGGAGGACGGCAGGGTCCGTCTCGTCGACGGCCCAGGGGAGGAAGATCTCCGGTGCCCGCGGTTCGAACACGACCGGCCGCGTCTCGGTGGCTGCCTCCCGCAGGACGATGCCGCGCAGGACGTCCGCGGCGAACAGCCGGTGCAGGGGCTCGGGGTGGGACCGCAGCCCCGCGGCGGCCGCCCAGGTCTCCTCGTCGTGCCGGCCGGCGAGAACGTCCACGGCCTCGGACCAGTCGGCGTGCTCCGGGTCGGGATGCGCGAGGGCGCGTGCGAGCAGTTCCTCGATCGACTGACGATGTCCGAACCACTGTTCGAGATTGCTGAGGACTGCGGCGTGTCCGTCGCGCACGGTCAGCCCGCCGAGCGCGATCTCGTCGTAGTCGGTCCACCAGTCGCCGTCCCGTACGCGGATCCGGCCGGGCGGGCCCAGGTCACCCGTTCTGCGCCGCAACTCGGTTACCGCACCTGCCTCGTACCAGTGCCGCGCGCGTGCCAGCAGTTCCGCCCGCACGGTGTCGTCGAGGCCCTCCCCGAGACCGGGCAGCACGGCGAGAACGACCGAGACCGTGCCGCAGTCGACGGCCCGGAGCAGGGGCGTGCTTCCGTCGGGGAGCGGCCGTAGCGGATCGGCGCCTCCCTCGGACAGGGCGGCGGCGACCGGTTCGTCGAACGCGGCGATGGCGAGGCAGAGCGCCGGGACACCCGACGCGTCGGCCGATTCCGGGTCCGCGCCCGCCTCCAGGAGCCTGCGCACGGCGTCCGCGTCCCCGCTCCGCACCGCCTCGATCACGGCGACCTCAGTCATCCACAGCTCCCCGGTTTGCGTCGTGCGCGCGGAGGAACCCTAGCCGTCCCTGCCCCGCGTCGCCGGAGTGAGGATCGTCCGCTCCCGGCGGCCTGTCGGGCCTGCCGACGCCGAACCGGGGCGGGCTCCATCGACCTGGAGGGTCGGCATCCTCAACACCGTTGCCCCGCGCATCTGTTGAAGTGAGGGCTCAACGTCCGAAGTCGCGGGGACGGTGTTACGGGTGAATTGCCTGACGCTGCCGCAATGGTTTCTCCGGGGGTGGCGAAGTCATCCGATGAACCCTCTCCATCACCCTTCTCCCGGCGGGTCCGCGCCGCTACCATCGGGACGCGAATGGGAGCGCTCCCACACCTGTACCCGCCCCGTACCGCCGCTGTCGGCGGTCTCGTTCGGAGAGGACGTTTCCGTGCGCTCAAGCGCTAGACCCCTTGCCGCCCTCCTGGCAGCACTCACTCTCACCGCCGGGCTGTTCGCCACCGGCGCTCCGGCATCGGCGCAGGCGAACACTGCCGTGCCGGTCGCCGAAGCATCCGATGTGTCTCTGGCCGCGGACACGTACGACTGGAAGAACGTCCGCATCGACGGCGGTGGTTTCGTCCCCGGCATCGTCTTCAACCGGTCGGAGAAGAACCTCGCCTACGCCCGTACCGACATCGGTGGTGCCTACCGCTGGGACCAGGCGGGCAAGCAGTGGACACCGCTGCTCGACTGGGTGGACTGGGACCACTGGGGCTGGTCCGGTGTGGTGAGTCTCGCCTCCGACTCGGCCGACCCGGACAACGTGTACGCCGCCGTGGGCACGTACACCAACAGCTGGGACCCGAACAACGGCGCGGTCCTGCGCTCGTCGGACCGCGGCGCCAGCTGGAAGGCGAGCACCCTTCCCTTCAAGCTCGGCGGCAACATGCCGGGCCGCGGCATGGGCGAGCGCCTCGCGGTGGACCCGAACAAGAACTCCGTGCTGTACCTGGGCGCGCCCAGCGGCAAGGGCCTGTGGCGGTCCACCGACTCGGGAGCGACCTGGTCGGAGGTGACGGCCTTTCCGAACCCGGGCAACTACGCCCAGGACCCGACGGACACCAGCGGATACGGCAACGACAACCAGGGCATCGTCTGGGTGACCTTCGACGAGCGCACCGGCAGCGCGGGCAGCGCGACCAAGGACATCTACGTCGGCGTGGCCGACAAGGAGAACACGGTCTACCGCTCCACCGACGGCGGCGTCAGCTGGTCGCGGATCGCCGGACAGCCGACCGGCTACCTGGCACACAAGGGCGTGCTCGACTCGTCGAACGGCTATCTCTATCTGACCCTGAGCGACACCGGCGGCCCCTACGACGGCGGCAAGGGCCGGATCTGGCGCTACACCACCGCGACCGGCGCGTGGAAGGACGTCAGCCCGGTCGCCGAGGCGGACACCTACTACGGCTTCAGCGGGCTGTCCGTGGACCGGCAGCGGCCCGGCACACTGATGGCGACCGCGTACAGCTCCTGGTGGCCCGACACCCAGATCTTCCGCTCCACGGACAGCGGGGCGACGTGGACGCAGGCCTGGGACTACAGCAGCTACCCGAACCGCACCAACCGCTTCACCCAGGACGTCTCCTCCGTGCCCTGGCTGACCTGGGGTGCCAACCCCACGCCGCCGGAGACCTCGCCCAAGCTGGGCTGGATGACGGAGGCGCTGGAGATCGACCCGTTCGACTCGAACCGGATGATGTATGGCACCGGCGCCACGATCTACGGCACCGAGAACCTCAGGAACTGGGACTCCGGCAGTCAGTTCAAGATCACCCCCATGGTGAAGGGCCTTGAGGAGACGGCCGTCAACGACCTGGCGAGCCCGCCGTCCGGCGCCCCGCTGCTCAGCGCGCTCGGCGACATCGGAGGCTTCCGCCACACCGATCTCGACGCCGTGCCGGGCATGATGTTCACCTCGCCGAACCTCACCTCGACCACGAGCCTCGACTTCGCGGAGAGCAGCCCCAGCACGGTCGTACGGGTCGGCAGCGCCGACGCCGCCCCGCACATCGGCTTCTCCACGGACAACGGGTCCAACTGGTTCCAGGGTTCCGAGCCCTCCGGAGTCACCGGCGGCGGCACGGTCGCGGCCGCGGCCGACGGCAGCGGATTCGTGTGGAGCCCGGAGGGTGCGGGAGTGCACCGCACCACCGGGTACGGGAGTTCATGGTCGGCGTCCACCGGTATACCCGCCGGGGCGGCCGTCGAGTCCGACCGGAAGAACCCGAAGAAGTTCTACGGCTACAAGGCCGGCACCTTCTACGTCTCGACGGACGGCGGCGCCTCCTTCACCGCCAGGGCGTCGAGCGGTCTGCCCACCGAGGGCAACGTCCGCTTCAAGGCCGTGCCGGGCACCGAGGGCGATGTGTGGCTCGCGGGCGGCAGCGCGACCGGTGCCTACGGTCTCTGGCACTCCACCGACTCCGGCGCGACGTTCACCAAGCTGTCCGGGGTCGAGCAGGCGGACTCGGTCGGCTTCGGCAAGGCGGCCGCGGGAGCCTCGTACCAGACGCTCTTCGTCACCGCGAAAATCGGCGGTGTCCGCGGTGTCTTCCGTTCCACGGACGCGGGCACGACCTGGACCCGGATCAACGACGACGCCCACCAGTGGGGCTGGATCGGTGCCTCCATCACCGGTGACCCGAGGATCTACGGACGGGTGTACGTCTCGACCAACGGGCGCGGAATCATGTACGGCGACTCGGCGGACGGCGACGGGGGCGGCACGGACCCGGGTACGGATCCCGGAACGGACCCGGGCACCGATCCGGGAAACCCGCCCGGGAACGCGGCCTGTTCGGTGACGTACAAGGTCACCAACCAGTGGTCCGGCGGTTTCCAGGCCGATGTGACGCTCACCAACACCGGGACCGCGGCCCTGGACGGCTGGCAGCTCGGCTGGACGTTCGCGGACGGCCAGAAGGTCACCCAGATGTGGAACGCCACGCCCACGCAGGACGGGGCGAAGGTGAAGGCAGCCAGCATCTCCTGGAACGGGAAGGTGGCGCCGGGTGCTTCGGTGGGCTTCGGTTTCACCGGCACCCTGACGGGGGGTAACGCGGTCCCGGCAGCGTTCGCCCTGGGCGACGAGGCCTGTTCCACCGGCTGACGGACCGGCGGAGAAGGAACGGGGGACGGTGGCGGGGCGGGCCGAGCGGGTGGGCCCGCCCCTTGCGGCGCCGTGTCACCGGCGCCGGTGACACGGCGGCCTCACTGGCCCCGTACAGGTTCGTCGGCCATACTGCCCGCCGTGGAGCAGCGCATAGATCCGAAGACTCAGCCCGCGTACGCCGCAGGGACAGACCCGGCGTACATCCCCGGTCTCACGGCCCCCCGAACCGCCGCGAAGGCGGACGAGGACCCGGAGCAGACCGAGGGGCCCGCACCCGAGGATGCCGTCGTGGAAGCCGCGTCGAAGGACGCGGTATCCGACGACGAGCCCGTCGCCGGGACGGCGGCGGACGACGAGGAGGACGACAACGAGCAGGTGGACGAGGCGGACGGCCCCACGTCCGGCGACGGAGCGGCGGACGGCCCGTCGTTCGAGGTGAGTGACCGACGCGGTTCGATCGCCGCCGACCGCAACGGCATCCGGTTCACGCTGGACGACCAGGAGGCCGACTTCCACTGGGACGAGATCGGCGCCGTGGAACTGAAGCCGGCCCGGTTCGGCCGCCGGTTCACCATCACGGTCCACATGTCGACGCGGCGCTGGTTCAACGCCGAGGTGGAGGCGGCCGCCAGGAGCAGTCTCAAGGAGTGGACGGAGGGCTTCGACGCGGTCCTGGACGCCTACTTCGAGGAATCCTGACGGGGCGGGGCCCTGCGGCCCCGCGCGGGGCTCCCTGAGCCCGCGGGCTTCGACGTCTACGCCGGTGTGCCCGCTGCGGGGGAGCCGTGACCGCGCGTCCCGGCGGCGCCGGCGCCCAGCAGGGCGTCGAGCAGGTGCGGCCAGGCGTCCGCCCCGAGGGCGGCGTCGGCGGCGGGCGAACCCCCGTACCGGAAAAGGGCGGACGGCGCGGCAGGGCCCTCGCCGGGCAGCCGGGGGCGGTGTCCGGCGTCGGCGCGGGTGATCAGACGTACGGGGAGACCGGCCGCCCTGCGACGGGCGGCCAGTTCTCCGGCGAACCGCAGGGAGGGCCACATCAGGTCGTCCCCTCCCGCGACCAGCACGAGGTCGGTGCCGCGGCCGCCCACCGGGACGGACGCGGCCGGGACGCGGTCGGCGAAGGTTCGCAGGCTCTGCTCGTACCAGCCGAGAATCGGGACGGGCTCGCCCTCCGGGCCCGCCGCCGCCCAGGCGCCGTCGTACGCGACGAACGGCAGGGGTCTGCCCCGCCAGGTCCAGCACGACCGGTGCGGTCGCGCGGTGCCGTCGCGGCCGGGCCCCACGTTCGCCCAGGTCGTCGAGGTGGGGGAGAGCGCCACGACGGCGTCGACGCCGTCGTGCAGACCGGCCACGTGCAGGGCGGCCTCGGCGCCCTTGGAGGTGCCCAGGACGCCGACGCGCCGCGCACCGTTCGTCCGCAGCCACTCGATCGCGGACACGAACGTCTCCAGCGGTACTTCGCAGATGCCCGGTGGCTGTTCCGGGCCGCCGAACCACTGGATGGACAGGGCGGTCACGCCCTCCCGGGCGAGCAGCCGGCACCGTGCGTCCTCGATGCGTCCGCTGGACCCGGCGAGGACGAGCACGGCCGCGCCGCCGCCGTCCACGGGGGTGGCGAGAAACCCCGTCCAGGGGTCGGCGCCGTCGCCCCCCGGGGCCTGCACCGCGCGTTCCGCGATCTCCATGTCCCGCTCAGTATCGGGCTCAGGCCTCCGCCAGGACCACCGAACGCGTCAGGTGGCGCGGGCTGTCCGGGTCCAGGCCGCGGGCGGCGGCGCGCGCGATGGCCAGGCGCTGGACGCGGACCAGTTCGGCCAGCGGGTCCAGGCCGCTCTCCACCCAGCGGGCGCCGGTGGCGAGCACCTGCTCGCGCAGTCCCTCGGGGGCGGCGCCGAACGTCCAGGTCGCGGTGCCGGTGGTGGCGATGCTGATGGGACCGTGGCGGTACTCCATCGAGGCGTACGCCTCCGTCCAGGACAGCGAGGCCTCCTTCATCTTCAGCGCGGCCTCGTTGGCGAGTCCGGCCGTCCAGCCGCGGCCCAGGAAGGTGAACTGGGAGCAGTCCAGCAGCCCTTCGGGCAGCGGCTCGGCCAGTGCGGTCTCCGCGTCGCGGACCACGGCCTCGGTGTGCAGACCGAGGTGGGCTCGGAGCAGCGTGAGCAGGGTGGTGGCGAACCGGGTCTGCACCACGGACTGCTCGTCCGCGAAGTCGAGAACCACGACGGCGTCGGCGGACGCCATCACCGGCGTGTTCGGGTCGGCGGTGACGGCCACCGTGGGGGTGGTCCCACGCAGCCGGTCGAGGAGTTCGAGCACCTCGGTCGTGGTGCCCGACCGGGTGAGGGCTACGACACGGTCGTAGCGGCGCCGGGTGGGGAACTCCGAAGCGGCGAAGGCGTCGGACTCGCCCTGCCCGGACTCCTCACGGAGCGAGGCGTATGCCTGAGCCATGTAGAACGAGGTGCCGCAGCCGACCACGGCGATGCGCTCCCCGGCGGCGGGCAGTGCGGATGAGTGGCTCGGAGCGAGGTCCGCGGCGCGGCGCCAGCAGTCCGGCTGACTGGCTGTCTCGATCTCGACATATGACACTTTTGCACTCCGTACTGAGGTTGGGATGCTCGTTTACGCACGTTACTCGCGATGAGCAAGCATTATCAAGCATGCACCGTGCAGTCGGCTTGACTCGGCGGAGCCTTGTGCCCACGCTTGCGCGTGTCCGGTGATCGCACCCAAGGGGATGGGTGCTCGCAGACCGGACCTGTGAGGAGAGAGCTCTTGTCCAGGGACGCCCGGTGGAACGCACTGCTGGAACTGGTCGGCAAGCACGGCCGGGTGGACGTCGAGGACGCCGCCGGGACGCTGGACGTCTCGGCCGCGACCATCCGCCGGGACCTGGACCAGCTGGCCGAGCAGCAGCTGCTCACCCGCACCCGGGGCGGCGCGGTCGCGCACGGCGTCAGTTACGAACTGGCACTGCGCTACAAGACGGGACGCAACGCCCCCGAGAAGCAGGCCATCGGCCGTGCCGTCGCCGAGCTGGTCGCGGTCGGTGAGGTGGTGGGGCTGACCGGCGGCACCACCATCACCGAGGTCGCGCGGTCGCTCGCCGTGCGATCCGATCTCGTGGGTGAGGGCGCGGGCGGGACGTCCGGGCAGCCGACCCTGACCGTGGTCACCAATGCCCTCAACATCGCCAACGAGCTGGTGATCCGGCCACAGATCAAGATCGTGGTGACCGGTGGTGTGGCCAGGCCTCAGTCGTACGAGCTGACGGGGCCGCTGGCGAGCGGTGTGCTGGGCGAGATCACGCTGGATGTGGCCGTCCTGGGCGTCAACGCGATCGACACCGAACGCGGCGCGTACGTCCATCACGAGGGCGAGGCCAGCATCAACCGGCTGCTCGCCCAGCAGGCCCAGCGGGTGGTGGTGGCGGCCGACTCGTCGAAGATCGGCAGGCGTGCCTTCGCGCGGGTCTGCGACCTCGGGCTGGTCGACTTCCTGGTCACCGACAAGGGCATCACGCCCGACGCGGCCGCACGCTTCACGGAGGCCGGTGTCACCGTTATCGCGGTCTGACCCGGAACGGCCCGTATCGGGCGCATGCATGACGGCGGGCCGCCACACGAGGTGTGGCG
>NZ_JBEXXX010000083.1:0-10388 GCF_040630635.1 Streptomyces sp. NPDC005761 | reverse complement strand
ATACTGGGCGTATCGGGGTGATCCCGACAACGCGGCGAGCGTGCGTGCCAGGCGTCGCCGGACAGGCGGGACTTTCGAAACACGCCCTAGGGCCGCCCCGTAGTCCGCGCGCCCGCCAAGGATCGCGGAACAGCCCTCAGGGCCCTTCGGGGCCGGCGCGCCGCGCCCGGTCCAGCTCGACGTTGAACTGGGCGCCGGCGAGCAGCGCCAGGTTGGTGAACCACACCCAGATCAGGAACACGACGAGCCCGGCCAGTGAGCCGTACAGCCGGCTGTAGGACCCGATGTACGTCGCGTACAGCGCGAATCCCGCCGAGGCCCCCAGCCACAGCAGAGCCGCCAGCACCCCGCCCGGCAGCCCCTGCCGCGTACCGCGCGCGGACGCCGGCCCGGTCCGGAAGAGGACCATGATCAGGCAGGCGACCAGACAGAGCAGTACGGGCCACTTCAGCACCGCCCACACGGCGTCCCCCAGGTGCGGGAGCCCCATCCGGTGCCCGAGCCAGCGGGCCAGCGGCCCGGAGAGCACGAGGGCGAAGGCGCTGGTCATCAGGAGGAGCAGCAGCCCGATCGCGGAGGCGACGATGATGTGGGCCTGGCGCAGGGCGGGCCGGGTGTCGCGGACACCATGCATCGCGTGCAGGGCCCGCCGGAACACGGCCAGATAGCTGGACGCGGACCAGACCGCGCTGACGCTCCCGGTCGCGACCAGCAGCCAGACGGCCGTGCGCTGCTGGGTGGCCGCCTCCAGCGGCTGACGCAGGGCGGCCCCTGACTCCGCCGGAGCGAACGCGGTGATGTCGGCGATCAGCGCCTCCGTGGCCCCCGGGTTGGTCAGCCCGATGACGGACACCGTCACCAGGAGTGCGGGGAGCAGCGCGAGGATGGCGTAGTAGGTGAGGGCCGCCGCCCAGTCCGAGATGTCGTCGTTCCACAGGGAGACGGGCGTCCGCCGGAGCGCGACGGGCCAGTGCCGTGGCATTCCGGGCCGCCCGGCCGCCCGGGCCGGCGCCCCGGTGCGGGTGCCGTTGGTCTTGGTGAACACGGATCGGGCTCCGGGGACGTAGGAGGGCGGGCACGGTCGGGTGCTCTCCGGGGGGAGGCAGCGGGAGGGCGCCCGTCGGCACGCCGTGTGCTGCCTATCCTCTTCTGCTCCCGTTCACGCCCGGTACACCCGATTGCTCCGGATGGCGGGCGCGGCCGGGACCCGCGCGGCGGAACGGCCGCGCTCACGTCACGGGCAGGCTCTCGCGCGCCCACACCGCCAGCAGCCGCAGAGCGGTCTCGGAGGCGGATCCCTCCTCCACCGTGTACGCGATCAGGGCCTGGTCCGGGTCGTCGGGCAGCCTCAGCGTCTCGAACCCGAGGTCGAGGCGGCCCACGACGGGGTGAAGGTACGCGTACCGCCCGTGGGTCTTGTCCTTGAGCCGGTGTTCGGCCCACAGTTCACGGAACTCCGGGCTGGAGGCGCTGAGTTCGTCGATCAGCTCGGCCGTCGCGGGGTCTGCGGGGTGGCGGGCCGCGTCGAGGCGGAGGTAGGCGACGACGTCGGCCGCCTTGCCCTGCCAGTCCGCGTACAGGCTGCGCATCCCCTCGTCCCGGAACACCAGGCGGGCCTTGTTCCGCTGCCGTGGCGGGAGCGCGCCGAAATCCGTGATCAGGGCCGCGGCGAGGCTGTTCCAGGCCAGCACGTCGGTGTTCCTGCCGACGATGTAGGCCGGTACGTCACCGGCGGAGTCCAGGAGCCTGCGCAGCCCCGGCCGTACCTGCTGCGGGCCCGGCGCCTCGGCGGTCTGCCCGGGGCCCGGCCAGGGACGGGCCAGCCGGTACAGGTGGGCGCGCTCCACGGCGTCCAGCCGCAGCGCACGCGCGACGGCGTCCAGCACGGCCTCGGAGAAGTGGAGCGTACGTCCCTGCTCCAGCCGTACGTAGTGGTCCACGCTCACGCCGGCCAGGCGTGCCAGCTCCTCCCGGCGCAGGCCCGGTACCCGCCTGCGGCCCCCGTAGTCCGGCAGCCCCAGTTCCTCGGGCCGCAGCCGTGCCCGGCGGGACCGGAGGAACTCACCCAGCTCTGCGCGTCGGTCCAGTGCCATGTACCCAGTATCGCGGTCGGGCGGGCGAGTTCACTCGCGCAGCCTGGTCATCCCGTGCCCAGGCACGGGCGGGCCCTGGGTGGCCGGGGGACGGACGGCCAGGGTGGAAGCACGACGTGGCGACCGGCCCGTCCGACCGTGAGGAAAGCAGACCGTCATGACGTCCACCTCCCTTCCCGGCGCCGCACTCGGCAGCACCGGCATGCACATCTCCCGCCTCGGTTTCGGTTCCTGGGCGGTCTCCGGTTCCGGCTGGCGGTTCAGCTGGGGGCCCACCGACGACGCCGAGTCCGTCGCCGCGATCCGTCACGCCCTCGACTGCGGCGTCAACTGGATCGACACCGCCGCCGTGTACGGTCTCGGCCACTCCGAGGAGCTGGTCGGCAAGGCCCTGGCCGGTCTGTCGGATGCCGAACGGCCCTACGTGTTCACCAAGGCGGGTCTCGTCTGGGATCCTGCCGATCCCCAGGCCGCCCCGCGCCGCGTCATGAAGCCCGCGAGCGTGCGTCGCGAGGTGGAGGATTCGCTGCGGCGGCTCGGTGCCGAGCACATCGACCTGTACCAGGTGCACTGGCCGGACACCGGCGAGTCCCTCGCGTACACGGGCGGAGGAACGGGGGCGGTGTCCTCGAACGCCACTCCGCTCGAGGAGTACTGGCAGGTGATGGCCGATCTGAAGGCATCGGGCAAGGTGCGGGCGATCGGGCTGTCGAACCACTCCCCCGAGCAGCTCGAAGCCGCCGAACGCATCGCGCACGTCGACGTCATCCAGCCGCCGTTCTCCGCGGTCAACCGCTCGGCCGCCGCCGAGATCGCCTGGGCCCGGGCGCACGACACGGGGGTCATCGTCTACTCGCCGCTCCAGTCCGGCCTCCTGACCGGAACCTTCTCCGAGGCACGCGTGGCAGCCCTGCCCGCGGACGACTGGCGGGCCGCCCACCACGACTTCACCGCGGGTCTGCCGGCCAATCTGCGGCTCGCCGAGGCCCTGCGTCCCGTGGCGGCGCGGCACGGCGCCACGGTCGCGGAGACCGCTCTCGCCTGGGTGCTCGCCTGGCCGGGCATCACGGGCGCGATCGTCGGCGCCCGTACACCTGCCCAGGTCGACGGCTGGGCCGGTGCGGGTTCCGTGCGGCTGACCCCGACCGACCTCGACGAGATCGCCGTCGCCATCACCTCGTCCGGCGCGGGCACGGGCCCGGTCCGGCCGTGAAACCCCTCGATCAACCGAAGGAGTCCGCCAGCATGTCCCTCACAGTCATCGCGGAATGCCTCGCCGCACCTGGGCAGGAGGACCGGCTGCGCACCGCGCTGGAAGCCATGATCGAACCGTCCATGGACGAGCCGGGCTGTCTCGCGTACCGCCCCTACTCCGACCCCAACCGCCCCGCCCGCATGGTGATCGTGGAGGAGTGGACCGATGCCGCGGCACTGGCCGAGCACTTCACGACCGCGCACTTCGGCCATGTGAAGCAGGTCCTGGACCTAGTCCTCGCCGAACCGATGACCATCCGGCGACTGACCGAGGCGTGAACGGGCCGGTGCGGTCGGCGGGCCCGCCGGGTTCAGCGACGGGGGTGATGACGCCCGGCGTGCCGCGCTCTCCGGCGCAGGGCCGGGCCGCCGGTGTCACACCTCCGCCGTACGCTCCCGTCATGAGCGTCTCCCTCTATTACCACGCGCGCCGTGCGACACCGCTGACCGAGGCCGAGTCCCGATCCGTCGAGTGCGTCGTCGCCGCGCACATGGCGTCCTTCCCGTACGAGGAGGAGGAGAGCCTGTACCTGTACGAAGCGTCCGCCTCCGAGCCGCAGGAGATCGTCGACGGGTCCACCAAGATGCCGTTCGAGCCGGGTCGCCTGATGCCCGTGATCGCTCATGTGCTGGACTCCGTAACGGAGTTGCGCCGGGCCCTGCCCGATGCGGAGTGGCGCGTACACATGGATGATCTCGACGTCCCGTGGGACGAGACCGAGGGATACACCCTGCCCGGGATGCGTGACGCGGACCTGATCGCGGAGCTCGCGGCGGTCCAGGGTGAGGACGGGTGGCGGTGAGCGGGAGGGCTGCGGACGCCGCCCCGCCCACACCGGAGCAGCAACAGCTCATCGAGTTCGGGGAGGCGCTGTACCGCCGCATGTCGCCGGGCGCCGCTCTCGGCCATGTGCTGCTGCCCGAGGACGAGGCGGTGGCTGTCGTACACCGGGTGCGGGGCGGCGGAACCATCATCGTGGCGGCCGACCGGTCGGTGCTCTTCTCCGGATCGGCGCACGACATCGGTTTCGCCCTGACCGCATTCCGCGCGGGCGGGCGCACGCCCGTGGAGCGGTTCGGTTGACGGGCGGCCCCGGCGGATGCCCGGGCCGGGTGCCGCGGACGGCACCCGGCCCGAACCGTCAGCTCACTCTGCCGCGGGCGCCCCCCTGTCCGCACCGGCCGGTGGCACGGGCGGCCAGGGGACGTCGGCCAGCAGAGGCATGATCTCCTTCTCCTCGTAGTCGAAGTGTGCGTTCAACTCCGCTGACATCGCCGCGAGTTCGGTCCGGAAGCGCTGGGGCTCGGCGATGGCGACACCGGCCAGCAGGGCCGCCAGTTCGGCCTGGATGCGGGCCACGGTGCGGTGTTCGTCGCGCAGCCGGCCGAAGACGGTGGCCAGGCCCGGGTGATACTGCGCGATCCCCGGGAACAGGTGCTCGTCCTCGCTGGTGTGGTGGAACTCCAGGGCCTGGCAGAACGCCAGGCAGCGCTGCCGGATCTGCAGACCGAGCCCCGGGGCCGGTGGCTCGCCGGGCCCCTGATGGGCCGCGCGGGCGGCGAAGTGCGCGTCGGTCTCCGCCTTCACCTGACGCAGTTGCCCGCGGAGCCAGGTGTGGACCTCCATCAGCTTGTCGGCGAGGGTCCTGATCTCACGGGGCCGCCCCTCCCACACGTCGGGCTCGGCGGCTTCCAGCACGACGAGCAGCGGAACGCGGACGGTCGGCGCCGGACGGCCACCGCCTCCGTGGGCGGCCGGAACGGCATGGTCGAGCATTTCCTGGCCGTGCGCACCCTGGTCGGGGACGGCGAGCGCCTGGTAGTTCTCCGTGCCGATCTCCACTCCCACCACCGGGTGGGCGAGCAGGTCGTGGTACCAGCCGGGGTGGTTCGGCGTGCCGGGGCCGGAGCCGACGGCCGTGAGCGAACCATCGCGGCGTACGTAGCCGAGCACGGTGGTCCGCGGGGTCCCGGACACCGCGGCGGTGGTGGTCAGCAGAAGCAGGTCCCGGCCCTCGAAGAGGCCACCGACCTTCCCCTGGTTGGCACGGAATTCCTCGACGACCGATGCGTCGGGCGACGCGTCGGGCGTCTCGTTCTCATACGTGGGCATACGGATCTCTGTCTCCGGAAGATGAGGGGAGTGCGGGTCGGCCGCTGCGGCCGCGGCCATGGCCGATGAGGACGCAGGCTTCGCACGCGCCGGCCACCCGGCCCGGCGGACGGACAGCACGCCACCCGCACGGAAGAGGGCGGGGGGACGAGCGGCGACGCGCGGCTGCGCTGCGTCAGATGCTCAGATGCAGAGCGCGGAGTATGAACTCATGACGGGCCCCTCAATGAATGATGCTCACCCGACTGCCGGCCGGCCCACTGCTCTTGGCCGGCGTCACGTGGCACCGCGACCATTACAGACACGTGCCGGGCAGGCTGTCAACGCGACGGCCCACGCCCGGCGCAGCACCCGTGAGCTACGGCTGCGCGGTCGGCTCGGACGCGCCGTACAGCCGGCTCCGGGCCATCGATCCCCCACCGGCAGACCGCTTGCGGCAGTACCGCATCCGGCCCGCCGGCCGGCAGACCGGCAGGCGGCAAAGCGCCCTCCGTCACGCACGGCCGGATCGTCAAGCACCCCGTTCTCGGTGAACTCTGACGTCGCGCAGCGGGCACCCGTCCCGGGTCCCTCCCGGTGTGAGTTCTGCGAGTCGGCGGCACCCGTACGGCCGGGCACCGACAGACGGGCACCGGCCGGGGTGATGTCACACCCCCATGAGAGGCTTCCGCTCAACGGCAGTACGCACCACGTGCTGTTGAGCAGGCTGATCAGATCCCAGGGGGGATTCTCCATGATCAATATTCGACGCCGCCGTACGGTTCGCGGCGCTCTCGCCGCCGTCGCCGTGACGGTCGCCATGGCCGCAACGGCCGGCACTGCGTTCGCCTCCGGCGACCCCGTGGCCACGGCCGAGCGGGCACAGGCCGCGGCGGGTGCCGGGCAGCAGCAGACCGGAAAGGCCCAGGGGGCGGCTCCGGCCGCCGGCGCGGTCGGCACGGTGGAGACGCCGAGCTTCGCGATGTTGGGCGTGACCAAGCAGGCCGGCGACCTGTACATGTACTGGACGGACGACCAGGGCGGCTTCGGGCCCCGGGAGTTCGTGACGTCCGGCTTCGACGCGTTCGCCGACTCGATCAGTGTCGACAACGACAAGGACGGGTGGAGCGACCACACCTGGACCGTCTACAAGGACGGCAAGCTGACCTACAGCTGGATCGACGACGACCTCGAGTACCACAGCAGTGATGTCGGCAAGGGCTGGAACATCTACCCCACGATCCTGTCCCCCGGCAGCATCGGCGGAGCGCAGGAGGCCGACCTCATCGGTCTGGACAAGGCCGGTGTGCTGTGGAGCTACCTCGGTTACGCGGACGGCACCCTCACCCCGCGCACGCGGATCGGCGGCGGCTGGGGCCAGTACACCCAGCTCGCGGGGCAGGGCGATCTGACGGGAGACGACAAGCCCGACATCGTCGCCCGGGACACATCCGGCGTCCTGTGGCTCTACAAGGGCACCGGTGACTACAAGGCTCCGTTCGCCTCCCGTACGCGGATCGGCGCCGGCTGGAACACGTACGACCGTCTGCTGTCGGTCGGCGACCTCAACGCCGACGGCGTGGCGGACCTGATCGCGCGCAAGCCGAACGGTGACCTGTTCCGGTACTCCGGCACGGGCGACGCCGGCAGCGTGTTCGGGAGCCCTGCCAAGATCGGCCACGGCTTCCAGATCTACAACCTGCTGTAGGCAGGCCGACGAGCCGGACGGATGACGAAGCGGGCCGCTCTCCCCGACGGGAGGGTGGCCCGCCCGTCTTCGTCATCCGGCAGGGCGGACCTTCGCGAACTTCGCCGCCAGGACCGGCCCCAGCTCTGCGACGATCTCGTGCCCCGGCTTCCCGGGGAAGGGCAGGTACTCCAGGAACGACGTCACCACGACCTCGTCGATCTCGGGGACGTCCCGTGCGCTCTGTTCCTCCAGGAACCGCAGGGTGTGCCGCCAGTCCGGCGCGTCCGCGTCGAGGCCGAGGTAGGACTGCACCGTCTCCTGGGTGACGTCCCAGAAGAAGACGTGGGGCAGCACCCCGTCCTGGTTGAACACATGCGTTTCGTAGAGGTCCTCGAAGGCGGGGATCCCGGCCACGAGGTCCTTCACCAGCTGCACGTCCGGGGAAGCGTGCGGGGGCATGTCCGGGGTCGCGTCCCCGGTCGCATCCCCGGTCGCGTCGGGGGTCATGTCTGGGGTCATCAGCATTCCTCGAGCCCGGGGTAGTTCTTGTACCCCTTGTACTTGCCCATCTGGGCGTCGTCGATCGCCTGGATGAGCGCCTTCGCGGTCTTGATGTCCTTCTCGCTCCTGACCACGGTCTCCTTCTTACCGCCCTTGAGGCGGATGACGTCCTTGGTGAGGAAGTTGTTGAGGGCCGCCTTGAGCTGGGCGGTGCTCTTCAGGTGGTTCCTGCCCTCGACCCCGTCGGCTCCGTTGAACTCGGCGCTCGCCGCGGCCATCGCGCTTCCGTCACCGACCAGCTTCGCATTGCCGACCCCGTGGTACAGGGCATCGACCGTCTGCTGCAGCCGGGCGTTGTCGACCCGCGGGATGATCGCCGGGTCGTTGTTGTGGACCAGGAGCCCTGTCGAGTCGACGGCGACGTAGTACGTGTGGATCCCCGCGACCGTCAGGTCGTAGGTGGTCTGGCGCCGGTCGTAGCGGGTGATGCCCGCGACCACGGCCGTCCGGCCGTCCAGGGTCCGCAGCCGGGCCCCTGGCGCCAGGTCACCGGCGTTCGTCCAGCGACGCTGATCGACGACCCAGAACGGGTGGGTGTCCGTGGCCGTCACCACGCCCGGTCCGGTCGGTGTCCGGAAGGTCAGCCTGGTGAAGTGCTTGTCGTCGTAGGTGGTGATCGCCTGCTCGACCTTGCGCACCCGGGTGCGTCCGCTGCCCGGATCGGTGGCGAAGACCCTGTCGCCCACCTGCACGAGTTCGATGGGTACGCGCCGGCCGTCGGCGAGGAGCACCGGCGTGCCTGCGAGGAAGCTGTGCCGGGCGGGGCAGGTCTTCGGCTCGTCGGGCTTCTTCTCGTCGGGCTTCGGGTCGTCCTTCTTGGGTTTCTTGGTGTCGTCGAGTTTCTTGCCCGCGTCTTCCAGGGCCTTCTCGGCGTCCTTGACCTTCTTCCGGCTCTTGATGAGTCCCTTGAGCCCGTCGTAGAGGTCGCCGCCGTGTTTCTTGAGGGCCTGGATGAGCTTGTAGGCCTTCTTCCACTTCCAGGGCGCCCCGTACTTCGCGGCGAGTTTCCCGACCGCACCACCGACCAGGCTGAGAAGAACGTTGATCAACGTCTCCGTGCAGGCGCCCATGTCGCCCTTGGTGATGCAGTCCAGCGCGTCGGTGATCCCGAGCTCGTCGGCAAGGATCTTCGCGAGTTCCTTCGCCGCCTCGATCGCCTTGTCGCTGTTGGACTTCTCGTCCTTCTGCGCGTCCTGGAGATCCTTCAACGCCTTGTCGTACGCCACCTGCTCGGGCGACTTCGGCGAACCGTCAGGATTCTTGTCCGAAGCCGGAT
This sequence comes from Streptomyces sp. NPDC005761, assembly GCF_040630635.1. Lineage (NCBI taxonomy): Bacteria > Bacillati > Actinomycetota > Actinomycetes > Kitasatosporales > Streptomycetaceae > Streptomyces > Streptomyces sp. NPDC005761. The sequence goes on along the minus strand of NZ_JBEXXX010000083.1, from coordinate 1,422 downwards.
CCCCCTGCCCCGGAGCATTCTGATCCCCGCCCTGCGCCTGACTCCCGCTGTCACCACCGCAGTTGCCACCGCCACCGATCCGGCAGACCTGCACACCGATCTTCGCCGTCAGATCCGCACCGATCCCCGTACCCACCAGGGCACCCACGATCGCCACGACCACCAACGTCAGACCCAGGTACTCCAACGCACCCTGACCCCGGTCACCCCGCCGCCGCACCACCGGCAACCGCACACCCGTACGCGGCACGACACCCCGAGCCCACCGACGGAACCGACCCTGCGACTTCCCCACCCGTGACATAAGGCCACCGTAACGACGGTCACCCGCAGGCGTATTGGGCCCACAGACCCAATTCGCCCGAGAACCGCATCCGGGCCGGCGATCCTTGCCCCGACGTCATGCCGGGACATCTGCCGGGCGGGCGTGCCGGGCGGCCGGATCCTGCACTCGGGCCTCATGCTCTTCGCATCGGACGGGACGGACCCCTCCGGGATCCATTGCTTCGTCCGCTCGATCGCATGCACGTCGGCCGCCCAGGGGAAAGTGCACGTTCGGTCAGTCGGGGGCGCTTTTAGATCTTCTGCGCGCCTGAATGGACCTTGTACGTTGATCTCGGCGGCAGGCCGGTGTCGATGCCACGGAGCCCGCCACGGCAGCGCGTCGCACGGGGAGATGAGGCGCGCCCGACCGATTCCCACGGTCGAAGTGAAGACAGCTGCATCGGCACGGATGGAGAAAGCATCCGAGCCGCGCCGGCCCTCGGGGGACCGGGTATTCGGGGGCTTCGCGCATCCGTCGGCCGGGATATCCCTGGCCAGGCAGCTGAGAAACAGTCACACCCTTTTTTCGGGACCAATCATCTGTCTACAGGGGAGTACACGGACATGAGTGGATTCATACGCACCGCGACCGTCGCCGGAGTGCTGGGCGCGACCGCCCTGCTCGCGGTACCGACCGCGTCGGCCGCACCGGCCACCTCCGGGACCGGCCAGGCGGCGCCCGAGTGCGTCACCGACAGCCAGACCCACACGTACGGCAAGGGCGAGATCAAGGTCTGCGTGGAGAACGGGCAGGCTCACGTGACGGGCTGGCTCGAGGACCTGCTTCCCGGCGGAGGCTGGGGGGCGCCCGACGGCGGCTGCGTCATCTGGTGGGTCACCTTCCAGACCGACGCGGGTACCGAACTCGAAGGCTCGGTGATGGCCTGCCCGCACTTCGGGGGCGCCGCCTACAAGGAGTTCGACTACGACAGCGACGTTCAGAACGTCACCGGAGTCGAGAAGCTGACCCTGGGAACGGCCTGGCTCTGATCCATACGCCACGCAGCCGCGGGGGGGGGGGGGGGGGGCCGGGGCGGGCCCCCGCGGGGGGGGGGGCGCGCCTCTTGGGGTGTGTGGGCGTTAGGGGGGGGGGGTTTG
>NZ_JBEXXX010000082.1:0-10656 GCF_040630635.1 Streptomyces sp. NPDC005761 | reverse complement strand
CGGGCTTTCCTCCGGGCGCTTCCCTTCGGTCTTGCGTTTCCGACTCTATCAGACTCTTTCGTGTCCGATTCCCGGTCGAAGCGGGTCTCGCATTTTCGCTTTCCAGTTCTTCGCTTTCGCGCTTTCCCTTTCCGGCGAGCTCAACTCTACCAGAGTCTTTCGGGCCTGATTCCCACCCCCACGGCAAACCTGACGCCCCATCAGTCGGGTGCCCCGCGTCTCGCGCTCGGCCCCCGCCGACGGTGCATCAGGCCGGGAGGGGCCCATGCTCGGGCACTCGCAGCGGTGGTTGGAGCAGTGACGTTTTCGCGGCCTGGTGAAGCCGGGGGCGATCAGTCTGACGGCGGTCGTCCATGCGGTCCCGGTCGGCGGAGAGAGCGATGACCGCACTCCGTGACGCACCACCTCGGTACCGGGCACGGAGCAGGGCCGGCAACTGCGGCCCTGTGCCGTGGGACGTGGGCCGCCCGGTGGCGGGACCGTCATGCCGGCAGCTGCCCCCGAGCTCCCGGCATGACTACACATGTTCGTGGCCATTTGGGATACCGGGGTTGTTCAGCGGTCGCTTCAGGGGACGCAGACTGAGGACGAGCTCGCGCACGTCTCCAGCGTTCGGTCTGCGGGACGCCGCCGCTGGGCTGCGTGCCCTCGATGAGGGGCACCACGCGTAGGCCCGGGTCGACGCCGCGTTGGAAGGACATCCGCGCCCGCAAGGGCGACCGCTGTGCTGTGCCTCATCCGAGGAGGCCCAGTGGGCGCCGCCCGAGGAAGCCGCACGGACGATCGCGTGTGCGCCGCAGATGCCGTACGCCTGGTGGACGCCCTGCCACCGATCGAGAGCGGCCGATCGGCGCACCGGCCCCACCCTCACCTACTGCCCCGACAGGCTCCCCGCTCGGCGCCGCGTTCAGGGAAGACCGAGAAGCGGCAACTGGACCACCGCCCCTCCCCACAGAGGGGCACTCCGCGCTCCCGGCCGTTTCTTCCACGCCCTACGAGAGCTCGCCCCAGGCCACGAGTGCAGAGCAACGTCGCGAGAGCCATGGCTCTACCGGCGTCCAGCTCGTCCGCACCGACCGCGGTAACCCCGAACTTCTGGTGGTCCATCTCGACAAGGCCGAGAACTCCAGAGTCGAGCTGACCAACCCACCCGGCGGGAACGAGCTGCCCAGGAAGGTCCTCATCCACGATTCCGTACTGACGCGGGCGAGCGTTCCCGTGCCAGCCGAAGGGCGGGATCGCGTAGTCCTGCAGATGGCCGCCAAGCGCGCGTGGCGGTACGAGGGCCTCGGCTGCTGTCGGGCGCCCCTCCTCCTCCGGTTCGAATGAGGCCGGCAGCCCCGGGGCCGTAGGACCTGAGAGCGGTGCACGGGCCGGAGCACCGGGAACGTCTAACGAGAATGCTTTGCCGCGACTTCCGGTCCGTCGGCTCTCGGTCCGGCGGCGTAGGCGAGCGGGGGTGCGATGGCTTGGGCATCGGCTCCCTCGCCGACCCATAGACCGATGAAGAGCGCGGCGGTCGCCTCGAGGAGTCCGGCTCGTTCGAGGCCGCCACCGGACACGGGTTCGCAGCCGGCATCCCGCACCAACTGGTGTACGAGAGCGAGAGCCGGTTCATCGTCTCCGCAGACCGGAACGGCCAACGGCCGCCCGTCGAAGACAGGCGGCGACATGCGCCACACGTCCTCATGGCAGAGATTGAACGCCTTGACCACGTGGGCTCCCGGTGCAGCCGCGGCCAGGCCCTGTGCAGCCGAGAGACCGCCCTGTGTCAGAGGCAGGAAGCCGGGCCCGACCGGATTGGAACAGTCGATCAGCGCTTTGCCTTCCAGGGCAGACCGGAGTTCCCGCGCCACGCCCGCCCCTGCCTCGAAGGGCAGGGCGGCCAGCACCACCTGACCGAACTCGGCCGCCGCACGCAGACTGGCCGGCCTCGCACTGCCCCCGAGACGCGTCGAGAGCCGCACCGCCTTGTGCGCGTCCCGTCCGCCGATGGCCACCTCGTGCCCGGCCCGCACCCAGTGAGCGGCGAGCGCGTCCGCCATGTTGCCCGTGCCCAGTACGCCGATCCTCAGCACTGTTACCTCCCAGGGCCTGTTTGGACTGTTCACACGACGCTAGAGGGCCTGTCGGGCACCATTTGGTACGTGACGACCGACGCCTTCCTCGCTGACTGCCGGGCCCGCCTGGCCTTCGACCTCCTGTCCAACACCTGGAACGCGGTCGTTCTCTGGGCACTGCGCGACGGCCCCCGACGCCCGTTCGAGTTGCGCGAGCAGATCGGGGGGATCAGCTCCAAAGTCCTCACCGAGACGCTGCGACGCTTGCAGTTCAACGGGCTCGTGGACCGGCAGTCGCACCCCGGAGCGCCACCACACGTCGAGTACCGGCTCACCTCCCTGGGCCGGACTTTGCTGGGACCCATCGATGCTGTCGGAGCATGGGCCTTCGAGCACGGCGATGAGGTCATGGCCGCCCAGGAGGCCGGATATGCCCCCCAGCCCTCCTCGGAGTGAACGCAGACGTGACCGGCCTCCACGCCAGGCACCCCCAGCCCTCGCGAAGAGACCGAGTCCCGTTCGTCGGCCTGCTCGCCGGCTTCGCCCTGACCGGCCGGGACCCTGCTGTCCCCTCACTCAGCGGCGACCCCACCTCCCGCGACGCGGTCACCAAGATCGTCGAGCGCTCGCCCCGGTAGAGGCCGTCCTCCGCTGAGCGGGGGCCCCTCCGCCTACCCATCGCGCCCCAAGCGGTCATGCACAACGCGGCACCTCAAGAGACCCTGGTCTTACAGGGGCGGCATGCGCCTGCTCCCAGTCGGCTCCGCGGTGTCTGCCACGGCTGCTGCGGTGAGGATGAGCCGTCCTTCAACTCCAACCTCGACATTGACCAGCTGCACGCTCCCGTCGTCAAAGCGCAGGGTGAAGAGCGGATCGAGCTGCAACAGGAAGTCGAAGCTCTCCCTGTCATCCCCGGCCGGAGCAGGTTCGAACGACGCCTCACACGCCCCGTCATCTCCGGCACAGACCCCGACCCCCACACGAAGCCTGCCCAGACACGTCGACCGATTGGCCCACCACTCAAGCGTCGCGGTGCCCTCGATGCTGTCCATAAGCCAAGTATGGCGTCGACGGCTCCGTGTCAGCGGTGCAGGAATGGACCACTTCGAGGGTCGCTCGTTCACCGGCTGGCTTTGTCCATGAGACCGGGTCTGGCACAACTTTCGTGACGTGGCCACTATCTGTTGCTGGTTCCGCATCTCGCTGTCGAAATCCGCGTTGCGGTATCGACTGGATGCCGGATCTGACGGGACCGGCAAAGTGGCAGGTCAGGGGACGTCACCCGTTCGGCCAAACCTCTTCTTCTCGACCTTCGGGCGCGATCTGCCGCAGCTTCGCGCCGTGGAACATCCACACACGGAAGTAGACCTGCTCCTGGTCCATCACGAACAGTTGGACGAACTCGGGGTGCTTCCAGACGATGCGCTCGACATGCGCCACCAGGCCGGTCAGGTCGGCATGGTTGAATGCTCCGGCATAGACGTCGCATTCCGGGTACTTGCCGCCACCCCAACGCGTGTCGCTGCCGGTGGTCTCGTTGAGCGAGCCGACCCAGCCGACAGCGCCGGGACCGAAGCCTCGCCGCAGGGCAGACGTCTGCAACCACTGGCTCAGCTCTTCGGTAGCCGGTCGATCATCCGGCTCGACGGAGATCATGACATTGGCGACGTGACTCATGCCAGAATTCAACACAATCACTTGTCGCCCTGCTGCTGAGTTCTCCCACAATGAAGCACATGGAAGATTCGATACGCATTCGCGGACGGCTCCGCACGAAAAATCACCCGGACTCTGCAAAGCAACAGGTCATGGCGCCGGAGACGGTGGCCTTGGCGCTCAGTGAGCATCTCGGCGAAGGGCCGGACGTGGCCGGTTAGGGCTTCAAGTTCAGGGCAGTTGGCCAGGACTTCCTTCAGTCGGATGTGTTCGGTGTCGGTGAGGGTCTCTGGTCGGCTGAGAATCCACCGGGTGACAGCGCGAGGTATGGGCGGCTGGGCGGTGACCGGGCGGGGTGAAGTGCGCTTCTTCCTGATGTAGGCGCTGACGATGCCGTAGCTGCCGGTGCAGCCGAGCGGGATGATCTCCTCCCACACCTTCCAGGCGTTCGTGCATCCCTCATCCCAGCGTTTGTCGAGGTAGGGCTTGTACTCGTCCACGGCCGTGGCTCGGTTGAACCGGTACTGGACGGTGAAAAGATCTTCCGGTCTGGCGGCGTCAGCCAGGCTCTTGACGGTTCGGTGTGTCATATGGAGCTGACGACCGATGGAACGGCGGCTGTGGCCTGCTTCCAGCATTGCGTGGACGGTGGCGTGGCTGGCCCAGATGCGGTTGGCGAACCGGTCACTCTTCCACGGCGAGGCCGCAGTCTCCCCGGACAGCGCAGGCTCGTGCGCGTCCGCCATCGCCTGCGCCTTCCCGACCGATCCGGGCAGTAGGACGCGCAGACACTGGCGGTGGCGGGCGACAGCACGCTCGGCAGCATCACCGAGGTTGTTCCATAAATGCCAGCGGTCAGCGACCTGGATGGCTTGTGGCGCCCCGGCCCTGACGCCTTCCGCGAAGAACGGCGCACGATCTCGGCAGACGACCTCGATCCCGGGATGGGCGGCGAGCCACCCGGCCACGCTGGACGCCTCCCGGTCGGGCAGCAGGTCCACCGGTCGTCGGGTCTCGACGTCGACCAGCACCGTGCCGTACACATGGCCCCTGCGGGTGGCGTACTCATCGACGCCGACCACCCGAGGAGACGGGATATCCGGCTCGGGCAGAGCATTGACCAGGCGCAGGACCGTGCTCCGGCTGACGGACATGCCCAGAATCGCGGAAAGTCGGACACCGGCCCGGCCGGCCAGGGCGAGACCTACCGAGGCGAGCGTGGCGCACAGCCGCTCGGTGCGTTGGCCGTGCTTGCGGGTAAAGCCGGGTATCTGCTCGACGAAGGTCCGGCGCGGACACACCCTGTCCAGACACCGGAAGCGTCGGACGCGCAGGCGGAGTACGACTCTTCGCCCACCACTCGGAACATCGGCGGGGAACCGCAGCTAGGAGCTGTGAACCCGAGCCGATCAGAAGCCGCACTGCGGGCAGACGGCGCCCCGCGAAGTACTGTGCGCGTCAACACGGACTATCGCGACATCGACGTCTACCGACAGCACCGCGCCATCCGCGATCGACGGGAACAACAGCTCCTGCAACCGGAGCACAACTTCTCTCACGGGCGAGACTGTCAGCCCCACCGCCACGACCATGATCTATTTTCAGTCTGCTTCTCGCGCCAACCGGCGGCCACCAACCGTCACTCAGAGTCGCCCTTGCCCGGAAGTTGAGTCAGAACCTTCTCAGGTTCTGGTCCAACTTCTGTGGAACCGTGACGCTCAGTGTTGGTGAACAGGTCTGTGATGGTGATGTGCCACCACGACCGACGGAGTGTCGGTGGGACAGTCGATAATGCCGGACATGGCAAATCGCAGTCCGGTGCTCCGCATCATCACCTCAGCCGCGCGAGACTCCCTGAAACCGCTCGGCCTGGCCCAGCGCGGACGGTCGCGACTGTGGATTGATGATCACGGATGGTGGCTCGGGGTTGTGGAGTTCACCCCACCGCGAATTGCCGGCAGCGGTCTGTACGTCGGTGCAATGTGGCTGTGGCACGACGTAGACCACCTGGCCTTCCACGTGGACGCAATCCGAGTGGGCTCCGAGCTGTTTCGCACCGAGGACCAGTTCACGCCGCTGGCACTCGAACTCAGTCGGCAGGCGGCCGCGAACGTGACAGCGCTGAGGGAGAAGTTCTCAGCTCTGCCGGGCGTCGCCCGATATCTGACGTCCAGGCCGGTGCGGCGGGGATTCCTCTGGGACAGCTTCGACTCTGGGATCGCAGCCGCTCTGGTTGGGGACCCGGACACGGCCCGCGATCACTTCGAACGAGTCCTCCGAGAGGACGCGCTGGCCCCGTGGATGGTCGAAGCCCAGAAGAAAGCGCGTGATCTTCACGCGATCGCGGCAGATCGCGACGCCGTGACCGCCTGGGTCACACAGGCCGTCGACTCCTGCCGGAGCAAGCTGGGCCTTGATCCCATGCCGTTTGCGATCAGCTGACGGATCCGCTCAGCGAGCGACAGAGCGGTCAGGCAAGGAGGACTCGCTTCCGCAGCAGGCCGAAGCCAGCCCGGCCGTACATCTGGCGCTTGATCATTTTGATCCGGTTGACGTGGCCTTCGACGATGCCGGAGTTCCAGGGCAGCGTGAGGCCGGCGGTGACGGCGGCAAGGTCCCGTTCGAGGCCGTTGACGAAGGTGTGGAGACTGGGCAGGTCGTCGGCCCGAACCGCCGCGATCCATTGCGGAAGTTGGTCGCCCTGGAGCTGGGTCAGCATCTTCCCGAAAGCGCGGACATGCCCGGTAAGAGCATCCAGTTCGGGGCAGTAGGCGAGGACGGATTTGAGCTTCAGGTACTCGCTCTCCGGCAGGGTGTCGGGGTGAGTCAGGATCCATCCGGTGACCGTGCGTGGGGACGGAGGGCGGGCTGCAGGTGCGGTCGGGGATGTGCGATACGGCTGGAGGTAGGCACGGACGGCTCCGTAGCCGCCGGTGTAGCCGTGCGTCTTGATCTCTTCCCAGAGGTTCCAGGCGTTCGTGCAGCCCTCTGCCCATCGCTCGTGCAGGTACGCCTTGAAGTCGTCGAGCTTGGTCTGGCGGTTCTGCCACTGCCCCTGGAAAAGGACTTCCGGCCTCGCGGCGTCGGCCAGCCGTTGGACGGTGGTGTAGGTCATGCCGAGCTGGCGCTGGACCGAGCGTCGGCTGTGGCCGGCGGCCAGCAGCGCGTGGACGGCGGCGTGTTTGGCGCGGGTACGGTCGGCGAACCGGTGCCCGGTGGGCCATGGCGACCCTTTCTCGGCCGGCGCCGGAGCCGGAACCTTCTCCGGCGCCGCCTCGGCGAAGGACGCGCGGAGGCACGAGCGGTGGCGGGAGACACACCGCTCGGCCGCTTCGCCAAGGTTGCGCCACAGGTGGAACCGGTCGGCGACCTGGACCGCGGTGGGCGCCCCGATGCTGGCGCCCTGGGCGAAGAATGGAGCGCGGTCGCGGCAGACGACCTCGATCCCCGGTCGCTCGGCCAGCCAGGCCGCGACAGTGCCCGCCTCTCGATCCGGCAGCAGGTCCACCCGGCCTGCGGGTCTCGACGTCGACCAGCACGGGCCCGTAGACACGGCCCCTGCGCATCGCGTACTCGTCGACGCCGACCACGCGCGGGACCTGTGCCTGGGGTTCCGGGAGGGCGTTGACCAGCCGCAGGACGGTATTCCGGCTGACCTTCGCCCCGAAGATGTCGGCCAGTCGGGCGCCGGCTCGGCCGGCCAACGCGAGGCCGATCTCGGCCAGCGCTGACCGCAGTCGTTCGGTTCGCTGGCTGTACCGCCGGGTCAGGCCCGCGACCTGCTCGACGAACGTCCGCCGCCCGCAGGAGAGGTCTTCGCACATGAAGCGCCGGACACGAAGACACAGCACCACCCGCCGTCCCACCACTGGGAGGTCAGCGGGGAACCGCAGGTGGGACCCATGCACCCGTCCCGACCAGTTCCCGCAGCCCGGGCACCGAGCCCCGGCCGTCCGACATCGGACACCGACTTGGACCACCTCTCCGTCGTCCTGCACCGACACCACCCTGATCTCCGAAGCCGGCTGGAAGAGCAGCTCTTCCAGCCGGAGCAGTACCTCGCGCACAGCCCAGAACCATCAGCCCGGACGAGGTCGGTACCGGCGGATTCCAGACGACCTCGCGGAACAGCTAGCAAGATCAACGGTCACAGGGAGTAGACACACCACAGAAGTTGGACCAGAACCCGTTCTCATGGACAAACCCAACCGGCTGGCACCGTCACGTCACCCTCGTCACCGCCGCCCATCTCTTCCTCACCGAGCAGCCGTCCTGCCCAAAAGCCCCTGCAAGGGCGTGACTCGCTACCAGGCCCTAGCCCTCCTCTAACATCTGTCAGCCACCTTGTCGGCGTACTCCTTTGTGCGCTCCACCGAGTACGGAGATGTGTGCACCGGTCGACGTCACCCCGTGGGCATGGCAGGGGCAGGAGGGCGAACCTCCAGGATGACTGCGGTGCCGGCGACGGTGCGGTCCTCGTGCATGGTGATCCGCTGGCCGTGCTCGACGTGCTTCCAGTGGGATGGGGTGAAGGGCACGAGGCGAACCGTCGCTCTCCCCCCGGGCTCCAGATAGGGCATGTCCTCAACCCAGAGCGCGGCGATGCTGACCGCCTGTCCACCGGTGGGTGAGAGGTTCCCGATGTCCCACATGGGCCGCAGAACACCGGGGCCGGCGATTGGCGTCGTGCGGCTCGCTTCGGCGGCCGGACGGAGCGTCAGATCCGCCCGGATCACGCCGTTGCGGATCTCCGAGCACCGCCAATGGCACCAAGCCGCGCTCCGCTCGAGCCGGAGCTGTTCAGCCGCGCTGCCGAGCTTCTCCCAGAATGTCAGAGGGAGTGGGTGCCCGTCCCCGAGTTCCTCCAGCAGGCCCAGGGCGATCTCCCACTCGTCGTGGACGAGGTAGTCCCAGATATCTCGCACCGTGATGTCGTTCGCCGTGGCGGTCTCTTCCGGGACCAGCAAGGAAGCCGATTCGAGCAGCTCAGGGACATCCATACGCTCATTGTCGACGACGTCGCTATCAGGCTGCGCTTTCCCTGTCCTACTCGATGGCAGCGAGCCGGTTCTTGAGCCTGTAGCTGGGGCCGTTGATGGCGATCACGTCGCAGTGGTGCAGGAGACGGCCGAGCCATGGTTCGCCTCGCGCCTCTGACTCCCGCCCGCTGGACGCACGTCCAGCCCGGCCGGCAGATCACCATGCACGAGGACCGCACCGTCGCCCGGCGCCGCTGTCATCTGAAGGTTCGCTCTCCTGCTACCGCCATGCCCACGCGATGACGTGACTGGCTCACAGGCTCCCTGCTGGTGCACATATCTCCGTACTTGGTGGAGCAACTCACAGGAGTACGCCGACACACCTGGAACGGCACCTGCCCCCTGCCCCACCTCGTGGCAGCCCTACGACCCCACCCGCCAAAGCCCTACTAGGAGGGACGGAGAACGGGATCGATCTCTGCCAGGCTTTCGTGCAGCCGACGGGCCCCCTGGACAACACGATCGTCGGTGTCGCCCGCCATCTCCTCGCTGAGCCGTAGAGCCTCGTCCAAGTCGTCCGAGAAGATGCTGAAGACATCGACGATCGCGGTGTGGATGTAATCGGCATGGTTGTCGTCGGCGACTGCCAGTGCGGACGCGACTATCGTCAGTCCGGCCCTGTCCTTTCGCCGCAGCAAGCCCTCCGCGGTCTGCCGGGTGACGAAGGTGTCACCAGGATCGAGCACAAGCCCCAGCAGTGGCTCCAGAGCCTCGGGCACCTCGGCGAACCGTGCAAGGCTGTCACCGGCATCCGCCCGGTCGCGCCAGTCATCGCTTCGCCCGAGTTCGCCAAGCGCTATGACGACCGCACGCCGCAGGTCACTGTCCATGGATCGGCCGCCCCTTCCCACCATGGGGTTCAGATATCACCGACATGCCCGACGCCATGATCGCCAGGACAGGCTTTAGACGTCCTCGTGTTCGCTGTTCATATCGGCCTCCGTCTCGTCGAGCTACATGTCTCGGCCACGGATCACCCATAGAAGCAAAACACACGGACCTGCTCGCTCCGGAGAACGTTCTGTCGGCCACGGACACCATCGTTGATGCTCTGTCCACACCGTTTACCGAGTACGCGAGGGGCCGCTGCGGCGGCGACCGCAACGCCGCCTGGGAGACTGCAGGGACGTCCACGCGGACAGTCCGGGCTGTGCGACGTCGAACTTGCCCCGCTATTACCGCAGTTGACTCGCAACACGGGCAACGGTGCCATCGCCTCTTTGAAACGACCAGGCCCACGATCGCTCTCTCGCACCGAGGCTTGTCGGCTCAACTGCCGTGTGGTCGAGGGCTCTCCGCTCACCTCATGAACGCAATCACCAGCGGGTCCGACTCCGGCGCAATGTAGTCGTATGTCGGGGAGTCGACGTGGCAATGATCGCTTGCATCCGCCTCGGAGGAGAAGTCCTCCAAGTTGTCGGCGAGGATGTCGAGAGCTTCCCGCCCTCCCTGAATCCTCAGGATCTGGTCTTCCGCGACGATCGAAGCGGTGCCGAGCTCCGGATCCTCCCGGAACGCGATCTCGGACAGCGGCCTCTCGTAGGGAAAAGGATGCCGGTTCTCCGAGAGATCACGACTTCCAGCCTTCCCCCGCAGCAGCTGCCCGAGCTCCAGGAGCCCTCGACGCGTCCCGGAGAGCTCGAGCTCTTTGGTCTCCCCGCTGTACAGAACCTGCAACGTCACATCTCCTCCGGTCTGACGATCGTCCTGCCGGTACCTCGACCTCAGCCCCACAACGGACAACGGCTACGGCAGATTCCACATGCGGTCTCAGACGGCCGGCCTGGCACAAGGGCTTGCGCCGACCGCCGGCGAACTGGTCCGGAACGCAGAAAAGCCCCGCGCCACAAGGGCACGGGGCTTTCTACAATGATTGTTCGGCGGCGTCCTACTCTCCCACA
>NZ_JBEXXX010000081.1:0-10935 GCF_040630635.1 Streptomyces sp. NPDC005761 | reverse complement strand
GCCCGCCGGGCCCGCCGGGCCCGCCGGGCCCGCCGGGCCCGCCGGGCCCGCCGGGCCCGCCGGGCCCGCCGGGCTCGCAGGGCTCCCGCCCCTGCTCCGCGGTTATCTGCGGCTCGGCGCCAGGGTGTGCGGCGCACCTGCCCACGACCCCGAGTTCAACGTGGCCGACCTGTACGTCCTGCTCTCGCTCCGGGCCACCGACCCCCGCTACCTGCGCCACTTCCTCTCGCTCGCCCCGCAGCAGTGAGCGGCTGGCTGCCCGCCTCGCCCTGCACCCCGCCCGGCTGCGCCATCCACGAGGGCTCCGCCCGGCACCCGCTCCCGGCAGCGGCCCTGCTGCTCGCCGGGTGCGTACTCACCCTCACCGGGGTGCTGTGCACCCCGCTCGCACTGCTCCTGGGCCGGGCCTGCCGGGAGCGGCTGACCCAGGGCTGGGCCCACGGGGTGGTCCGCGCCTTCGGCGTACGGGTGCGCGTGGTCGGCCGACCGTACGCGCACCGGGGCGGACCAGGTGTTCTCGTCGTCGCCAACCATGTCTCCTGGCTGGACATCCCCCTGGTCGCGGCCGTGTGCCCCGGCCGGATGCTGGCCAAGAGCGACATCAGGCACTGGCCTCTGCTCGGGCTACTGGCCGCGCTCGGCAAAACCCTCTTCGTCGAGCGCGAACGGCTGCGCGCGCTGCCCGCGACCGTGCAGGCCATCGCCTCGGCGCTACGGGGCGGAGCGCGCGTCGTGGTCTTCCCCGAAGGCAGCACGTGGTGCGGCCGCGGGCCCGGCGGCCGGTTCAGGCCCGCCGCGTTCCAGGCGGCGATCGACGCCGGCGCCGCGGTCCAGCCGGTCCGCGTCCGCTACCACGGAGCTCCCGCGGGGAGCAGGTCCCCGGCGGGAGCCGCCGCGTTCGTGGGCGACGATCCGCTGGCCGCCTCACTGTGGCGGGTGGTACGGGCGGCCGGGCTGACCGCCGAGATCCACGTGATGCCGCCGATCCCGGCGGGCAGCGCCCACGGCCGCCGCGCACTGGCCCGGCTCGCTCAGTCCACGGTGGCCAGCGACAGGGCGAACCTGCCTGCCGAGTCGGTCCACCACTGACTCAACCTCATCCCCGCGGCGGCGAGTTCGTCCCGCACGCCGTCCTTGCGGAACTTGGCCGACACCTCCGTCCGCACCTCCTCACCGGCCTCGAACGACACCAGCAGATCCAGCTCCGGGATCTTCACCGTGAGCGCCCGGCGGGCCCGCAGCCGCATCTCGATCCACTCCTGCTGCGGGTTCCACCGGGCCACATGCTCGAAGTCGTCGGGTGCGAAGTCCGCGCCCAGCTCCCGGTCGACGACCGACAGCACGTTCCGGTTGAAGGCGGCCGTCACCCCGGCCGCGTCGTCGTACGCCGCGACCAGCACCTCCTCGTCCTTCACCAGATCCGTGCCCAGCAGCAACGTGTCGCCCGGGGACAGCAGCGACCGCACCGACGACAGGAACGCGGCGCGCTCGTCCGGGAGCAGATTGCCGATGGTGCCGCCGAGGAACGCCACCAGCCGGGGCCCCGGAGTGTCCGGCAGCGACAGCTCCGCGGTGAAGTCGGCGATCAGCGCGTGCACCGACAGCTCCGGCCGCTCCGCCAGCAGCGAGTTCGCCGCACCGCGCAGCGCGCTCTCGCTCACGTCGACCGGTACGTAACTGTGCAGCTCCGGCAGCGCGTCCAGGAGGTGCCGGGTCTTCTCAGAGGAACCCGAGCCCAGCTCGATGAGCGTCCGGGCCCCGGAGGCGGCAGCGATCTCGGCCGCCCTGTCGATCAGGATCTCCCGCTCCGCGCGCGTCGGGTAGTACTCGGGCAGCCGGGTGATCTCCTCGAACAGCTCGCTGCCGCACGCGTCGTAGAACCACTTGGGCGGCAGCGTCTTGGGATACCGGGTCAGACCGTGCAGCACATCGGCGCGCAGCGCCGCGTCCGTCGCGTCCACCGGCAGGGTGCGGGTCAGCAGAAAGGGACTCACTGGGTGGGCTCCTTGAGCGAAGTCAGCAGGACATCGGCAGGGGTCGCCGTCAGCAGCGTGCGGTCGGGGACCTCGCGCCAGTGCGGGTCGTCGTCGTACGGCTCCGAGGCGACGACCGCGTGCCGGCCGGGCTCGGCCAGGTACCACAAGGTGTCTCCCCAGGCCGTGGCCACGATGGTGCGGCCGTCGGTGAGCAGCAGGTTGAGCCGGGATCCCGGCGCCGCCCCGGCGACCTCGACCACGGTGGCGGCGACCGCCTCCGGGAGCGCGTCGCCCGCCGCCAGACGGTGCTGGATCAGCGCCCACACCAGTGCGGAGTCACAGCGGGCGGTGAGGCGGAGCAACTCGGCCGGGGGCAGCGTCGCCGCCAGCGGTGCCACCGATCCGGGCCAGCCCTTCACCGCGCCGTTGTGGCTGAACAGCACACCGCCGCCGCTGAAGGGGGCGGCGGCCGCCTCACCGTCCGGATCCGCCTCGGTGGCATCCCGGACCGCGGCGAGCAGGGCCCGGCTGCGCACCACTCTGGCCAGGTCCGCGAAGGTCTGGTCGCCCCAGACGGGGCCCTGGCGGCGGTAGCGCCCCGGCTCCGGGTCCCCGTCCGCGTACCAGCCGACACCGAAACCGTCCGCGTTGACGGTCCCGTACCGCTGCCGGCGGGGCTCCCACGACTGCCGCACCAGCGAGTGCACGGGCTGCGTCAGCACCGCACCCAGGGGCACCGAAGGCCCCACGTAAGCGATATGGCGGCACATCACATATCCCTGGCCGTGCGGAAACCGGAGAAGATCTGGCGCCGCACCGGCAGGTCCCAGTTACGGAACGTGCCCCGGCAGGCGACCGCGTCCACGGCGAACGAACCACCGCGCAGCACCTTGTGCTCCGGGCCGAAGAACACCTCCGAGTACTCCCGGTAGGGGAACGGTGCGAAGCCCGGGTAGGGCTGGAAGTCGCTCGACGTCCATTCCCACACGTCGCCGATCAGCTGCCCCGCGCCGGACGGTGCGCGCCCGGCGGGGTACGCCCCCGCCGGGGCGGGCCGAAGGTGGCGCTGTCCGAGATTGGCGCGCTCCGGTGTCGGGTCCTCGTCGCCCCACGGATAGCGCCGGGAGCGCCCGGACGCGGGATCGTGCCGGGCCGCCTTCTCCCACTCCGCCTCGGTGGGCAGCCTGCGGCCGGCCCAGCGGGCGTACGCGTCCGCCTCGTACCAGCTCACGTGCAGCACCGGCTCGTCCGCCGGGACCGGCTCGGTGACCCCGAAGCGACGGCGCAGCCACTGTCCGGCGTCCCGGTGCCAGAACAGCGGCGCCGTCAGTGCATGATCACGGACCATGGCCCAGCCCTCGGGGGCCCACCAGTGCTGCTCCGCGTAGCCGCCGTCCTCGACGAACGCCCGGTAGGCGCCGCAGGTCACCGGTGCGGTGTCGATGAAGAAGCCGGGCACCTCGCGCCGGTGCGCGGGCCGCTCGTTGTCGAGCGCCCACGGCTCGGTCGACGTGCCCATGGTGAACGGGCCGCCTGGCACCAGGACTTCCGGCACGAGCGTGGCCGCTTCGGTGGCCCGTGGCGGCTCGGGCGCGGTCAGGGCGGCGGGGCCCGAGCGTAGCTGATGGGTAATCAGCATGGTCTCGTCGTGCTGCTGTTCGTGCTGGGCGATCATCCCGAAGACGAATCCGGAGCGCACCAGCGGGCGGTCGCCCAGCGGCGTCGACTCCAGCACGTCCAGTGCCCGGCCGCGCACCTCCGAGGCGTAGGAACGGGCCTCCGCGGGCGCCAGCAACGGCAGGGACGGCCTGCTGGCCCGGGGGTGCTCGAAGGCGTCGTAGAGACCGTCGATCTCCGGACGCATGGCCTCGCGGCCCGCCACCCCGCGCAGCAGCCAGAGCTCTTCCTGGTTGCCGATGTGCGCGAGGTCCCAGACCAGGGGCGACATCAACGGGGAGTGCTGGGCGGTGAGCTCGTGGTCGTCCACGCTGTCGGTCAGGAGCCCGGTGCGCTCGCGGGCGGTGAGCAGGGCGGCGAGCGCACGCTCGCGGAGCACCTCGGGGTCGTGGACATCCGGATGCTGCGGCCCGGACGGCGAAGGTGCGGGGGAGTCGGTCATGAGAGGGTCCCCTTCGGGTGGACCGAACCGTGACGCCGGTCCGTGGTGAGCAGATCCCGCAGGTCGTCGGCCGGACATCGGCCCCGTGCGACATAACGGTCCCGGAAGCCGGCCACCGCGTCCACTACCGCCCGCGTCGCTCCCCTGCGCGGCAGCGCCTCCAGGGCGAGGTCGAAGCAGGTGACCGCGGCCGCCCGCAGTTCCGGATCGGCCAGCCCGTCGCGGGCGGCCCCCACCCAGAGCGGATTGCGCGGCGCGGGCGGCGGGCCTGCCGTCTCGGCCAGGGGTTTGACGGTGCGGTACACGGTCTCGGCGGCCTCCGGGTCGTCGAACAGGGCAGTGGTGACGGCGAGCGGCACGAGCCAGCCGTCGTCACCGGGCTGCGCGTCGATCATGCGCAGTTCCAGATGTCCGCGCGGGCGCACGGGTGGGAACAGCGTGCTGATGTGGTAGTCGAGATCGGCCCGGACGGGGCGCCGAGGCTCCCCGCGCCGGATCCAGTCACGGAAGGTGAGGCCCTCGGGTACCTCCCACGGCCCCTCGTCGCCCCGGATGCACATCACGGGCGTGTCGAGTACGTGAGCCGCCCAGGCGTCCCGGGGCGCCAGCTGCCCGGACGGGGCCAGCGTGCGCAGCGGGTCGAGGTCGGCCCACAGCGACTGGCGCGTCGACTGCCACGGCGTCGGCTTCCCCAGCCGGAAGGGCGAGTTGGCGAACGCGGCCACCAGTACCGCGCCCAGAAGGTGGGACAGCTGCCAGCGCCGCCCGTAACCGAGCGGTCCCGGCTCCTCCTCTCCGGCGTCCAGGCAGACCTGGACGGACGCGGTCGTGCACATCATGGCGCGGCCCGCCGTGCCCGACCGGTCGAGCGCGATCTCCATGGCGTCGTAGCGGGGCTGGTGCAGCAGCCGGCGCGGCGGATGCCAGGGGTCGACTCCGAATCCGGCCGGAGCGAGGTCCAGCCGGCCGAGGGCGTCGCGTACGGCGACGAGGTCGGCGGCCGTGTCGTTGATGCAGGCCATGAGTGAATCGGCGGGGCGCGAGCTGAGTTCCAGCTGGCCGCCGGGTTCGAAGGTGAGCGCCGCGTTCAGGGGCAGCGCCCGGACGGCCTCGGCGGCCGCTTCGAGACGGTGGTGCGTGACAGGGACGTGGGGCCGGTCACGGTCGTGCAGGAGCCATTCGAGCTCGACCCCCACGACGCGGGGCGGTCCTGTCTTGAAGCAGATACAGCGCAGTAAATCCTCCGCCTCGCCCTCGCCGATGGGCGTGGGCTGTCCGGGCGGACCGTGTTCGCCAGGTGTGTCGGATGACATGCCGGGCCTCCTTTTCCGGTGCGACCGTCCTACCCAAACCCCTGCCGGGGGATCGCACAAGAGTGCCCCCTGTGCGTCGGATAATCAGTTGCGTCCATGCCGTCGGGGCGTTGACGATGCCCCGTATGCACCATAAGGGGGAGGGCCGATGAGCGCCCGGCTGCGCGGCATCGCGCGAGAGACCGAGACCATCGTCGAGGCGGGTCGTTACCGCACTGCGCAGGGCCGCGAGGTCAGCATCGAGCGTGCGCTGACCGCTGCCCTCTCGGGTACCAGGCTGTACGGCCCCGAGCCGGTGCACGTCGCGGCACTGGACGGGGACCGGACGCCGCGCATCGAGGTCACCGGCGAGAGCAGCCTGCAGGCGGCCGTCCGGATGACGGGCGAGGCACCGGGCAAGGTCGCCGTCCTGAACTACGCCTCCGCCCGCAATCCCGGTGGCGGCTATCTCAACGGGGCGCAGGCGCAGGAGGAGGCCCTGTGCCGCGGCTCCGCCCTGTACGCGACGCTGCTGAGGGCCCCCGAGTACTACGCCCACCACCGGGCCGAACGCAGCGCCTTCTACACCGATCGGGTCATCCACTCACCGGGCGTGCCCGTCTTCCGCGACGACCGCGGCCGACTGCTCGACACGCCGTACACGGCGGGATTCCTCACCTCGCCCGCACCCAACGCCGGAGTGATCCGCAGCCGGAACCCGGAGTCGGCGCACGGCATCCCTGCCGCCCTCGCCTCGCGCGCCGAAAGAGTGCTGGAGGTCGCGGCGGTACGCGGCTACCGGAGGCTGGTGCTGGGCGCCTGGGGCTGCGGCGTGTTCCGCAACGACCCGGCCGAGGTGGCGGGCGCCTTCCGCGCGCTGCTCACCGACGGGGGGCGCTTCGCGGGCCACTTCGAGCAGATCGTCTTCGGCATTCTCGACCGCAACGCCGACTCGCCCACCAGGGCCGCCTTCGACCGTACGTTCGCGGACCGGGCCAACCGTAAGGCTGACGTCGAGCCCTAGAGTTCGGCCGACGACGGCCCCCGCGCCTGGACCGTTCGGGTTGTCGGGCCTGCCCGCTAGGGTCACCGCCCGGACGGGCACCGGCAGGCGTCACTTCCAGTCGTAGAGCTCCCGCAGCCGCCCGACGACCAGGTCGAACCTGTCCCGGTCCAGCGCGCAGGCCTCACGCCGCATGCCGTTTTCGTGGACCCGCAGCACCCGGTCCAGATCGACCCAGGACGCACGGCCCGAGCTGTCCCAAGGCCCCGCTCCCAGCGCCACCCACTCCCGGTCCTGGTCGTGCTGCTTGCTGGACAGCTGTACGGCGAGGAGGGTGCCGGCGGCCTCACGCGCGACCACGAGCACCGGACGGTCCTTGCCGCGCCCGTCGTTCTCCTCGAACGGCACCCAGGTCCAGACGATCTCGCCGGGGTCGGGGTCGCCGTCCCGGTCGGGGGCGTACGAGGTGCGGACGGGGCCCACGTCGTGGGGGTCGGCCTGAGAGGTGGCGGTGGGACCGGCCTGGCCGGGGAAGCCCGCCGTGAGGTCATTGCTGTCGCTGCGGTGCTGGATGGTCATCGCAACACCGTAGGACCTGCGCGGCCCCTCGCGCGGAGCGGGTCCGCCGTACGGGCCCAGGACCGCGATCGTCGCCCGCTCCCATCCGGCAGGTCCGGACCTCGGCCTGAGGCCGGCACCCGGTCAGGGCCCCGGCGCGTTCCCGCCCCGAACGTGTCTGTAAGACTGCCCGACGCCATGAGCCAGTTAACCGAGCAGCCCGCCGAAGGCCCCGTTCCCACCAGCGCCGACGTGGCGCGGCTGGCGGGCGTCTCGCGGGCCACCGTGTCGTACGTACTGAACAACAACACGGCCGTACGGATCAGTGATCCGACCCGCCGCCGGGTGCGGGAGGCCGCCACCGAGCTCGGCTACGTACCCCACGCGGCCGCCCGGAGCCTGCGCGCCGGACATTCGCGCATGGTGCTCCTGCCGACGGCCGGCCTCCCCTCCGCGCCGCTGCACCACCGCTTCCTGCACGGGCTGGAATCCGGCCTCCGAAGCCTCGACTACACCGTCGTCCAGTACGGCTCCATCGGCCTGGACCCGGACGACGCCGCCCGCGCCTGGGCCGAACTGCGGCCCGTCGCCGTCATCGCACCGGGGTCCGTCCCCCTTGCCCCGCAGGGCATCGCCCTCCTCCGGCGCTCCGGCGCGAAAGCGGTGATCACCCTCGGACCACAACCGGTGCCCGGTGCCCACGCGCTGATCACGGATCAGCGGGAGGTGGGCGCCAGCGCCGTCGGACACCTGTTGGAGCGCGGCCGGCGCCGGATCGGGGTGGTGATGCCCGGCGAACCAGGTCTCGCCCCGGTCGCCGGCCCCAGACTGGCCGGAGCACGGAGGGCCGCCGAGGCCGGCGGGGGCCGGATCGAGGAGCTCTCGCTGCGGTACACGGAGGAATCGGCGGCCGCCCTGGCCGCCCGCTGGCGCACGCTCGGACTGGACGCCGTCTTCGCTTACGACGACAGCTACGCGATGCTCCTGATGCGGGCCCTCCAGGACGCGGGCACGGAGATACCCGCGGAGACCGCGGTGGTCGGCGCGGACGATTCGATGCTGGGAAGGCTGCTGAGGCCCCGGCTCAGCAGCGTACGGATGGAACTGGCCACGGTGCAGCCACTGGCCCACCTCGTCGACCGGCTGGTGCGGCACCCCGGGACGGATCCGGAACGGCACGACCTGCTGCGGGCCCGGACCGTCCACCGCGACTCCAGCTGAACAGCTGCCCAGCGCGGCAACGTGCGCGGCGGACGCCCCGTGCTTAGCGTCGTCACCATGAGCCATCCGCGGAGTTACGAGATCCTGCTGATCCCCGCCTTCACCGACGCGAAGGGCACGGCGGCCGAAGGGGCCGGCACGAAGGCGACCGGCGCTGGGGATTCCGGTAACGGGGATGCCGACGCCGAGGACCGGGACACGAAGGGCACGGCTGCCGAGGACCGGGACACGAAGGACACGGACGGCGGGGTCCGGGACACGGGGGAGGCCGCCGACGGGGATCCGGAAGCGACCGGCGCGGCCGTCGAGGGCCGGGAGACCCAGTCCATGACGGCGGAGGACTCCGGCAGCCGCGCCGCCGGGAGCCTCCGGCCCGGCGCGGCCATCCGCTCGGCGGTCGTGGCCGCCACGGGGGAGACGGGCGAGTCGGGCTATCCGCGCTATGCCGGTGACGGGATGGTGGCGGACATCGACCCCGCGACGCACACCGTCGAGGCTCTGCTCATCGACGGATCGGAGCTGGACTACGGGCTCACGGTCCGGGTCGCGGAACGGGACGTGGACGGCTGAAGCCGCCGGGATCCGGGCCCGACGGAATCCGGGCCCCGGCCGTCACCGGCCGGGGCCCGTCGCATCCGCAGCCGGGACCCGAGCCCGGCCGCGCTCGGCACCCGGCCGTCACCGGCCTGGCCCTCGCATGTGCGCAGGAGCCTACTGCTGCTCCTTCTGATCCTTCTGCTGGTCCGCGACCGACTTCCGGACCTCGTCCATGTCCAGATTCCTGGCCTGCCCGATCACGTCCTCCAGGGCCGCCTCGGGCAAGGCGCCCGGCTGGGAGAAGACGGCCACGTTGTCCCGGACGATCATCAGCGTGGGGATGGACCGGATCTCGAAGGCCGCCGCCAGCTCCTGCTGGGCCTCCGTGTCGACCTTGGCGAAGACCAGGTCCGCGTGACGCTCGGACGCCGAGTCGTAGACCGGCGCGAACTGCCGGCACGGGCCGCACCACGAAGCCCAGAAGTCGATCAGGACGAACTCGTTCTCACTGACGACCTGATCGAAGTTTTCCTTGGTGAGCTCTACGGTGCTCATGCTCTGCTACCTCTTCCTCTGCCCGTACCGACGTGTCCGGGACAACGGTGCCTGTGCTTGCGCTATTCCGCCTGCCCATGTGGCCACCGCGCACACCCATGACCAGAATGGGGCCATGACACAAGCTGTGGAGCCTGTTGCGTACGACGTCGTGGTCATCGGAGCGGGGCCGGTGGGTGAGAATGTGGCCGACCGCGCCCGGGCAGCCGGGCTGAGCGCCGCGGTCGTGGAGTCCGAACTCATCGGCGGCGAGTGCTCGTACTGGGCCTGCATGCCGAGCAAGGCCCTCCTGCGCCCCGTCGTCGCCCGCGCCGATGCCCGCCGCGTCCCGGGCCTCGCCGCCGCTGTGCAGGGCCCACTGGACACGGCGGCCGTGCTCGCGCACCGCGACTCGTTCACCTCGCACTGGAAGGACGACGGCCAGGTCGCCTGGCTGGAGGGGATCGGAGCCGACATCTTCCGGGGTCACGGCCGGCTGACCGGCCCGAAGGCGGTCACGGTCACGGCGCCCGACGGTACGGAACACCGGCTCACCGCTCGGCACGCGGTGGCCGTGTGCACGGGCAGCCGGGCCGTTGTCCCCGACCTGCCGGGCATCGAGGGGGCCCGCCCCTGGACCAGTCGGGAGGCGACGAGCGCCAAGGAGGTGCCCGGGCGCCTCGTCGTCGTCGGCGGGGGAGTGGTCGGCGTGGAGATGGCCACCGTGTGGGGCGCGCTGGGCTCCGAGATCACCATGCTGATCCGAGGCAAGGGGCTGCTGCCCCGGATGGAACCCTTCGCCGGTGAACTGGTGGCCGAAGCGCTGACCGAAGCCGGAGCCGATATCCGTTACGGCGTGTCGGCCACCTCCGTACGGCGCACCGCACCCGACGGCCCGGTCACCGTGGAACTCGACAGCGGCGAACGGATCGAGTCCGACGAGATCCTCTTCGCCACCGGCCGCGCCCCGCGCACCGACGACCTGGGCCTGGAGACCGTCGACCTGAAGCCGGGGTCCTGGCTCACCGTCGACGACAGTTGCCGGGTCGAGGGGAGTTCATGGCTCTACGCCGTGGGCGACGTCAACCACCGGGCCCTTCTGACCCACCAGGGCAAGTACCAGGCCCGAATCGCCGGCGCGGCGATCGCCGCACGCGCCCAGGGTGCCCCGCCCCTGGAGACGGACCGCTGGGGCGCGCACGCGGCCACCGCGGATCACGCGGCCGTCCCCCAGGTCGTCTTCACCGACCCGGAGGCCGCTTCGGTCGGCCTCACCCTCGCCGAGGCGGAGCAGGCCGGCCACCGGGTCCGGGCCGTCGACCACGACCTCGCCGCGGTAGCCGGCTCCGGCCTGTACGCGGACGGCTACCGCGGCCGGGCCCGCATGATCGTCGACCTGGACCGGGAGATCCTGCTGGGGGTCACCTTCGTCGGCCCGGGCATCGGTGAACTGCTGCACTCGGCGACGATCGCCGTCGCGGGAGAGGTCCCCCTCGACCGCCTCTGGCACGCGGTCCCCGCGTACCCGACCATCAGCGAGATCTGGCTCCGGCTGCTGGAGACGTATCGGGGCGCGTAGCCGCGGAAGCTGCGCGGCGGGGGGATGTGCCCCTTCCGGGGTGCGCTGCCCTTGGGAAGGGGGAGCCACCGCCATAAGGCGTCGAGGCCGGCCGACGCGCGGTCGCGCGTCGGCCG
>NZ_JBEXXX010000080.1:0-11604 GCF_040630635.1 Streptomyces sp. NPDC005761 | reverse complement strand
ATCCAGTTGTACACGTGCAATCAGACGGCCGCGCAGAAATGGACGGTCGGTACGGACAGCACGTTGCGGGCGCTGGGCAAGTGCATGGACATCAGTGGTGGCGGTACGGCGGACGGCACCAAGGTCCAGTTGTACGGGTGCAACGGCTCAGGGGCGCAGAAGTGGACCCCAGGCGCTGACGGGACGCTGCGCAATCCGCAGTCCGGCAAGTGCCTCGACGCGGAGGGCGTCTCCTCGGCCGACCGCACCAGGCTGCATCTGTGGACCTGCGGCACCGGAGCCAACCAGAAATGGGTCCTCCCGGGCTGAGTGAACCGCTCGACACCGTCATCGGCGCGGAGGGCGCCGGTGACGGGACCGGCCGCTCCGCTGGGCCGGTGACGGCGGCAGGGTGCGACGCCGAAGCGCCCTGCCGCCGTCCCTCAGGCGGTCGTTGATCAGGTTCGCCCGCGCGCGCCGCTCGGCGCCCGCGAACAGCGCCCCGACCGTCCCGGGACGAGAATCCCTACGACGCGCCGGCCGAGCCCGCCGCCCGTCCTGGCCGGGCGGCGGCCGTGAGCCGGTGGCCCATGATGACGGTGCTCACCGTGCTCGTGGGGTACGTCGAAGTGGTCCACCCTGTCACCGGGCGGGCCCGGCTCACCACGGCTGAAGGGCTGTCCGGCTCGCGGGCCTCTCCGGCGGGGATCAGTAGCCCTGGCCGACCAGGAAGGAGTCGAAGTCCAGGGCGAGGGAACGTGCTTCGGCGGCGTGGCCCTCGTCGTCCCCGTCTACGAGGACGAAGACACAGATGCCCTGCCCGGTTCTCGCCACCCACATGACACGGTTCCCGTCGCGCAGGAGCGCCAGGTCGAGTTCGGTCCCTGTCACCGCGTCCGCGATCCGGTCCAGTTCCGCACGGTGCCACACCGTCCCGGCGAGCCGGAGCGTCCGAGGGCGGCCGCCGTCCTCGCCGGCCGTCCACAGCGCCACCATCTCGGCCTCGTCCGGGGCGCCGGCTGTACCGGGCTGCCGGTCTGCCTGACCGGCGGCGCCGTCGAAGAACTGCCTGCCGTCCTCGTCCTCGCGGCCCGCAGCGGCGAAGAACCCCGATTCGGCCGAGAAGGCCGCCACTGCACGCACGGCAGGTTGACTCCCACCGAGGGCGAAACGGGTGCTGAGTACGTCTTCCCATTGCTCGGTCACAGGAGGCATGAGTGGCGGCCTTTCGACGGCGTGGTGATGGTTCACGGACCCGCACGGGTCTCCTCGGGGCGGTGGCGTTCGGTGACGTGCCCCTCCGGCAGGACCTCTCCTGCCCGTGAACGCGCTGATCAGACGCATGACCGGGAAGTCGGTGCACGCGTCGGCTCCCAGGTGGGGCGGGGCCGGCCCCGCCCCACGTGCTACCGCTGAGGCAGCTTCGCGCGTGCGGAACCGGCGGCGGAGTGCATGGCCCGGCCCGTCCCGCTCGCCGCTGCCGAGGCGCCGGAGCCGACCGTGTCGATCGCCGCGTGCACGTGTCCACCCGCCCTCGTCGCCGCGCGTCGGGCCTTCTTACGGCCCCTCGTGGTCGCGGTGCGGGCACGGTAGGCCGCCGACGGTTTGCCGTGGGTGTCGGCGGCGCCGAGCAGCAGAGCGCCGAACAGGCCGATGCGCTGGGCGAATGCGAGGAGCTGGTCCTTCCGTAGCTCCGGGTCCTCCTCCTCCCACCACGCGTACTCGGCGAGGGTGGCCGGCACCAGGCTCACGGCCAGGGCAAGGGAGGCAGTACGAGGGAGCCGCCCCAGAGCGAGCAGACCGCCCGCACCGATCTGCACGGCGGCGTTCAGCTTCACGACGCGCAGAGGATCATCGACAGGGGCCCCAAGGCGCCGTGCCCATGACTCGGTGCTCGCCGCGAGGGGGAGTGGTCTGCGCAGCGCACGCACCCCCTCGATGACGAACGGGGTTGCCAGCAAGGGGCGGGTGATTCTTCTCAGGACAGCCATGGATCTCCGTGTGCCCCTGGAAACAACGGTCACACACGGCCGCCGCCCCGCCCGGTGGAGTCCTCACTCGCGCTCCCCGCGCCCGTTTCCCGGGCCTCGACAGGGGGCGGCGGTTCTGAGCGGTCGTCACGGAGAGGCCGCGCCGGGAAGGCACTCGTCCGAGCAACCGCCCTCACCGGCGCGGGCGCCGCACCCAGGACGCTCGGCGGGCCCTGATCAGCTGAGCAGCCAGATGCACGCCCCGCCCAGGACGAGGAGCAGGCAGATGGCGAGGTTGGTGCGCCAGTACGTCAGGAAGATGGCGACGAACTCCCGGATCATCGCGCTGGGCCAGAAGTACGCGGCAGTGGGGGACCCGACGACATGGCCCCTGACCCCGGTCCGGCGGGCGGTCACCGCGGCGCGGAAGACATGGTAGTTGTTCGTGACCACGACACACCGGTAGTCGGGATCGGCCTTCTCCATGATCGATTTGCTGAATCTCAGATTCTCCTCGGTCGTCGTCGAGCGGTCCTCGCGTTCGATCAGACCGGCCGGGAACCCGCGCTCGATCAGGTAGTCGGCCATCGCGTGCGACTCCGGCAGCGCTTCGTCAGGCCCCTGACCGCCGGAGGCGAGGAGGACGGGCTGCCTGCCGTGCGCCGTCAGCCTCGTGTGCACGGCTCGGGCTCGCTCCAGACGGCCGGCCAGCAGCGGTGACACCGTGGTGCCGTTGATGAGACCGGCGCCCAGCACCACCACGTAGTCGGCCTTGCGGTGGATGTGGAGGCGGCCGTAGAGAAACGCGTAGACGACGAAACAGACGAACAGGAAGGCGATGTAGCCGGCCAGGGCGAGCACCGTGCCCGTCACCACCGCCAGGGTGTCGTTCTTCAGAATCAGCGCGGTGATCATCAGTGCGAGAAGGGCCACCAGAGCAAGCCCTGCCAGGAGGGACAGGAGGTTGGCGGGGCTTCTGCCCTCCTTGCGCACCATCGTCACGCCGTTGGAGATCAGGAACCAGGACAGGACGACGATGCCCACCGCCACGAGGAGGAAGAGCACGATGCCGATCTCCCTCCCCGTGGCCGGCTGCGATCGGGCGAGCTCCGCGAGCCAGGCGGCCGCGGTGAAGGTGAGCGACAGTCCCAGGAGGACGGCGTTGCTGAAACGTCGGCGCTCGCGGAGCGTGCCGACACAGAAGGCGATGAAGATCAGGACCGCCGGGACGTAGGCCAACATGCGCACATGCTAAGGGCTGTCCCGCGGTTCCTGGCGGGCGCATGGCGACGGCTACGGCACCTCGCCACGTTGTCGAATAGCTCGAATACATCCAGTATGCGGGCGCCTCTCCGCCTTCCGATGCACCGCATCCGACGCCGCGCGCTGATCCACCAGGAATTGAGGAACAGCCCTTGGGCGGAGGGGCGTCGGCACTTCGAGGAGGGCGGATCGCCGACGCGAGGCGGCCGGGCGGGCTCGGAGCCGACGCCGTGCAGGGGAGGGCAGGCTGTCAGCCCGGCGGAAGCGGGTAGGGGTGGAGGCATGAGGCTGATGAGTGAGGGTGAGCGGCAGCCGGCGCCGAGCCGGTGGAAGACGTACGCGGCCACCGCGGCGGGTGTGACGGTGGCGGCGGCTCTCGGGAGCTGGGCCGTCGCGCCGGACACGCGCTGGTACCGCTCGTTGTCCAAGCCGCCCTGGCAACCGCCGCCCCGGGCCTTCGGAGCCGTCTGGACCCCTCTCTACGCGAGCGTCGCCTGGGCCGGCGGGCGAGCCCTCCTGGCGGCCCGTCCGCAGGAGCGCGGAGCCCTGGCCGCGAGTCTCGGCGCGAACCTCGCTGTGAACACGGCATGGAACTGGATGTTCTTCCGTATGCGCAGCACGAAGGCCGGTCTGGTGGGGACCGCGCTGCTCGACCTCAGTAACGCGGAACTCATCGCCCGCGCGGCGAAAGCTGACCGAACGGCTGCTCTCGCGCTGGTCCCGTACGCCGCCTGGTGCGGGTTCGCCACCTTGCTGAACGCGGACCTCGAGCGCCGGAACCGGCACTGACCGGACGGTGGCCGGCACGGGGCGTCCGCCGTTCCATGCGCTCCCGGCCGCCCGCGCTCGCGGCGCGGGCCGGCGGAGTCGGCGTGGGGCGTCCCGGGCAACCGGGAGCAGGTTTCCGACAGCGGGCAGTGAGTGACGTGCGGGCGGTGGGCGCCGCGAGGAACGGCGGCAGCCTGCGCGGCGTATTGACATGTCCAGGGCGAATCGGAATGCTGGGTGGGCGCTCTTCCATCGATGTAAACGCCGCCGCCGAATCGTGCGTCGCAGCGGAGGCCGACCTTGGAACGGGACCATGAATCTCACTCGCCATCTTTCCCGCGCCGCCGTCCTTGCCCTGTCCGGTGTGCTCGCTGTCGTCATGTCCCTGTCGTCCGCCGAACAGGCCCGGGCGGAACAGACCATCAGGGCCGCGGACCCGAGTGTGATCCGGGTCGGCAGCACCTATATATCGGTGCAGTCGGCCGGTGGTGGCATCGCCGTGCGACAGGCGTCCTCGACGGCTGCACTGGCCTCGGCGCCCGCCCGGCAGGTGTGGTCGGACACGGCCGGTCACGGCGAGGTCTGGGCTCCGGAGATCGTCACGGACGGCGGCCGCTACTACATCTACTTCTCGGCCGGCCGCGGGGCGGCCCACCGGATGTACGTCATCAGCTCGGCGAGCCCCGACAGCGGCTACACCGGGGAGAGCCAACTGGCCCTGCCGGACGGCAAGTGGGCGATCGACGGCACCCTGTTCACCTTCGGTGGGCAGCGCTGGTTCGTCTGGTCCGGCTGGGCAGGTGACACCAACGTCGAGCAGAACCTCTACATCGCGCGTATGAGCAGTCCCACCACCCCGACCGGCGCTCGCCACGTCATCTCGCAGCCGCGGGAGAACTGGGAACGGGTGGTCGGCAACCCGTTCATCAACGAGGGCCCCGAGGCCATCAAGGACCCGAACGGGCAGTTGCACATCGTGTACTCGGCCAACGGCAGCTGGAGCGACCAGTACTGTCTGGCCGACCTGCGGCTGCGCTCCGGAGGTGACCCGACATACGTCTGGGACTGGTACAAGTCCAACGGCTGCCTGTTCGGCTCCGCCCGGGCGACGATGATGGCCGGCTGGGACCCGACGCTGTACGTCAACGGCCCCGGCCACCACAGCTTCGTCCTGCTCAACGGCGACATCGGCACCAGCCCGCCCGCCGGCCCGCGATTCCCCTCGATGTTCCACGCGGTGCCGAAGGGGACGCCGTACGCGTGGGAGAACCGTTACTGGTACACCGGCACGTTCGCCTGGTGGGGCAACACCACCTACAGCCGCGCCAATGTCCCGGGCCCGACCGCCGATACGGGCTGGAGCCTCAAGTTCTTCGAGTAGAGCGGCAGGGCGCGGCAGGGGTGCATAGAAATCGGAGCGGGCCGGAGGGGATGTGCGGCGCGCTCCCCGTCGACACGCTGGTCAGGGGGCGATCGCGTCCTGCTCCGGTTTCCACCCCCAGGCGGTCAGCATGCCGGCCGACAGCGAGGAGCACGCGTCGGATTCCAGATACCGCACGGCGGCGTCGACGGCCGCGTCGTCCACCAGGCCGGTCGCGAGCATCGCCGGCCTGCTGCGCTCCCATGTGTCGGCCCAGAACCGGCTGATGGGACTGCCCGGCTCGAGCGGAGGCGCATGCATCTCCGCGGCGACGGGCATCAGCCCTGCCGCGCGCAGCAGGCCCGGGTACGACGGCACCCAGGAGACGTCGGTGCCGATCGAGGCCCTCAGTCCCTGCCACATCGCCCGCATCGCCGTGGTGTACGGCGTGGCGGGGGTTCGGTCGCTCGTCAGGTCCACCGCGTCACTCAGGACCAGCACGCCTCCCGGTGCGACGAGTTCGGCCAGCGCGGTGATCAGGCTCTCGTGCTCGGCCAGGTGCATGAGGACGAAGCGCGCGTGGACGAGGTGGAACCGGCCGGAGGTGAAGCCCGGGGTGGAGATGTCGGCCTCCAGCAGTTCGAGCCCCGGCACCGGTCGCCGGCCGAGGAACCGTACGTCACGGTCCACGGCGAGCACGCTCTCCACCCCCGCCTCGCCCAGCAGCCGGCGTGAGACGGTGCCCGTGCCGGCGCCCACGTCGAGACAGCGCCATCCCGGGCCGGCCCCGAGCGACCGCAGGCGCGCCATGGTGAGGTCGTCGTAGGCCAGGGCCCCGAAGTCGATGCGCTCGCCCTCGCCGGCCTGTTCGGGGCGGAAGACGGCTTCGCCGTAGCGGCCGCCTTCAGGTGCGCCCCCGCGCGGAGCGGAGGTCATGCCGCCGCCCACGCGAAGCCGGGCGCGCGTGCCGGCGTCCGCTCGGCGAGGAGCGGGAACGGCGGGTTGTCGAAAGGGTGCATGGCCTGGCCTCTCCACGAGGTTGGGGGTGCCGGGCGGTCCGCCCCGAGGACGCCGCCCCACCGAATCCTGCCCGGAGGGCCGCCTCGCCGGCCGAGGCGCGCCGCGCCTGGGCCGATCGGCCTCAGGAGGCGCCCGGTGCGTCGCGGCAGCGCGCCGAAGGTCCGGATCGACGGGAGGCCGGGCCGGAACCACGCGCGGCGACGGGATCGCGCCGTGTCCACCTGTCGACGCGAGCGGCCGGTGCCGTTCGGGACCGGCCTTGGCCGCAGGCCCCGGATGCTGTCCTGCTCCGCGTCGATGGCTGGGGGTGGTGCGGCGGAGCCGGACGCCTCGTACTCCGCGGCGACGACCGGGCCGGGTGTATGCGGTGAGAGGGCAGCTCGGGGGCTGCCCGTGTTCCACGAAACCGGTCCAACTGGTGTGCGATCCAGGACCATATGAGCGAGGAATCGCACGGAATGACCGTTACGAGAAGTGCGT
Organism: Streptomyces sp. NPDC005761; assembly: GCF_040630635.1. Lineage (NCBI taxonomy): Bacteria > Bacillati > Actinomycetota > Actinomycetes > Kitasatosporales > Streptomycetaceae > Streptomyces > Streptomyces sp. NPDC005761. Next base: position 4,764 of record NZ_JBEXXX010000080.1, on the reverse strand, counting down.
CTGGCGTGCGGGTGACGCGCCGGGTAGCGCCCGGTGTCGTGCGCCGGGGCATGGAAGGGCTTGCTGTTGATTGTTGAACGGGTGGATGTAGCAGTCAGTGATTGTCAGGGCCATTGCCGCCGCATATGCGTGCCGTTTACAGGCGAGAGCTGCGGAAATGTCCGTAATTTGTAACGGAGCCGGACACGGCTTCCGTCGGCCGATTCGAAGGCGCAGTGTTCTGGCTCTCGGCCCGACGGGTCGGGACCCCGTATCGCCTCTGCCGGCCTCCATCGGCATGCAGAGGCACTGTTCTTGAGGAGACATCACCTTGTCTGCTTTTTCGGCCACCCGCCGTATCGCCGCGACCGTGCTCACGGCCGGCGCCCTCGTCTCGGTCGTCGCCCTGCCGGCCGGCGCACAGGACAACGACCGTCACCACTCCCGGGACCGGGTCGTCATCAGTGATGTCCAGGCCAACAGCCCCGGACGTGACAACGGCTCCAACCGGTCGCTCAACGCCGAGTGGGTCGAGATCACCAACCAGAGCCGCCGTTCGGTGAACCTGGACGGCTGGACCCTGCGTGCCGCCGACGGCAACCGCTACCGGTTCGACGACGTCCGCCTCGCCGGCCGTGCCACCGTCCGCGTCCACACCGGCGTCGGCCGCGACACCCGTACCGACCTCTACCAGGACCGCCACCACTACGTCTGGGACAACTACTCCGACACCGCGACCCTGCGCGACGACCGTGGGCGCACGGTCGACACCGAGTCCTGGGGCCGTGGGCACCACCACTACCGCCGCTGACCGAGGACCGGGGACGGTGACGGTCCGACCGCCGCCCCACGGCGGACAGACCCTCCGCCTTCCCCTTCGGGGTGCCGGGTAGCCGCCCTGCCCGGCACCCACCCCGCCGCGTGAACAGTGCTGAGCCCGGACCGTTGGGGAACGGTCCGGGCTCAGCCGTGTCGGCCCGGATGCCGCAGATGCCGGGCGTAGGCATGTTCAACAAGGGCACATGAGCTCCAATGGGAGGAGGCATCATGAAGCCACTGGACTCCGCGCCCGCGGACACGGAGAGCGGCATACCCGTCGAGCGCGGTGCGTCCGCGCCCGGGGCGGAACGCGTGAGCCGGGAGAGGACGCGCCGGCCGGCCGGTGAGAACGCGGGGAACCCGGCGGAGGTCGCGGAAGAGGAGGACCCCAGGGAGCGGGTCAACCGTCGCTGGAACGAGATCCTGCAGGAGACGAGGGTCGCGCAGACCGGTATCCAGATCCTCTTCGGCTTCCTGCTCAGCGTCGCCTTCACGCAGAGGTTCGAAAGGCTGGGCGACTTCGACCACCGTGTCTACGTCATCACTGTCGTCCTCGGGGCCGCCGCCATCGGAGCGCTCATAGCGCCCGTCGCGCTGCACCGGTTCCTTTCCGGCTCCCGGATGAAGGACGAAGTGGTAGCCGTTGCCGGCCGGTTCATGGTGTGCGGCATGGTCCTGCTCGCCCTGACCATCGGCTGTACGCTCCTTCTCCTGCTGCACACCGTACTCACCGACCTTCTCGCGGAGATACTCGTCGGCACGGTCATGGCGTGGTTCGCGGGGGCCTGGTTCGTACTCCCGTTGATTCTCAAGATGCGCTCGGGCCGCAGCGTCGACCGAGGGGACCGGGAAGCGGCTGCAGGGCCGCGGCCCTGACCCGGCGGGAGAGGCTCAGGACGCCGGGGGAAAAACGTGCCGAGCAGCCTGGAGGTTCCTGCCCCGCTCTCGCCACGTGCCGTCCGCGATGGAGTCCTCGATCCGGCGCGGCTGCGGCGCGAGGTGTCACCGCAGCTCAACGCGGGCAGGGAGGACGCCAACGGTGCGGCGCCGGGACGTCCGGCGCCGACGGGAGTACGGACTCGGAGCGGGGCCCGAGGCAGGAGCGGTGACGGTGGCGATGCGCGAAGTCCGATTGCTGGGCGGGCCGGTGGAGTTCCGGGGTGCGCTGGACCTGGAAGACAGGGCCGACGGGGTGATGCCGCGGCGGTTGCCCGCGTGGACGCGGGAGCAGTACCAGGACCCCTCCGTGTACGGGGCGACTCTGCTGCCTTCAGGAGTGCGGCTGGTGTTCCGCACCGACTCCACCGAGATCGAGTTCGACGTACTCACCTCTACGGGGCAGCTCGACACCGACCCCCGCCCCCGTCCGACCGGCATGCTGGAACTGCTGGTGGACGGCGCCCCGGCCGGACGCCGACAGGCCCCTGTGGGCAACGTGATGCGGATGGCCGGCCCGGGTGCCCCGCAGCGGATCGTGCCGGGCGAACCCGGCACCGTACGGTTCGCCGGGCTGCCGGCCGGCATGAAGCACGTCGAGCTGTGGCTGCCGCAGCAGACTCCAACCGAACTGGTGGCACTGCGCGCGAACGGCGAGGTGCTGGCCCCGGACCCGGACGGCCGGCGCCGCTGGGTGCACCACGGAAGTTCCCTCAGCCACTGCATCGAGGCCGATGGCCCTACCGGTACCTGGCCGGTGGTGGCTGCCACGATCGGGGGTGTGGAGGTGATCAACCTCAGCCAGGCGGGGAACGCGCTCCTGGATCCCTACGTCGCCCGGACGATCCGCGATATGCCCGCCGACCTGATCAGTCTCAAGACGGGCATCAACATCGTGAGCCTGGCCGCCTTCCGGCTGCGCACCTTCGGACCGGCCGTGCACGGCTTCCTGGACACGATCCGGGAGGGACACCCGGATACTCCCCTCGTCGTGGTGTCCCCGGTGAGCTGTCCGGCGGTCGAGGAGACCCCCGGACCGACCGCGGTGGACCGCGACGGACAGATCACGGCCCTGGGAGCGCCGGCGGATGTGGCCGACGGGGCTCTGTCGCTGGCGGTGGTACGTGCCGAGCTGGCCCGGATCGTGAAGGCGCGGCAGGCCGACGACCCCCGCCTCCACTACCTCGACGGCCGGGAGCTGCTCGGCCCGGGTGAGACCGATGACCTGACCGACGGCCTTCACCCCACAGCCGCCGCCTATCGCCGGATGGGCGAGCGCTTCGCCGCGTACGCCTTCGCGGGCGACGGCCCCTTCCGCTGAGTGGGCGACGGTCCCTTCCACCGAGCGGGACGCGGGGGAGCGGGCGTGCCCCGGTGCCGAGGCCGAGCCGGTCTTCCGTACCGGCCACGGCTCCTCGGCCCCCGGACCGGTCACCAGTGCGGCGTGGGCACGGTCGGTGTGTCGTCGTCACCCCGTACCGGTCGCGGAGGCTGGTTCAGGATCTCGCGAGCCGTCATCCCTTCCTGGCCTGCCGTCTGCTGCCGGGCGCGGGCCCGGCCCCCGAGGAGGAGGGTGACGAGTTCCAGGAGCAGGGTGATTGCCCCTTTGGTTCGTTCCACGGTGATTCCTTCCAGGGGGTCTGGGAATATCTACCGCGCGTCTGAACAATAGACATCTGTACGGCGGGGGCTGAGTCATCTGACTGATGAGGGGGTTGGGTGCGCGGCATGGGTGAGGACGGCCAGTTAGCCGGTCGTCGCAGTACGGCCGGGAGGTCCGGCACGCAGTTGTCCGAGGATGCCGTCCGGGTGTTCCGGTGGGTGAGCGATCAGGGCTCGTGCGACGCCACGACGCTGGGCGCGACACTGGGGCTGCCGGAGGGCTGCGCGGCCTCGGCGGTGGCGACCCTGACCGAACTGCTGCTGCTGCGATATCTGCCCGAGGACTCCGACCGGCTGGTACCGGTGGCCCCGGACGCGGCCATCGCCGCGCTGGTGGCACCGAGGGAGGCGGGCCTCCGCCGGCAGCTCGCCGAGATCGACCAGTTGAGGGGGGAGCTGGCACTCCTGACGCCGTTCTACGCGGAAGGCAGGAGCCGGTGGCAGGGCCGCACGCCGTTGACGGAGGTCACGGACCTGAAGACCGTCGTGGGCATGATCACCGAGGCGACCATGCGCTGCCGGCAGGAGGTCCGCACCTGCCACCCCGGCGGAGGCCGCTCCCCGACACTCCTGGAGCAGGCGTTCATCCAGGACCGGGACATGCTGCGCCGCGGTGTGCGGATGCGCACGCTGTACCAGCACACGGCCCGCTACCACCTGCCCACCCAGGAATACGCGCGTCGGATGACCGACGAGGGGGCCGAGATCAGGACGATGAGTGAACTGTTCGGCCGCATGGTCGCCTTCGACGGCGAGACGGTGTTCATCCCGCACCAGGACGACCTGGACGCGGCCATCGTCATCCACGAGCCGTCCACGGTGGCGTACCTGTGCGCGACCTTCGACCACACCTGGTCGCTGGCCGAGCCCTACCACCCGGCCTGGACGGAGAGTTCGGCGCGGGACGAGGTGAAGCAGGCCATCGTGCGGCTGCTGGCGGAGGGCATGAAGGACGAGATGGTGGCGCGGCGGCTGGGTATGTCGCTGCGCACCTGCCGCAAGCACATCGCGGAGATCATGGAGCAGTTGGGTGCGGCCAGCCGCTTCCAGGCGGGCTATCTGGCCCGGGTGCAGTCCTCCGCGCCGGCTCCCGGCGGCGTCTGAGCACCTGACCGGGGCCGTCCGCGCCTCGCCGAACACGCCAGGCGACGCGCCCCCTCTCCCCGATCCGGGCGGCGGCGGCCGGGAGGCGACCGCGGGGGGAGCCTTTCCGGTACGGGGGCGATGCCCGGAGCCGGCGTCGGAGGGCCCGGTATGCCCCGGCCGCCGCGGTCCTAGGGCGTGTTTCGAAAGTAGCGCCGTCCGCCCGGAGGGCGGGTCCGGCGGCGTCTGGTGCGTGCGATCGCAAGGCGGAGGGTCGCCCCGATA
>NZ_JBEXXX010000079.1:0-13520 GCF_040630635.1 Streptomyces sp. NPDC005761 | reverse complement strand
CTGCCGCCCTGTGCCCTGGACGGGGGTGAGGGGGCGGTGGGTGACGTGGACGGTGGTCTCGGTGATCCCGTACATGTTGACCAGACGCGGACTGTCCTGGGTGTGGCGGTCGTACCAGCCGGTCAGACGCCCGGGATCCAGTGCCTCCCCGCCGAAGATCACGTACTCCAGGGCCAGGCGGTCACCCAGGCCGGGGTGTTCGGCATCGGCCTGGATCAGCTGGTAGAACGCCGAGGGGGTCTGGTTCAGGACGGTGACACGTTCACGGACCAACAGGTCCAGGAACTGCTCCGGGCTGCGGCTGACCGTGTGCGGGACGACGACGAGACGGCCACCGTGCAGCAGAGGCCCCCACAGCTCCCAGACGGAGAAGTCGAAAGCGTAGGAGTGGAACATCGTCCACACCTGCTCCGGCCCGAAACCGAACCAGGGATCCGTCGCCGTGAACAGACGCACCACCTGCTCATGCGCGACCACAACACCCTTCGGCCGGCCCGTCGAACCAGAGGTGTAGATGACGTAGGCGGGGTGCTTCGGCAGCAGTGCCGAGACACGCTCACCGTCCGTCAGGTTCCTTGCCTCATGGCTGGCGAGAGCGGTGACGGTGTCGGGGGCGTCCAGGAGCAGCCACCCTTCCCCGCCCAGGTCGTTGGCGACCTGGGTGGTGGCGATGACGAGTGCCGGGTCGGAGTCCTGGAGCAGGTAGGCGATCCGGTCCGTGGGGTAGGACGGGTCGACCGGCACATACGCCCCGCCGGCCTTCAGTACAGCCAGCAACGCCACGATCATGTCGGCCGAGCGGGGCAGCGCCACCGCGACCAACGACTCCGGACCCACTCCCCGGCCCACGAGCACCCTGGCCAGACGGTTCGCCGCCGCGTTCAGCTCCCCATACGACAGCGACACCTCCTCGCAGGAGACGGCAACAGCACCGGGAGCGGTTTGTGCTTCGAATACGTCGACCAGCGAAACGCTGTCACCGGCCGGAAGCTCCACATCCGAGGCCGAAGACATGGCCCAGGCCTCGACCACAGCCTGCCGCTCATCACCGGAGAGAACCGGAACCGACCCGATCCCACGCCCCGGCTCCGCCAGCAGCCCCTCCAGCACCCGCACGAACCGCTCGCCCCACACCACAGCAGACGACCGGTCGAACAGGTCGGGCCGGTAGTCGAGCCGGAAGCGCAGCGTGTCGCCCGGCAGAGCGATCAGGGCGAGCGGGTAGTGGGCCTGATCGCTGGTCTGCTGGCCGACAATGCGTACGGCGGTGGTTGCGCCGTCCTCCGGCTCCTCGGCGGAAGCCGTCAACCGGCCGGCGTCGTACGGATAGTTCTCGAAGACCACGATCGTGTCGAAGAGTTCGGCGGCGCCTGCCGCCTGCTGGATGTCCGTGAGCCCCAGGTGCTGGTGCGGGAGCAGCCCGGCCTGAGTGCGCTGGAGGCGTGCGAGCATCCCGGCGGTGGTCTCGGCCGGGGTGAGGCGCATGCGTACGGGCACGGTGTTGATGAACAGCCCGACCATGCTCTCGATGCCGGCGATCTCCGGGGGCCGCCCGGACACAGTGGTGCCGAACGCCACGTCGTCCCGGCCGGTGAGTTTGGACAGCAGGACCGACCACGCACCCTGCACCAGGGTGTTGAGGGTCAGTCCGTGCGCGCGGGCCCTGGCCGTGAGCGCCTCGGTCGACTCCTGGGTCAGGCCGAAGGTGACCCGGCGAGGAGCGGCGGCCGGTGCGCCGGCGGCCTGTCCCGGGGCCACCAACGAGGGGTCGTCGAAGCCGGCCAGGGCTTCGGCCCAGGCCGCACGCGCGCCGTCCCGGTCCTGGGCGGCCAGCCAGCCGAGAAACTGGCGGTACGGGGTGACGGGCGGCAGCGCACCGGTGTCACCGCCGTTGGCGTACAGCGCGAACAGTTCATGCAGGACGACGGACAACGACCAGCCGTCCACGAGCAGGTGATGGAAGGTCATCGAGAATCGGAACCGCTGCTCGCCGAGCCGGATCAGGGTGAACCGCACCAGGGGCGGGGCCGTGAGGTCGAAGCGCTTCTCGCGGTCCTCGCGGAGCAGTTCCTCGGCGCGGGCCGTCCGGGCGGCGTCGTCGGGGGCCTCGGTGAGGTCGCTCTCCCGCCAGGGGGTCGGCACGACACGGGGCACGATCTGTACCGGGTTGGCGAGGCCCTGATGACGGAACCCCACGCGCAGGGTGGCGTGCCGGGCCATGAGGGCCTCGGCCGCGGAGCGCAGCGCCCCGGTATTCAGGTCGCCTTCGACATCGAGGACGTGCTGGGAGACGTAGACGTCCTGGGCATCCAAGTCGTAAAGGCAGTGGAACAGCAGGCCCTCTTGGAGTGGAGTCAGCGGAAGAATGGCCTCGAGCCCCGACTGCTTCACTCCTGGACCTCTCATCTTTTTTTGACTTGAAGCTGTGCCTTAAAGACGTTCCAGCAGCTGCTGGGCAGACGTATTCAACACCGGGCCACGCATCCTGTCACCGGATTAAGGTCAGGCTGAATAACGCGACCCATATAGGCAATGACTTATCTCCGGCGCCGACTCCCGCACCTGGCACAACCCGGCCGGAAGCTCACGAAGTTGAACGTTACGTGATGACACATGCGCGTTGCGTAAGAGTTTAGGGGGTGGCTGCGCCGCTGAGATCTGTTGACTGCCCGTGAAGCTCCGGGCTATGTTCCGCAGCCGGATGGAATCTGTCGCGCGCCGCATACTGGGAGTGGTCAATGTCCATTGGTTTCGTGGGTCTTTCGAGTGTTACTGAGGCCGTACGAGCAAATGCGTTGTCCAGGCCCGGGGACCCTGCTGTTGCATTCGTTCGTGAACTGTCCACCAATAAGGTCGACGAAACCGTTTCCTATGCGGAACTCGATGCCGAGGCGCAGCGAATTGCGGTGGAGCTGCAGCGTCGGCTGTCGGTCGGTGACCGCGCGCTTCTGCTGTACCCCGAGGGCATCGACTTCGCCGTCGCGTTTCTCGGCTGCCTCTACGCCGGGGTGATCGCGGTGCCCGCACCGCTGCCGGGCCAGTACCGGCACCAGCGTGAGCGCGTCACGTCCATCGCCAGGAACGCCGGGGTCTCGCTGATCCTCACCAACGGCGAGGCCCACGACGACGTACTGGCCTGGGCGTCCGGTCAGGAATCGGTCCGGGCCGACTGTCTCAGGACGGACAGTGCGGAGCAGACCGCGCCGGGCGAGTGGGTGGCGCCGGAACTCGGCCACGACACCCTCGCGCTGCTCCAGTACACCTCCGGCTCCACGGGCGAGCCGAAGGGAGTCATGATCACCCACGGCAATCTGCTGCACAACGTGGACAGTCTCCAGCGGGCGTTCGGCCTGGACGATCGCACCCGGTTCGGCTCCTGGATCCCGCACTACCACGACATGGGTCTGATGGGGAATCTGCTGCCCCCGCTGATCCTCGGCGGCTCCTGCACCCTGATGGCTCCGACCACGTTCCTCAAGCGGCCGCACTGGTGGCTGAGGATGGTGGACGAGTACGACCTCCACTGGTCGGCCGCGCCCAACTTCGCGTACGAGCTGTGCACACGGCAGATCACCGATGAGCAGCTCGCCGGCATCGACCTCTCGCGCTGGAGGTTCGCGCCGAACGGTTCGGAGCCCGTGCAGGCGTCCACCCTCAGTGGGTTCGCGGGGCGGTTCGCCGCCGCCGGGTTCCGGCCCGACGTCCTGACGCCGTGCTACGGCATGGCCGAGGCAACCGTGTTCATCTCGGGTGCCGGTGACCGTGAGCCGGTGGTGCGGCACGTCGACACCGAAGGCCTGGAACGGCACGTGTTCGAACCCATCGAGGCGGCGCTTCCCGGCAGGTCGGTGGTCGCCTGCGGCACCCCGCACGACTACACGGTGCGGATCGTCGACCCGGCGACCCGCGAGGTGCTGCCTGAGGGGCGCATCGGCGAGATCTGGCTGCGCGGTGCCAGCGTCGCCCAGGGCTACTGGGAGAACCCGGAGGCCACACGCGCCACGTTCCAGGCGGAGACCGCGGATGGGCAGAGCGGCTATCTGCGCTCCGGCGACCTGGGCGTCCTGCACGGCGGCGAGATCCATGTGACGGGTCGCATCAAGGAAGTGCTGATCATCCGGGGCCGCAATCTCTACCCCCAGGACATCGAGCACGAGCTGCGCGCCCAGCACGAGGACCTCCAGGGCCTGTTCGGTGCCGTGTTCGCCCTCGGAACCGTCCGCGAGGACGGCCGTGAGGAGGAGCTGCTCGTCGTGACCCACGAGGTCCGCGGCCGGCTCGCGGACGACGTCCTGCGCAAGCTCGCCATGGACATGCGGCAGACGGTGGCCCGTGAGTTCGGCGCCCGGGTGTCGGCCGTGGTCCTGGTGCGGCGCGGCGGCATCAAGCGGACCACCAGCGGCAAGATCCAGCGGGCTGCGATGCGCGAGGCCTTCCGGGCCGGCGAGCTCAACACGCTCCACCTGGAGGCCGACCGGCAGCTGAGCAGCGCACTCGCCCCGCGGCAGGCGTGAGATGCGACGCGAAGGTTCGGCACCGGCCGACCCAACGGAACCGTCAGCGGTCATGAGCCGGCCGGACAACGGGAGGAACCCGCACGTGCACCACTCCGCTGCCGACGCGCTCGACGCCCTGCTCGGGAGACCGGGCGAGGAGCACGGCGCGTTCCGGCCCGCCGATCTGGCCGGTCTCGACCAGCGCGAGGAGTTCCCGGCCGCCGCATGCGGAGTGCTCGACGGCTTCGGACTGAACGACCACTACGTACCGGCCGCGTCCGGCGGACAGCTGCGCGACTACACGGACCTGATGCAGTTGCTGCGTACGGTGGCCCGCCGCGACCTCACCGTCGCGGTCGCCCACGGCAAGACGTTCCTGGGCGCCGCGCCGGTGTGGGTGGCCGGCGGCAAGGGTCAGGCCGCCGAGCTCGGCGGGCTCATCGGCGAGGGCGCCGTCGTGTCCTGGGGGCTGACCGAGCGTGCCCACGGCAGCGACCTCCTCGCCGGTGAACTCAGCGCGACCCCGGACAACGGCGGATGGCGGCTGAACGGGGAGAAGTGGCTGATCAACAACGCCACTCGGGGCGGTCTGATCTGTGTGCTGGCCCGGACCGAGCCCGCCGGCGGGCCCCGGGGCTTCAGCCTGTTCCTGGTCGACAAGGGCGCCCTCGCGGCTGATGCGTACAGCAGTGTGCCCAAGATCCCCACCCACGGCATCCGAGGCGCGGACATCAGTGGCATCGCCTTCCACGACGCCCTGATACCGGGATCGGCGCTGGTGGGCGAGGTGGGCACCGGCATCGAGACGGTGCTCAAGGCGCTGCAGCTCACCCGCACCGCAAGCACCGCCCTGTCACTGGGGGCGGGCGACACCGCGCTGCGGCTCGGCGTGGACTACGCCCGGAATCGCAGGCTGTACGGCCGGACGCTCGGTGATCTGCCCAGGGTCCGCCGCATCATCGGCGAGGTGTACGCCGCACAGCTCCTCGCGGAGGCGACCGCTCTGGTGGCGTCCCGCAGCGTCCACGCGCTCCCCGGCGAGATGAGCGTCGTCTCCGCCGTCGCCAAGGCCCTGATACCCGACCTGGCCCAGAACGTGCTCGACAGGGTGGCCGAACTGCTCGGAGTCAGGAGCTTCCTCACCGAGGAGTACGCCGACGGGCTCTTCGCCAAACTGGAACGCGACCACCGCGTCGTCGCGATCTTCGACGGCAACACGGCGGTCAACAGGAACGCGCTGATCGACCAGTTCCCGCTGCTCGCAGCGGCATACCGCCGAGGTCGCTGCGACGAGGCGGGCGTCACCGCCGCCACTTCCCTCTCCGTACCGCCTTCGGAGTTCACCGCAGACGGGCTCAGCCTCCTGGCGATGCGTGGCAGCAGCCTGATGCAGAGCCTCCCCCACGCCGTGGCGGGCATCGCCGAGCAGGCGGAGTGCGGAATGCTGCCCCGGCAGATCGTCGTCCTCGCGGAGGAGGTCGAGGCTGCGGCCGACGCCCTGCACACCGAGTTCGCGGAGCTGCGCCGGACCCCGCAGGACATACCCCCCACCGCGTTCGTACTCGCCGAGCGTTACGAACTGTGCTTCGCCGCCACGGCCTGCCTGCACCTGTGGCTGAACAATCCGCGGCCGGCCGGGGACGAGCAGTCACCGACGATCTGGCGCAACGCGCTCTGGCTGCAGGCCGTCCTGCGCACCGCCCTCACCCGGCTCGGCAGCCCGCTGGAGGAAGCAGGCGCCGAGGCGTACGACCGGCTGGCCGAGCACGCGTTCGGCCCGGTCGTCCCCACCCTCTGCTCCACCCTCGACGACTCCACGCCCGAGGGCACCACCCCTGACGGCGAGACGGCCGGGAGTACCTCATGAAGACCCAGCTGCCCCCCGCCCCGCTCGCCGTGGCTCCCCATCGCGCCGACGCGATGGAGCGCCTCCTCGGCGACCCCCGCGACCCGGGCAACCCGCTCGGCTTCCCACAGATCCTCGCCGCGGACGAGCGGGCGGAGATGTTCGCCGCGGGTGAGCAGGCGCTCGACGCCTACGGGCTCAATGCCGAGTTCGTTCCGCCCCAGTACGGCGGGCGCCTGACCCGGCTCGACGAACTCATCGAGATCATGCGGTCCGTCTACCGTCGCGACCCGTGTCTGGGCCTCGGCTACGGAGTGAGCTCGTTCATCGCCTCGGTCAACATCTGGACCGCGGGCAACGAGGAGCACTGCCGCAAGGTCGCGGGGCTGCTCCTCGACAACCGCAAGGTGTCCGTCGCCTATCACGAACTGGCACACGGCAACGACATGGCCGGCACCGAGTTCGAGGCCATGCCGGGCGCCGAGGGGCTGCTCCTCAACGGCCGCAAGGAGATCATCACCAACCTCCAGCGCTCCGACGCGGTCGTCATGTTCGCGCGCACCGACTCCCGGCCGGGTCCTCGCAGTCATTCCCAGATCCTGGTGGACAAGTCCCTGATCCCCGAAGGCCGCATGCGCTACCTTCCGCGCTTTCCCAGTGTGGGAATGCGCGGAGTACAGCTGGGCGGCGTCGAGTTCGACGACTGCCCGCTGCCCGCGGACAGCGTCGTCGGCCGTCAGGGCCTCGGCCTCGAGACCGCCCTGAAGTCCTTCCAGATCACCCGGACCACCCTGGTGGCGATGTTCACCGGGATGCTGGACACCGGGCTGCGCACCACTCTGCGCCACCTCAAGTCCCGCAAGCTGTACGGGCGTACGGCGCTGGACATCCCGCAGGTGCGCTCCGTGCTCGCCGGGGTCCACGCCGACCTGCTGCTCTGCGAGGCGTTCTCCACGGTCGCCGCCCGAGCCATCCATCTGGTGCCCGCCGAGACGGGGATCTACGCGCAGGCCGTCAAGTTCTTCGTGTCCAAGGTGCTGATGGACGCGATGCACCGGCTCTCGACGCTGCTCGGGGCGCACTTCTACATGCGCGAGGGCGACAACGCCATCTTCCAGAAGCTGCTGCGTGACATCCAGCCGGCCGGGTTCGGACACGCCGCACGCGCGGCCTGCCAGGTCTCCCTGCTGCCCCAGCTCTCCCTTCTCGCCAAGCGTTCGTGGCGGGACGGCCCGGCCGCCCCGTCGGACCTCTTCCGGCTCGACGCCGACCTGCCCGGCATCCCCTTCGACCGGCTGACCGTCAGCGCCGGTGGGCGTGAGCGGCTCAGCCGCTCACTCGCCCCGGGCCTCGACGCGATCACCGGGCAGGGACCCGAGCGGCGCGAGATACAGCGCGTCGGGCAACGGCTGACGGCGGAGCTGGCCCGGCTCGCCGACGAGTGCGCCGCTCTCCCTGCCAGTGAGCTGTCCGTCGCCGCGAGCTCCGCCAGCTACGACCTCACCCACCGCTACGTCAACGTCCTGGTCGGCGCCAGCTGCGTCGAGCTGTGGCGCAACAACCAGCATCACCCGGACCCGTTCCTCGCCGACCCCGCCTGGGCGGCGGCGGCCCTGAACCGGCTCGTCCTGCGACCGGGCACCCCGCCGGAGAACCTGCCCGGCCATCTCGAGCAGCGGCTCTTCGACGAGCTGCTGGAGCGCTACGAGTCCTCGACCAGTTTCGGTCTGGTGAGACGACAGCTCGCCGACCGCCTTCCCAAGGAGAACTGACCATGTCCAGCCCCATCGTCGAGAAGCACAACCAGGACTACTCCCCCGAGGAGCTCACCAGCTGGCTCAAGGAGCGCATAGCCGAGCACGTGCAGCTGTCCCCCGAGGAGATCGACCCCGCGGTCCCCCTGGCCAACTACGGCCTCGACTCCCTCTACGCCCTGACCGTGGTCACCCAGATCGAGGACCACCTGGGGCTGACGCTCGAGCCCACCGTCATGTGGGACGCGCCCACCCTCGACGCACTCGTCGAGGTCATCCGCGCCGAAATGGCCCACGTGGCCTGATCCCGCGGCAGCGGCCACCGGCCGGCCGGGTCCCGGATCCCCCACAGCACACAAGCTCGTCCGCAGAGAAACGTGAGTAGGTATTCAGTGTCAGAGCATGGGTCGGTTCGTCAGGCTGTCTCCGCGGCGCAGATGGGGATCTGGGTCGCACAGCAGTTGGCTCCGGACAGCCCGCTGTACAACTGTGCCACCTGCTTCCGTATCGCCGGACGGATCGATCACGGCCTGCTGGCCGAAGCCGTGCGCCGCACCGTCGCCGAGACCGACGCCCTGCGGGCGCGATTCGACGACGACGGCGACGAACCGCACCAGATCATCGGGCCCGCCGGTGAGGTGCCGGTGCAGTTCGTGGACGTGAGCACCGCGGCTGACCCGGACGCGGCCGCCCGCGCGTGGATGGACGACGACCTGTCCGTCCCGGCGGACCCGCGGGCCGGGCAGCTGTACACCCATGCCCTGATCGAGCTCGGCCAGGACCGGACGCTCCTCTACTTCCGGCACCATCACCTCGTACTCGACGGCTACGGGCAGACCCTCTACCTCCGGCGGCTCGCCCAGACCTACACGGCCCTCGCCGCCGGCCGGGAGCCCGCGCCCACCCGGATCGGCCCGTTGGCCGAACTCCTCGGCAGGGATGCCCAGTACCGCACCTCGCCCCAGCACGACAAGGACCGCACGTACTGGCTGGACCTCTTCGGGGACACTCCGGAGTCCTCGACGCTCACCGGCCGCACCGCCGAACCGTCACCCAAGCCTCTGCGCCGCAGTGTGCGGCTGACCGCCGAACAGCTCGCCGGACTGCGTGGGTCGGGCCGCTGGTCACTCGTCCTCGTCGCCGCCGTCGCCGCGTACACCCACCGCCTGACCTCGACCGCCGACGTGGTCGTCGGCCTGCCAATGACAGCGCGCACCGACGCCCTCGCCCTCACCACTCCCGCGATGCTCGCCAACGAAGTCCCGCTGCGGTTCACCGTGGAACCCGGCCTGAGCCTCACGGACCTGGTGCGCCAGGCGACCGCCCAGGTCAACGGCGCGCTGCGGCACCAGCGGTACCGCGGCGAGGACCTGCACCGCGAGCTGAACCTGTCCGGCGGAGCCGGCGGCCTGTCCTCGGTCATGGTCAACGCCATGGCCTTCGGCCAGGAGATCTCCTTCGGCGGCCTCGGCACCGTCATGCACCCGCTGTCGACCGGACCGGTCAAGGACCTGTCCGTGACGTCCTTCGGCGACCCCACGGGAGACGGGGGCATCCGCCTCGACTTCGACGGCAATCCGGCGCTCTACACCGAGGCCGAACTCGCGGCCCATCAGGACCGGTTCATCGCCTTCCTGACCGATCTCGCCGCCGACCCCACCGCCCCCCTGAGCCGCGTCGGCCTGCTCGGTGACACGGAGCGGGAGTGCGTCCTCGAGAAGTGGAACGACACCGAGCGCCCGCTGCCCGGCGCCTCACTGCCGCAACTCTTCGAGGCACGCGCCGCGCTCACCCCTGACGCCGTCGCTCTCATCCACCGCGCCACCAGCCTCTCGTACGGCGAACTCAACGCCCGGGCCAACCAGTTGGCTCGTCTGCTGGTCGGCCGGGGGGTGGGCCCCGAACAGTACGTCGCCGTCGCCCTGCCCCGCTCCGCCGATCTCGTCGTGGCCCTTCTCGCGGTGCTCAAGACCGGCGCCGCCTACCTGCCGGTGGACCCCGAGTATCCGGCCGACCGCATCGCGTACGTGCTCGACGACGCGCGGCCGTCCCTCCTGCTGACCTGCGACGAGCTCGCCGGCCGGATGCCGGACGCCGGTGTGGATCGGCTCCTGCTCGACCAGGTGCGTACCGGCGCTCTGCCCACGTCCGACCTGAGGCAGGGCGAACGGACCGCCGAGGCCCGGGGCGGACACCCGGCCTACGTCATCTACACCTCCGGGTCCACCGGGCGGCCCAAGGGCGTCGAGGTGACTCGCGTCGCACTCGACAACTTCCTTGCCGCGATGCACGACCGGGTCCCGCTCACGGAGCACGACCGGCTGCTCGCCGTGACGACCGTCGGCTTCGACATCGCCGGCCTGGAGCTCTTCCTGCCCCTGCTGGCGGGCGCCGCCGTCGTCGTGGCGGACCGTGACGCCGTACGTGACGTCGAGGCGCTCGGAGCGCTGATCAGGCATACCGGGGCCACGGTCATGCAGGCCACCCCCAGTCTCTGGCAGGCGCTGGCCGCCGAGGACGCCGCCGCCCTGGCCGGCCTGCGGGTCCTGGTGGGCGGCGAGGCGCTGCCCACCGAGCTGGCTCGCACGCTCGCCGGTCACGCGGTGTCGGTGACGAACCTGTACGGCCCCACCGAGACGACCGTCTGGTCCACCACTGCCACCGT
Organism: Streptomyces sp. NPDC005761; assembly: GCF_040630635.1. Classification (NCBI taxonomy): domain Bacteria; kingdom Bacillati; phylum Actinomycetota; class Actinomycetes; order Kitasatosporales; family Streptomycetaceae; genus Streptomyces; species Streptomyces sp. NPDC005761. The sequence goes on along the minus strand of NZ_JBEXXX010000079.1, from coordinate 2,759 downwards.
CACGGCCGACGCCGCCGTGTCGATCGGCCGTCCCGTCCTGAACACCCGCGTGTACGTTCTGGACCACGCGCTGCATCCCGTACCGGTCGGCGTCTCCGGCGACCTGTACATCGCCGGCACCGGCCTGGCCCGTGGTTACCGCGGCCGCGCCGATCTCACCGCCGAGCGCTTCGTCGCCGACCCGTTCGGCGCGCCGGGCACCCGGATGTACCGCACCGGCGACCTGGTGCGATGGACCGCCGACGGTCAGCTGGCGTACCAGAGGCGCGCCGACGACCAGGTCAAGCTGCGCGGCTTCCGCATCGAGCTCGGCGAGATCGAGTCGGTGCTGCTCCGGCACCCGGCCGTCGGGCGGGCCGCGGTGATCGTCCGCGAGGACCGGCCGGGTGATCGCCGGCTGGTGGCCTACCTGGTGCGGGCGGAGGCCGCCGGGGACGAAGGGTCCGGTGCGGACGAGCTGCGGGCGCACCTGGCGGCTTCACTGCCCGATTACATGGTCCCGGCCGGCTTCGTGACACTGCCCTCGCTGCCGCTCACCCCGAACGGCAAGCTCGACCGCAGGGCCCTGCCTGTCCCGGAGTACGGGACCGGCGACCCGCAGGGCCGCGGCCCCCGCAACGCGCAGGAGGACAGCCTCTGCGCGTTGGCGGCGGAGATCCTCGGAGCTGCCGGGCTGAGCATCGACGACAACTTCTTCGAGCGGGGCGGCGACAGCATCATGGCCACCCGCCTCGTCGCCCGCGCCCGCCGCGCCGGCCTGCTGTTCACGGCGCGGGATGTCTTCCGGCACAAGACGGTGGCCGGCCTGGCAGGCGTCCTGACCGTCGCCGAGCGTCCCGACGAGAGCCCGGCCGTGCCCGCTGACCTGGGCATCACTCAGGCCGAGCTGGTGCAGGCGCGGGAGACGGTGCCCGGCGCCGTGGACGTCCTTCCCCTGACACCGCTGCAGGAAGGGCTCTTCTTCCACCACCAGTTCGACACGTCGGGACTGGACTACTACAACGCCCAACTGGTCCTGGAGTTCCGGGGCACCCTCGACGGGCCCGCCCTGCGCTCCGCCACCGACACCGTCCTCGCCCGGCATGCGAGCCTGCGGGCGGGCTTCCACCAGAGCGACGCCGGCCGGGCCCTCGCGGTCGTCGCCGCCGAGGCACAGGCGCCGTGGCGCGAGGTGGACCTCACGCACCTGAACGAGCCGGATCGGAGAGCCGCCTGCGAGGCCCTCCTCGACGAGGACCGCTGGACCCGCTTCGACCTGTCCCGCCCGCCCCTCGTCAGGTTCACCCTGATCCGGCTCGCCCCGGACCGGCGGGTTCTGGTTTTGACGAACCATCACATCATTCTGGACGGCTGGTCGTTGCCGCTGGTCGTGCGGGACGTGCTCGCCCTGTACGCCGGCCAGGACGCGGCCGGACTGCCGGAGGTGCGCCCCTACCGCGACTACCTGGGCTGGCTCGCCGGTCAGGACCGGGACCAGGCGGTCAAGGCGTGGAGCGCCGCGCTGGCCGGAGTGGATGAGCCGACCAGGCTGGCCACCACCGCCCCCGGTACGACACCGGCGCCCCAGAAGCGGGTCGAGTTCTCCCTGACCGAGGAGACCACGGCCATGCTCGCGCGCACCGCGCGCGCCGTCGGAGTCACGCCCAACACCGTGGTCCAGGCAGCCTGGGCCGTCCTGCTCGGCCGCCTGACGGGCCGTGACGACGTGGTCTTCGGCGTGACGACGGCAAGCCGCCCCGGCGGCCTCCTGGACGCCGAGTCGATGGTGGGGCTCTTCGTCAACACCCTGCCGCTGCGGGCCGCCCTGCGCCCGGCCGAGCCGGTGGCCGCCTTCCTGCGGCGCCTGCAGGACGAGCAGGCCGAACTGGCGGAACACCAGCACATCGGCCTGGCCGACATCCAACAGGCGGTGGGCAGTGGTGAGCTGTTCGACACCCTTACCGTCTTTGAGAACTTCCCCCTGGACCGGGCTTCGATCAACACCCTCGCCGGTGACAGTGGTCTGACAGTCGAGGGAGCCGAGGTCCGTGGCGGGACCCACTATGCCCTCGGCCTGGCGGCCGTTCCGGGCGACCGCATGGTCTTCCGGCTCGACTACCGGCCCGACCTCGTCGACACGGCGTATGCCGAACGCGTCTCCGAGCGGTTCCGCCATGTGGTGGAGCAGCTCCTCGCCGACGTGACGACACCCGTCGCCCGGCTCGCTGTCCTCGGCGACGGTGAGAGCGAGCTGATCCTTGGGGAGTGGGGTACGGGGGCGGCTGCCGGGGACGGCACGGCCGATGCCGATGTGATGGCGCTGTTCGAGGCCCAGGTCACCGCCACTCCGGACGCCGAAGCACTGGTCTTCGACGACACCCGGCTCACCTACCGCGAGCTGGACACCTGGGCCGACCGCCTGGCCCGGACCCTGGCGGAGAACGGAGCCGGACCCGAAAAGTTCGTCGCGGTCGCCCTGCCCCGCTCCACCGAACTCGTCGTGAGCCTGCTCGCCGTCCTCAAGACCGGCGCCGCCTACCTCCCCATCGACCTCGACTTCCCCACCGACCGCGTGCAGTTCATGCAGGCCGAAACCGAACCCGTACTGGTCCTGGACCAGACCCTGTTCACCACCTACGACACCCGCACCCCCAGCACACAGACCGCGCTGCCGCCGGCCACCAAGACACCCGGCACCACCGCCGCCTACGTCCTCTACACCTCCGGATCCACCGGCCGCCCCAAGGGCGTCGTCGTCTCCCGCAGCGCACTGACCAACC
>NZ_JBEXXX010000078.1:0-13883 GCF_040630635.1 Streptomyces sp. NPDC005761 | reverse complement strand
GGGGTCCCCGCGGGGCGCTGTTGTCCGGTGGGTGGGGGTGGTGCCCCTCCGGGCAGACTCCTCAAAAATGGCGTGTGCACCCGACGACGCACTCGCACCCGGGTCGTACGCCATTTTCTGCGGGGACTGCCCTGCACGTCCCCACCCGCTCTCGCCGGCGTGTGCACACCGGCGAATCGACTGTCGCAGACGCAAGGCGGTGTCCCCACCCGCCCTCGCCAGCGTCTGCACCCGGCGAATCAACCGCCGCAGACGCAGGGCGGCCGGGGCCGGGGGCGTGCAGGGGAGTCCCCGCAGGACGACGAACGGATACCCGGGTCCATCGCGTACCGGCGGAACGTTCGTCGTTTGAGGAGACGCCCCGGAGGGACCCCGGACCCCCACCCACCGGGCAACCGCGCCGCCGGGGCGGGGCACCCGCACCACCAAGCCCGTCCGGCGATTGAGGACAAAGCCCGCACCCCGGAACCCCGCGCCGCCGGCGGGCCACCCGCACCCATCAAGCCCGTCCGGCGATTGAGGACAAAAGCCCTCACCCCGGAAGGCCGCGCCCCGCGACGCACCCGCACCCCGGGCAGGGGCCACAAGCCAGGACACCCCTTGACGCACACCCGCCCCACTCCATAACTTGTCCACGAATGTGAACCCCATCCAAGGACCCGGCGAGCGCAGCCGCCCCCGTACCGAGGAGATCTCCGCATGTCCGCTCACCGCACCGTCCTGCTCACCGGCGCCGCCGGCGGTCTCGGCACCCTCATGCGCGGACTGCTGCCCGCTCACGGATACGAGCTCCGCCTGTTCGACATGTTCCCCATCGAGGGCGAGCCGGACGCGATCACCGCGGACCTCGGCGACAAGGAGGCACTGCGCGAGGCCGTGCGGGGCGTCGACGCGATCATCCACCTTGCGGGCATCTCCCTGGAAGCCTCCTTCGACAAGATCCTCCGGGCGAACATCGAGGGCACCTACAACCTCTACGAGGCCGCCCTCGCGGAGGGCGTGCGGCGCATCGTCTTCGCGTCGTCCAACCACGCCGTCGGCTTCACCCCCCGGCCGCTCCCCGGCGACCCCCTCATCCCCATCGACACCCCGCGCCGCCCGGACACCTTCTACGGCCTCTCCAAGTCCTTCGGCGAGGACCTCGCGCAGCTGTACTGGGACCGGCACGGGCTGGAGACCGTCTCGGTACGCATCGGCTCCTGCTTCCCCGAGCCGACGTCGGTGCGGATGCTGTCCGTCTGGATGAGTCCCGCCGACGGGGCCCGGCTCTTCGACGCCGCGCTCACCGCCGAGAACGTGGGGCACACCGTCGTCCACGGCTCCTCGGACAACACCCGCCTGTGGTGGGACCTGACGAGCGCCCGCTCCCTCGGTTACGAACCGCAGGACGACTCGGAGGAGTACGCGGCAAAGCTCGTCGCCGAACACGGCGAGCTCGACCCCGACAACCCGGACCACGCCCACCTCGGCGGCCACTTCTGCACCAACCCGCCGATCTGGCCGTACTGAGGGGCGCGTCGGCGGGCCCGCGCTGCCGCCGTACGGGCGAAGCCGGCCGAAGGTAAGGGAACGGCAAAGCCGGGTCATTCGTTACCCCGTGCATGACCGCTATGACACCCGGCTCGAACATCCCCCTCTCCGCCCCCCGCGTGGCGGTGGACGTCGCCGCTCCCGTGCGGCTCGACGTATCGGGCCTGCTGCTCACCGCCGACGGCAAGGTGCGCTCCGACGACGACTTCATCTTCTACAACCAGCCCGCGGGCCCGGGTGTGACCTACCGTTCCGGCGGCGGCACCGCACCTGACGCGATCGTGGTGGACACCGCCGCGGTGCCGCCCGGCATCGAGAAGATCGTCGTCACGGCGAGCCCGGACGGAGCGGGTCAGACCTTCCAGGGCATCGAGCCCACCGCCACCGTGCGCAACGCGGACGACGGCAGCGCGCTCGCCACGTTCACCCCGCCCCAGCTGGGCGCCGAGACCGCGCTCGTGGTCATCGAGGTCTACCGCCGGGGCGGCGCCTGGAAGGCCCGCGCGGTCGGCCAGGGCTACGCCGACGGACTGGCCGGCATCGCCACCGACTTCGGCGTCTCGGTCGAGGAGGAGCCCCCCGCCCCCGTCGCCGTCGCGCCACCGGCCCCCGTCGCCGCGCCGGTGGACCCGCGGATCGCCGCTCCCCCGGTGGCGGCCGCACCGCCGGCCCCGCCCGCCGCTCCCCCGGCGCCCGCCGCGCCCCCGGCCGCCGGCAAGATCAACCTCGACAAGGGCCGGGTCAGCCTGCAGAAGAACCAGACGGTTTCGCTGGTCAAGGGCGGCCGCCCACTGCTCTCACAGGTCAAGATGGGCCTCGGCTGGGAGCCCGCGTTCCGCGGGAAGGACATCGACCTCGACGCCTCGGTGATCGCCTACGGCCCCAACCGCAACCACCTGGAGAGCTGCTACTTCGGCAAGCTCTCCATCCTGAACGGCGCCATCAAGCACTCGGGGGACAACCTCACCGGTGAGGGGGCCGGAGACGACGAGGTGATCGTCGTCGACCTGGGCCGGATCCCCCCGGAGGCGACCGGCCTGGTGTTCACGGTCAACTCGTTCACCGGCCAGAAGTTCACCGAGGTGGCCAAGGCCTACTGCCGGCTGATCGACGGAGCGACCGGCGAGGAGCTGGTCCGCTTCGATCTGACCGGCGCCGAGCCGCAGACCGGCGTGATGATGGCGAAGCTGATCAGGCAGTTCTCCGGCGAGTGGGAGATGACGGCGATGGGCGAGTTCGTGAAGTCGCGCACCGTCCGTGGCATGGTCAAGCCCGCCGCCCAGTCCCTGTAGGGGCAGGGACGGAAACGTCTTCAGGGGCACCCGGCTGGCTGCGGGTGCCCCTGAGAGCGGTCGGAAAGAGAGGTACGGCGTACGCGGCGCGTGCTCGTCGCTTCTCTCAGAGCTTGGTCAGCTTGGAGTACGGGCTCAGGATCCTCCCCTGTCGCCCCGAGAAGTCGATGAGCACTGCGTCGTTGTCGCCCTCGACAGCAAGGACTCGGCCGAGTCCGAACTGGTCATGCGACACCCTGTCGCCCACATCGAACAATTCGACCGGTGGGGCCGCCTGGGCCGGGCGGTTGAAGGGACTGGAAGGCAGGTGACGCCGGGATCCGGCTGACTGTTTCATTACCTTGAGTATGCGCCCTGGAAACGCCCGACGCCATGCCCGACCGCTCCTGGGGCCGCACTGATGCCGGATTCGTAATCAGCGGTTCCGCCTCCAGCAGGTGCCCGGGCCCGCGTACGGCCGGGCATCTGCTGGCGGAAAGGGCTTACCCCTCGTGGCGCGACTGGCGCTTCCACGGGCCGGTGATGGCCAGCATGATGCCGGGGGTCTGGATGTTGGCGAAGAGCGTCCTGCCGTCGGGCGAGAAGGTCACACCGGTGAATTCGCTGTACTCGGGCTCCGCCTCCGTACCCGCGTTCAGCTCGTTGCGCGCGATCGGGTAGGTGCGGCCGCTCTCGGTCGCACCGAAGAGGTGCTGGATGCCCTCGCCGTCCTCGGAGATGACCAGACCGCCGTAGGGCGAGACGGTGATGTTGTCCGGGCCGTCGAAGGCGCCGTCCTTGGAGGGGTCGGCGTTGACGCCGAGAAGCACCTTGAGCGTCAGCGTCCGGCGCTTCGGGTCGTAGAACCAGACCTGGCCGTCGTGCGGGACGGGGCTCTCGCCCCGGGCGAAGGAGGAGACGATGTAGGCGCCGCCGTCGCCCCACCACATGCCTTCGAGCTTGCGCGCGCGGGTGATGTCCTTGTCGCCGAACTGCTTGCGTACCGAGACGGTCCTGGCGTCGCGGTCGGGCACGTCGACCCAGTCCACGCCGTACACGGTGCCGATCTTCGTGGCGCGCGAGAGGTCGTCGACGAACTTTCCGCTCTTGTCGAAGCACTTCGTGGCCTGCAGCACACCGGCGTCGTCGGCGAGCGTACGGAGCTTGCCGCGGCCGTGCTTGAAGCCGTGCGGCGGCACCCAGCGGTAGAGCAGTCCGTTCGGACCGGACGCGTCCTCGGTGAGGTAGGCGTGCCCCTGCTTGGGGTCGATGACGACGGCCTCGTGTGCGTAGCGGCCGAACGCCTTGATCGGGCGCGGGTCACGGTTGGCGCGCTTGTCGTACGGGTCGACCTCGAAGACGTAGCCGTGGTCCTTGAGCAGGCCGTTCTTCCCGGCCTTGTCCTCGGTCTCCTCGCACGTCAGCCAGGTGCCCCAGGGGGTGGAGCCGCCTGCGCAGTTCGTGGAGGTACCGGCGATGCCGACCCATTCGGCGGTGCGGCCGTCGCGGCGGGTCTCCACGACGGTGCAGCCGCCGGCCGCGACCGGGTCGTAGACGAGGCCGTCGGTGAGCGGAACCGGGTGCTCCCAGCCGGCCCGGGTGCCGCTCAGCTCGTGGTTGTTCACCAGGAGGGTCACGCCGCGCGCGCCCTCGAAGGCTGCCGTCCCGTCGTGGTTGGAGGGGGTGGACTCGCCGGTCTCCAGCTTGGTGACGCCACTGTGCGTGATGATCTTGTAGGAGAAGCCGGCGGGCAGTGCGAGTATGCCCTTCGGGTCGGGCAGCAGCGGCCCGTAGCCGGGCTCGTGGCTGTGACCGTGTCCGTGTCCGTCGTGACCGTGGCCGTGGTCGTCGTGGCCGTGCTTGGAGTCCCCGGCGGCGAGGGCGCCGGGTGCGGTGGCCAGCGCGGCGACGGTTCCGGTGAGGGCGATGCCGGCACCGGTGAGGGCGGACTGTCTGGTGAATTCCCTGCGCGTGAAGGCCATCACGTACTCCTGGTGCAGCTGGGGCGGGTTGTTGGCCCGATCACCGTCCCGCCCCTGCGCCAACATCAGTTGAACTGAGGACGACTTCGAGGGAATCCCTTCCGTGAACATCCTCGGTGGCGGGGTCTGTCCGCCCCCGCCCCGCACCCGGCCTCAGCTGCCCGAACCGCCCCGGGAGCGGGCCTTGAACGCGGCCTTGCGGGCATCCTTCGCCTGCTTCTTGTCGCTGTGCAGCCGCCCCATCGCCTCAAGGACGTCCGCCGTCGCCGGGTGGTCCACCCGCCACGCCTCGTCGAAGAAGCCGCTGTGCTGGCCTGAGAGCCCCTCGACCAGGCCCTGGAGCTCCTCGAGATCGCCGTCCGCCTCCAACTGCGCCGCGATCGTGTCGATGGCGAGCCAGAAGATCATCGCCTCCGAGGGGGGCGGTACGTCGGTGGCGCCCCGCTCGGCGAGCCAGACCCGGGCGAGTCCGCCCAGCTCCGCATCGCCCAGCACCGCACGCACCGCGGGCTCGGCGTCCGCGCCGACGAGGGCGAGCGCCTGCTGGCAGTGCAGCCGGCGCAGGGGTGCCTGCGGGTCCTCGCCGCGTGCGGCGTCCAGGAGCTCCCCGGCCGCCCCGTCGGCGCCGTGCCGCGCAAGCCACAGCTCGATCTCGCCGCGGGCCGCCGCCTCGGGGTAGTACGCGATGCCGCCGAGCAGCACATCGGCGCCCTTGCCTGCCAGATCACCGATGGCCGGGGCGTCCACACCGGCGTCCAGCATCCGGGCCCGGATCCCGTAGACGCCGAGAGGGGTCAGCTTCACCATGCCGTACCGGGTGACGTCGTCGTCGTCCGCCGGAGGCACGGCCTCCTCGCCCTCCTCGGCCAGCAACGCCTCGTCCACCGGCCGGTACTCGACGATGCCGATGGGTTCGAGGACCCGGAACTGGTCGTCGAGGCGCATCATCGCGTCCGACACCTGTTCCAGGATGTCGTCGGTGGGCTCACCCATGTCGTCGGGGACGATCATCGAGGCGGCCAGCGCGGGCAGCGGCACGGCCTCGCCCTCCGCGCCCTCGCCGACCGTGAGCAGATAGAGGTTGCCGAGCACCCCGTCGAGGAATTCCGCCTCGGTCTCCGGGTCCCAGTCCAGGGCGTCGAAGTCGACGGACCCGTCCTCGCCGACGAGGTCGGCGAAGTCGTCGAAGACCGGGGCGGTGGCGTCGGCGTGAGCGGCCTCCAGGCCGTCGAGCCAGATCGACAGGACGTCCTGGGGGGAACCGGCGGTCAGCAGTGCCAGGTTCTCCCCCGCGGTGACCGTTCCCTCCGCCTCACCGTCGAAGCCCTCCTCGTCGAGATCCGCGTCCGCGGCCGGCTCCGTCGCCGGGTCCTCGACCTCGACCAGGCCGGTGTCGACCGCCAGGCGCCAGGCCTCGCTGGCTTCCGCCGCACCGTCCTCGTCCGCGGCGAGACCGAGGTGCTCGGCCGCCGCCGGCAGCTGTGCGTCGACGAGTTCGCCGCCGGCGCCGACGCGGGTGTCGGGGCCGGCCCAGCGGGCGAGCCGGACGGCGCGGGCGAGCAGCGGCGCGGCGAGCGCGTCCCGTGCCAGCTCCGCCTCGGTGTGCAGCCTTACCGGCGGCAGGGTGGGGCGCTCTGCGGACATCAGGGATTCTCCTCGAAAACGTGCGGGCATACGCGTCGCCGGGGCCACAGCTCCGGGCGCGTACGGGGTCAGGCGGCCCAAGCCTAGACGCATTGCACCCGGTGCCGCCCGGCGCTCGGGACAGAAGGAGGCCCGCTGCCCGCCCGGGCCGGACAACTGATCTCCGTACACGAGGGATTGCCGCACGCGGAGGATCGCCGCTCCCTCGTCGTCCTGCTGTCAGTCCTCCTCGGGGCGCAGGCTGAGCGCCGGGGTGTAGCGGCGCACGCCACCGCCGGTGACGCCCGGATAGGTCTGCACCCGTTCCCACTGCGGTGTCCGCGACCCGATGCCGCTCCCGGGCGCGGCCAGTGCGTCGATGTGGGCCTGGGCGCTCTCCCACTCCGCGTAGTTGAGGACCCGGGTCCCGTCGGTGCTCACATGGAAGTGGCCGGCGAGGCCGCCGGGCGCCGGCGCCGGATCCGTACCCAACGCTTCGAACACGCCGTCCACCCAGTCGCGTTGGCGGGCCTTGTCCGCCCCGTCGAACTCGACGTCGACCACCACGACACAGCCGGGCTCCCGGCCGCCGGGCGAGGAGGACCGATAGAGCTCGTAGGTGTGCGGTCCGAGCCGTTCGATGCCCGGCACGGCCGCGTCGATCTCGGCAGTGCGCACCTCCCTGCCGTCCCGGACGAAGTCCGCATAGCCCTCTTCACCGGTCCACTGCGAGTAGTGGAAGAGCGTTCTGCCGTCCTCCCCCGTGTACACGCTGTACGAGAGCAGGCCCGGGTGCGGCCATCGCCTGGCCCCCCACGCGGCGCGGATGGCCTCGACAGCCTGCTGCCGGCGCTCCGGCGTACCGACGTCCCAGGTACCGGCCCTGACGAGTCCCGCATCCGCACGGGTGACATCGGGCCGGGACACGAACTCCACTGTCATGGCTGCTCCCCTCACCGGCGCACCCTTGCGGTGCGCCCGTGACAGCCACCCTGATACGTCAAGCGCACTTGAGGTCAACCGCGGCTCGCGTACCTCTCGTCACGCTGACGAATCGGACAACGAACGGAGTACCGCATGACGCTGCGGGTCGAGGAGATCACGCGCGAGCAGCACTTGGCGTTCGTCGCCGGCCGGGGCTCGGCGAGCCATATGCAGGTCCCGTCGTGGGGAGAGGTGAAACCCGACTGGCGCGCGGAGAGCATCGGCTGGCTGGACGAGGAGGGTCTGATCGCCGGTGCGGGGCTGGTGCTGTACCGCCCGGTCCCCGGACTGAAGCGGTCTCTGGCCTATCTGCCGGAGGGCCCTGTCATCCCGTGGCACGAGGGCGATCTGCGGCCCTGGCTCGATCCGCTGGTGGCCCACGCCAAGGCGCGGGGCGCGTTCACCGTACGGATGGGCCCACCCGTGATCGCCCGCCGCTGGGAGGCGCCGACGGTCAAGGAGGCCATCGCGGACCCGGCCGCGGGCCGGCTGCGCGACGTCGAGGCGGATGTGACGGAGCCCGGGGCCGCCGAGGTCGTGGAGCAGCTGCGCCGGCTGGGCTGGCAGCAGGGCGCGGACGGGGACACCGACGGCTTCAGCGCCGGGCAGCCGCGTTACGTGTTCCAGGTGCCGTTCGCGGGACGGTCGCTGGAGGAGATCCGGGACGGCCTGAACCAGCAGTGGCGGCGCAACATCAAGAAGGCGGAGAAGGCGGGCGTGAAGGTCGTCGAGGGCGGCCTCGACGACCTTCCGGCCTTCTACGAGCTGTACCGGGAGACCGCCGAGCGGGATCGCTTCGTCCCTCGGCCGCTCGGCTACTTCCAGCGCATGTGGACCGCGCTGCGGGCCGAGGACCCGGGCCGGATGCGGCTCTACCTCGCCCACCACGACGGGGAGGTGCTCGCCGCGGCCACGATGCTGAGCGTGGGGACCCATGTCTGGTACTCGTACGGTGCCTCGACCAGCCGTCGGCGCGAGGTGCAGCCCAGCAACGCGATCCAATGGCGGATGATGAGCGACGCCCATGAGCGGGGCGCCGCGGTGTACGACCTGCGCGGCATCACCGACACCCTCGACGAGGGCAACCACCTGCTGGGCCTGCTGCGGTTCAAGGCGGGCACCGGCGGGCGGGCCGCCGAGTACATCGGCGAGTGGGACTACCCCGTCAGCAAGCTGCTGCACAAGGCGTTCGGCCTGTACATGGCCCGCCGCTGAGGCGGGCCGGGGCTCGTTCCCGAGCCGGTCATCCGGGCGTCGCGGTCCGCCAGCCCGTCATGTTGAACTCGTCGAGCAGCCGGACGTCGCTGCCCTCCAGCGGGAAGGTGCGCGGCTCCAGGCCGGGGGCCGGGGCGATCTCCAGCGCGTCGCCCTCGATCAGGTCGCCGCCGGTCGGGGTGGAGACCCAGACGAGGAGCGAGCGCATGGTTTTCCCGGGCGCCAGCATGACCTCTTCGGGCCCCTTGTCGTTCCCGAAGTACGACGAGCCCGGGTTGACCTTGACCGGGAGCGCGTCGCCGTTCTCGTCGACGGCCTGCACCGAGGGGTAGCCGTCGACCCGGTGGGGCTCACTGCCGCAGTTGGTCAGGGTCAGCCCCACGGCCCGGTGCCCGAGAGCGGCCTCCACGGGACCCATGTCCACGACGAGGCCGGAGGCGGGGCACCCTCCGGTCGCGGTCGGCGTGGGGGTCGGGCGGACGGCGGGCGGGGTCCCGATGTCCGGGGGAGACGGTGTCGTGGCCCGCACCCCTCCGGTGGAGGTACGCGAAGGGCTCGGCCCCGGCTCCCCCTCCCCGGCCGGTACGAGGAATCCCGCGCACCCCGACAGACCGAGGGTGCCGGCGAGGACGAGGGCCGCCGCCGAGACCGGTCCACGTATATCTGTGATCGCCTTCGCCCGCATCCTCATGCACCCCGCCCGCATCGCCCCGCCCGCACGTGCGGCCGATCATGCCAGACCACAGCGACAGTTGAGCATTACTTCACCTTCACCCGGAGAAGAACTAAGTGGACCTTCACGGTCCGGCGGTCGACACTTCCGACATGACGCCGCCCGCATCCACCCGCCCCCGCCCCTTCGGCCGCACGCTCTGCGCCATGGTCACGCCGTTCACCACCGCAGGCGCCCTCGATCCGGACGCCGCGGCCGCCCATGCCGCGGCGCTCGTCGCCGCAGGCTGCGACGGACTGGTGCTCAGCGGCACCACCGGCGAGTCCCCGACCACCTCCGACGCCGAGAAGACGGCCCTGGTGCGTGCGGTCCGGGAAGCGGTCGGCCCTGACGTGTCACTGGTCGCGGGCGTCGGCACCTCCGACACCCGGCACACCGTGGAACTGGCCGGACAGGCGGAACAGGCGGGCGCCGACGGCCTGCTGGTCGTCACCCCGTACTACAGCCGCCCCCCGCAGGCGGCCGTCGAGGCTCACTTCCTGCGCGTCGCCGAGTCGGCCGGTCTCCCGCTGATGCTGTACGACATCCCGGGCCGCACCGGCACCCGCATCGAGCCGGAGACGCTGCTGCGGCTGGCGGAGCACCCGCGCATCGTGGCGGTGAAGGACTGTTCGTACGACCTGCTGGGGGCGACCCGGGTGCTCGCCGCCACCGCGCTCGCGTACTACTCGGGCTGCGAGGAGCTGAATCTGCCGCTGTACGCGCTGGGAGGCGCCGGTTACGTCAGCACGGTGGCCAATGTGGCGCCCCGTCCGCTGCGGGCCGTGCTGGACGCCTTCGACGCCGGGGACACGGCCGGTGCCGCCCGACTGAACGGCCTCCTGGCCCCGCTCACGGAGCTGATGATGGCGTCCGGGCTGCCGGGCACGGTGACGGCGAAGGCCCTGCTGGACGCGGGCCCGGTCCGCGAACCGCTGCAGCCCGCCGGGCGCGAGGCGGCCGACGGGCTGCGAAGGGCGTACGAGGAACTCCTCGCCGCCGGTTAGTCGTTGCTGTGCAGGACGTCGTTGAGGCCGCCCCAGACCGCGTTGTTCGGGCGGGCCTCGACGGTGCCGCTCACCGAGTTGCGGCGGAAGAGGATGTTCGAGGCGCCGGAGAGTTCGCGCGCCTTGACGACCTGACCGTCCGGCAGGGTGACCCGGGTACCGGCGGTGACGTACAGACCGGCCTCCACGACGCACTCGTCGCCGAGGGCGATCCCGACACCCGCCTCCGCGCCGACCAGGCAGCGCTCACCGATCACGATGCGCTCCTTGCCGCCGCCCGAGAGCGTGCCCATGGTGGAGGCGCCGCCGCCGATGTCGGAGCCGTTCCCGACGACGACGCCGGCCGAGATGCGGCCCTCGACCATGGAGGTGCCGAGGGTGCCGGCGTTGAAGTTCACGAAGCCCTCGTGCATGACGGTGGTGCCGGCGGCGAGGTGCGCGCCGAGCCGCACCCTGTCGGCGTCTGCGATGCGGACGCCCTTCGGCGCGACGTAGTCCGTCATGCGCGGGAACTTGTCGACCGAGGTGACCTGGAGGTGCAGGCCCTCGGCGCGGGCGTTCAGCCGCACCCTCTCCACGTCGTCGACGGCGACCGGACCCAGCGAGGTCCAGGCCACGTTGGTGAGGAGGCCGAAGAGGCCGTCGAGGTTCTGCCCGTGGGGCTGGACGAGGCGGTGCGAGAGCAGGTGAAGGCGCAGGTAGGCGTCGTGCGCGTCGAGCGGCTTGTCGTCCAGCGAGGCGATGACCGTGCGGACGGCGACGACCTCGACCCCGCGGCGGGCATCCACGCCGATGGCCTTGGCGGCACCCTCACCGAGCAGGTTGACCGCGCGGTCGGGGGTGAGCCGCTCGGTTCCGGCCGGTCCGGGCTCGGCGGTGAGCTCGGGTGCGGGGAACCACGTGTCGAGAACGGAACCGTCACCGGCGATGGTGGCGAGGCCGGCGGCGACGGCGCCGGTGGTACGGGGGGAAGTCGTGTCGGTCATGACCAGAACCTAACCGGCCGGGGGCGGCCCGGGCCAACCGGTCTCAGCGTCCGGGCGTCGCGGACACGTGGGTCCGGAGCAGGCCCGGCGCCTCATGGCGCGGACGCTCCGGTCGCGTTCGGGGGCCATCCCCGTGGGCCCGACGCGGCCGGCGAGCGGCACGGACCCGGAGCCCGGAGGCGCTGCCGTTCCTGTCGGCCACGGCCGTCGGCACCCGGGCGGACACGATGAAGGCGGCTCCCCTCCGCTCCAGGACTCGGCGACCGGGCGGCTCCGGGGCGGTCCGGCGCGCGCAGGGTCCCGACCTCGGTGCGGCGGTGCTCACCGACGACGCCGGCCGCGGGCGCGGGTACGGGGTCACGCGCTGACGCGGCCCAGCATCTCCCGCGCGTACGCCTCGTCATAGACCCCGCCGGTGAGCAGCACCTGCAGACAGATCCCGTCCATCAGCGCGACCAGGGCGCGCGCCGTGGCCGGACCCGCGCGCGGTGCCAGGATCGCGGCCGTGTCATCGCTCCACTCCGCGGCGACGGGACGCAGCGCGGGCCGGCGCAGGGCGGCGAGGTACAGCTCGTACTCCAGTTCCGCCCGGCCGCGACCCGCGCCGAAGAACTCCCCCAGCAGCCGGGCGAGTTCGGTGGCGAGGTCTGCGGCCGGGTCGGCGAGGGCCCGGCTCTCCCGCATGAGCGTGGCGAAGTTCTCGTTCGACCGGCGCAGGGCGGCGATCAGCAGTTCGTCGAGCGAGGAGAAGTGGTACGTCGTCGAGCCGAGGGGCACATCGGCCTCGGCGGCGACGGTGCGGTGGCTGAGGCCGGCGATCCCCTTGGCGCCCACCACCCGGAGCGCCGCGTCGATGATGCGCTCGCGCCGCTCGGGGTCGTACCTGCGCGCCATCAGTGCGCGCCGCCCAGATTGAGGACGACCACACCGGCGATGACCAGGGCGATGCCCGCGGCCTTGACCGGGCTGCCGGACTCACCCATGAACAGCATGCCGATGACAGCGACGGCAGCGGTGCCGATGCCGGCCCAGATCGCGTAGGCCGTGCCCATGGACATGGTCTTGAGGGTCTGGGCGAGCAGCGAGAAGGCCAGCAGATATCCGGCGACGGTGATCAGGGAGGGCCACAGACGGGTGAATCCCTCGCTGTACTTCATGGCAGTCGTCCCGGCCACCTCTGCCGCGATGGCCGCGGCCAGCAGTCCGTATCCCATGTGTACGAGGGTACACATCGTCGCGAGGGAGGCCCTGGGCCGAACGGGTGACGGGGGCGCTACCGTGGTCCGTCCAGTACATGCCAGTTCATGATCGACTGACCGACGGAGCAGCAGTGGCGCAGGACGCATGGTGGGGTGGCAGTGCGTACGGGGGTGCGCCGAACGGGGGGCCCGTGGGGCCGCCCGGGTGGGGCGGCCGGGGCGGTGGCTGGATGCCGCCGAAGCCCGGGGTGATACCCCTGGCCCCGCTGCGGCTGGGAGACGTGTTCAACGGCGCGTTCGCCACGGTGGGCCGTCACGGCAAGCAGTTGCTGGGCGTCGGTGCCGCCGCGTACGGCGGGGCGCTGGCCCTGGTGCTGACCGCCGCCGCGGTCGCGTACTCGGCCGTGGCGGACCACCTGGACCGGATCCTGGCGCTGGGCTCCGACGAGAATCCCCGCGCCGAGGACTGGGTGCCGCTGGTCGTCGCCTTCGGGGCGGTCGCGGTGGTGGGCCTCGTCGCTGCCGTGATCTCCACGGCGCTGATGTACACGGCGGTGCCCGCGGTCCTTCAGGAGGCGGTCCTGGGCCGTCCGACCACCTTCTCCGCCGTCTGGCGGCGGGCCTGGAACCGGATGCCTGCCGTGATCGCGACGGTCATGCTGACCTGGCTGATCGTGCTGGTCCCGATCCTGCTCGCCTGGGCCGGCTTCCTCGCCATCGTGATCGCCGCGGTCAGCACGGACAGCGACGGCGGGCAGGTAGCCGTGATCGTGATCGGTCTCCTGGGCGCCCTGGTGACGGCCCCGCTGGCGACCTGGCTCTGGGTGAAGTTCAGCCTGGCACCCTCCGCGGTCGTCTTCGAGAACCAGGGTCCGATCGCGGCGATGCGCCGCTCGTCGCGGCTGGTGCGCGGGGACTGGTGGCGGATCTTCGGGATCACGCTGCTGGCCGGAGCCGTCGCCGGATTCGCCGGCTATGTGATCCAGATGCCGTTCTCCCTGCTCGGCATGTTCTCCGGCATGCTCGGCACCGTGAACCTGGGCGACGACCCGAACCCGGCCGCGGTCGTCGTCGCCATCGGCGGATACGTGCTGTCGATGCTCGTCGGCCAGTTGGTCTCGCAGCTGGTGGTGGCCACCTTCCCGCCGCTGGTGACCGGGCTGCTGTACGTCGACCGCCGGATCCGCACCGAGAACCTGGGCCCGGTCCTCGCCGAGGCCGCCGCGCTGCCGCCGCAGTACGTGGAGTAGCGGCTCCCCGGAGGCAACGCCCCGCGGCGGCGGATGCTCCTATAGACGTCAAGCTGCAGGAGCAAGGTCGTTTTGGGTGACTTGTTCTGTTGGTGTGACGGTCAGAGCGCGGTAGACCTCGCGG
>NZ_JBEXXX010000077.1:0-14209 GCF_040630635.1 Streptomyces sp. NPDC005761 | reverse complement strand
TCTCCAACACCCAGGTGTACGTCCTCGACGACCACCTCGGCCCCGTACCCCCCGGCGTCCCCGGCGAGCTCTACATCGCCGGCACCGGAGTAGCCCGCGGCTACCTCAACCGCCCCGGCCTGTCCTCCGAACGCTTCGTCGCCGACCCCTACGGCACCCCCGGCACCCGCATGTACCGCACCGGCGACATCGTCCGCTGGAACCACAACGGCGACCTCGAATACCTCCGCCGCGCAGACGACCAGGTCAAGATCCGCGGACACCGCATCGAACTCGGCGAAATCGAAACCGTCCTCACCGCACTCGACACCGTCACCCAGGCCGCCGTCATCGTCCGCGACGACCGCCTCATCGCCTACCTCGTCGGCACCACCGACACCACCACAGCACGCACCCACGCAGCCGGCGCCCTCCCCGACTACATGGTCCCCGCCGCAATCGTCACCCTCGACGCACTCCCCCTCACCGCGAACGGCAAGCTCGACCGCAAGGCCCTGCCGGAACCGGAGTTCACCGCTGCCGCCCAGAGCCGCGCGCCGCGCACCCCACAGGAGGAGATCCTGTGCGGGCTGTTCGCCGACATCCTGGGCCTGGAACGCGTCGGGATCGACGACAGCTTCTTCGACCTCGGCGGCGACAGCATCCGATCGCTGCAGCTCGTCTCCCACGCCATCCGCGAGGACATCGTCTTCACGGTGAAGGACGTGTTCGAGCAGCGCACGGTGGCCGGTCTCGTGTCCGTCGCCCAGGCCGGCGCCCTGTCCCGGGTCCCTGCGGCGGAGTTCGATGCCGACGCCTCACTCACCGGGCTGAGCCAGGACGAGCTGGACCTCCTCCAGTCCGAGTGGGAGGCGTAGGCCCTCCCCTCCGTCCGCCCTCACCGGGCCACCGACCCCAGTTACCGATGCACAGGGAGCAGAACAGATGGCCAACCCGTTCGAGGACCCCGAGGCCGCGTACCACGTGCTGGTCAATGCCGAGTCGCAGCACTCGTTGTGGCCGGTGTTCGCCGGAGTGCCGGAGGGCTGGACGGTCACCCTCGCGGACAGCGGTCGGCAGGTGTGCCTCGACTACATCAACGAGCAGTGGACCGACATGCGGCCGAAGAGCCTCGTGCAGGCGATGAACGCCGGCACGGACTAGCCCCCCCCCACGGCAGAACCAACCAACCTACGCACCCCAGAGCGAAAGAGATCGCCATGCCAATCGTTCCGGTCAACGGAATTCGTCTGAGTTACGAGGACTCCGGGGGTACGGGCGAGCCCGTCGTCATGGTGATGGGGTCGGGCGCCACCGGCCGGGCGTGGCACCTGCACCAGGTCCCCGCGCTGGTCGCCGCGGGCTATCGGGTCATCACCTTCGAGAACCGCGGCATAGCGCCCAGCGCCCCCTGCGCCGACGGGTACACCATCCAGGACATGGTGGGCGATGTCGTCGGCCTGATCGGGCACCTCGGTCTCCACGGTTGCCGACTGGTGGGGACCTCTCTGGGTTCGTACGTCGTCCAGGAACTGGCCCTGCGGCGCCCTGACCTCGTGCAGAGCGCCGTGCTCCTCGCCACCCGGGGGCGCGTGGACGCCATGCGCCGGGCGCTGACGCGGGCGGAGATCGAGTTGTACGACTCCGGGGTGCGGCTCCCTCCGAAGTTCGACGCGGTGGTCCAGGTGATGCGGAATCTGTCACCGCGCTCGCTCCGGAACGACGTGGAGGTGAGCGACTGGCTGGAGGTCCTGGAGGCCACGTCCGGGAGCGTCGCCGGGGAGCGCGCGCAGCTCGGCCTCGATCCGACTCCGTCACGCCTCCCGGCGTACCGGAACATCAGGGTCCCCTGTCATGTCATCGCATTCCAGGACGACTTGGTGACGCCGCCCGAGCTGGGGCGGGAGGTGGCCGAGGCGATTCCGGGAGCCTCCTTCGAGGTCATTGCCGGGTGCGGTCACTACGGGTATCTGGAGGACCCGGACTCGGTGAACAAGGGCATCGTCGAGTTCTTCCGGACCGTCACGCACGGATAGCCCGTCCGCCGCCGGCCACCGATCGCAGCCGGTCACCGTCCGTCGCGGGTCAGTGTTCGGACCGGCCCCGCACGGGGGCCGGCGGCGGGTGTCACACATTTTCCTTCCTTGAGCCAATTGATCCGATTGAGGTCCTCATGACTGAGCAGCACGGCTGGAAGCCGCTGGAGATCACCGCGGATGACGCCGGGGTCGATCCGACTCCGGCGGGTCTTGCCGAGTTCCTGGCCGACACCGACAAGATCAGCAGCATGCTCATCGCCGAGAAGGCGCTGGTGTTCCGTGGATTCCAGGTCTCGGAGAGCACACTCGAACCGGCCATGGACCTGTTGCTGCCCAACCGGCTCGCCTATGTGCACGGGAACTCGCCGCGCAGCAAGGTGGGCAGCAACATCTACACCTCGACGGAGTACCCGCCGGAGCTGACGATCTCCATGCACAACGAGCTGTCGTACGCGTACGCGTGGCCGTCCCGGCTGCTGTTCTTCGCGGCCCACGAGCCGACGACGGGCGGGGCAACGCCGGTGGTGGACGGCACGCTGTGGCTGGAGTCGTTGGACCCGGCGATCCGCGAGGCCTTCGCGGGCGGTGTCCGCTACTCGCAGAACCTGCACGGCGGGCGAGGTCTGGGCAAGAGCTGGCAGGACACCTTCGAGACCGATGACCGGGCGGAGGTCGAGGTCTTCCTGAAGGGCACGGAGGCCGAGTGGGAGTGGCGCGGGGACGGCGGGCTGCGGGTGACGCAGCTGCGTCCGTCGACCGTCCGGCACCCGGTGACGGGGGTCGAGGTGTGGTTCAACCAGTCCGACCAGTGGCACCCGGCCGCGCTCGGTGACGAGATGGCGGCCGAACTCGCGCAGATCCTGCCCGAGGACGAGCTCCCCCAGTCCGTCAGGTTCGCCGACGGGAGCGCGATCCCGGACGAGTACGTGATCGAGGTGCGGGACAAGGGGCTCGACGCGGCGGTCGACGTCGACTGGCACACCGGTGACCTCCTGCTCATCGACAACGTGCTGGTGGGTCACGGGCGCCGGCCGTTCACCGGCCCCCGCCGGATCCTGGTCGCGATGTCCGACTGAGGGACCAGGCCCCGAGCGAGCCTCCGGTGACCGCACGGCGCTCCCCGGCCCAGCACGACACAGATCTGGTCCGCCCCCTACACGAGAACAGGATCACCATGCCCTCTGAACCGATATCGTCCGCCCCCGCAGCGCCTGCCTCCACCGGCACCGGCCGCCTCGAAGGCCTGCGGCTCGACCACGTGGAGCTGTACGTCGAAGACCTCGACGACCGGGTCGGTCACTGGGTCGACAGCTACGGATTCACAGTGGTGGGCACCGCCGGCTCGCCCGAGGAGGGGTTCCGCAGCGCCGCGCTGCGTCAGGGCCGGATCACGATGGTCCTGACCGAGGGGATCAGCGACGAGCATCCCGCGTCCGCGTACGTACTCAGCCATGGCGACGGCGTCTCCGCCATCGCCATGCGCACCGACGACGTCGCTGCGGCCCACGCGGAGGCCGTCGGCCGTGGTGCGCGCTCGTTGGCGGAGACGGCCGGACACCGGGGCGGCGGGGTGGTCGCGACCGCGACCGTGGCGGCCTTCGGAGATCTGACGCACCCGCTCGTCGAGCGCGAGGCCGACGACACCGCCGGTCTGCCCGCCGGCTTCCGGCCGGTGGAGCACTCCGGGGCGCCCGACCGCGGAGTGGGCCTGCTGGAGATCGACCACTTCGCCGTGTGCGTGAACATCGGGGAGCTGGAGCCGACGGTCCGCTTCTACCAGGAGGTCCTGGGCTTCGCCGAGATCTTCGAGGAGCGGATAGCGGTCGGTACCCAGGCGATGCTGTCGAAGGTGGTGCAGAGCCCGTCCGGAGAGATCACCTTCACCATCATCCAGCCCGACCCGTCGGCCGACGCCGGCCAGATCGACGAGTTCCTGAAGAACCACGACGGGTCGGGCATCCAGCACATCGCGTTCTCCAGCGACGACGCGCCCCACTCGGTGCGCACGCTGTCGGAGCGTGAAGTCGGCTTCCTGAAGACACCCGCCGCGTACTACGAGCTGCTGGGCCGACGGCTCTCCCTGCGGAAGCACTCGCTCGACGAGCTGCGCGAGTTGAACCTCCTCGTCGACGAGGACCACGGCGGTCAGCTGTTCCAGATCTTCACGCGGTCGACGCACACCCGGCGGACCCTGTTCTTCGAGGTCATCGAGCGCATCGGGGCCGAGACCTTCGGCAGTTCCAACATCAAGGCGTTGTACGAGGCGGTCGAGGTGGAGCGGCAGCGCGAGATCGGGCAGTCGCGGTGAGCAGTGGCACAGTTCCGGCTGCGGTGAGCATCGGTGAGGTGGAGCAGGCCGCTGCCGCCGTGCTCCCCCGGCCGGTGTGGGACTTCGTGTCCGGTGGCAGTGGCGCCGAACTGACGCTCGCGGCCAACCGCACGGCCCTGGACCGCGTGCGGCTGGTTCCGCGAGCCCTGCGGGACGTCTCGGCGTGCTCGACGGCGTCGACACTGCTCGGCCGTGGAGTGGCGATGCCGGTGGCCACTGCCCCGATCGGGTACCACCAGCTGGTCCACCCCGAGGGTGAGCTGGCGGCGGCCCGCGCGGCGAAGGAGGCCGGAGTCCCCTTCACCGTGGGGACGTTGAGCAGCTGTCCGTTGGAGCGTGTCGCCGAGGTGGGCGCCACCACCTGGTTCCAGCTCTACTGGCTTCGCGACCGCGCCCTGTCGTACGAGCTGGTGCGAAGGGCCGAGGACGCGGGGTGCTCGGCCCTGATCCTGACGGTCGATGTGCCGTGGATGGGCCGGCGTCTGCGGGACGTACGCAATGGGTTCTCCTTGCCTCCCGAGGTGCGGGCCGCCAATTTCACGGTGGACGCGGCTTCCGAGGCGCACCGTCCGGTGCCCGGGGCCTCGGCGCTCGCCTCGCACACGAGCACGGCCTTCGCTCCCTCACTGAGCTGGGCGGACGTGCAGGAGCTCCGGTCCCGGACGGAGTTGCCGCTGATCGTGAAGGGCATCCTCGACCCGGAGGACGCCGTGCGGGCAGCCGAATGCGGCGCGGACGCGGTGGTGGTCTCCAACCACGGCGGGCGCCAACTGGACGGTGCGATTCCGTCCGTCGACGCGCTCGAAGCGGTATGCGCCGCGCTCGACGGGCGCATCGAGGTTCTGGTGGACAGCGGATTCCGCAGCGGGGTCGATGTGCTGAAGGCTCTGGCGCTCGGCGCGGACGGCGTCCTCGTGGGCCGGCCTCTGCTGTGGGGGCTTGCGGCAGGTGGCGAGTCCGGGGCGCGCGAGGTCCTGGGGCTGCTGGCGGCGGAACTGCGTGACGCCCTCGGCCTGGCGGGCTGCCGAAGCGTCAGCGATGCGCGCCGGCTGCGTACCGTCAGAGGCCCCCTGCCGGTGGGCCCGGCGACGAAACACGACGAAGGGACGCCGCGGTGAGTGCCGTGCGGAACGTGACGACAGCAGATGGGGCCGCGGGTGCTGCCCAGCTGAGCACCGCGAGCCTGCACGGCTCCCTCGAGGACCCCGCGCTGGGGTCGATGAACTTCCTCAACGAGATCGCCCATCTCCACCCCGGCGCGATCTCGTTCGCGCCGGGACGGCCCTTCGAGGGCTTCTTCGAGACCGGCCAGGTCCACGACTACCTGCGGCGCTTCGAGCAGTACCTCAAGGAGGAGAAGGGGTACGACGACGAGGAGGTCCGGCGCACGTTCTTCCAGTACGGGCGCACCAACGGCATCATCCACGACCTGATCGCCGGCCATCTGCAGGTGGACGAGGGGATCTCGGTGCCCGCCGAATCCGTGGTGGTCACGGTGGGCTGCCAGGAGGCGATGTTCCTGGTGCTGCGGGCCCTGCGCTCGGACGACCGCGACGTCGTCCTGGCCGTCTCGCCGAGCTATGTCGGTCTGAAGGGCGCCGCCCGGCTGGTCGACATGCCGGTCCTCGAGGTGGCGGGCGGACCGCACGGGGTCGACCTGGCCGACCTCGCGGCCACGGTCCGCGAGGCGCGCGCGGACGGGCTGCGGCCACGCGCCTGCTACCTGGTGCCCGACTTCTCCAATCCGGCCGGTACGAGCATGGACCTGGAGACCCGGCAGGCCGTCCTGGCCTTCGCGGAGCAGGAGGATCTGCTGCTCCTGGAGGACAACCCGTACGGCTACTTCAGTGCGGACGGCGAGCGGCTGCCCACGCTGAAGGCCCTCGACCCGCACCGTCGTGTCGTCTATCTGGGTTCGTTCGCCAAGACCGGACTGCCGGGTGCCCGCATCGGGTTCGCGGTGGCCGATCAGAGCGTGGTGGGGGCGGACGGAGAGGTGGGCCTGTTCGCCGACCAGCTCTCGAAGATCAAGAGCATGGTCACGGTCAACACCTCGCCCATCGCCCAGGCGGTCATCGCGGGCAAGCTACTCACCCACGGACACAGTCTCCTCAAGGCCAACGAGCGGGAGATCGCCGTGTACCGGGGCAACCTGGAGCGGCTCCTCGCGGGGCTGCGCCGGCACTTCCCGGCGGGCGGCGGTTCAGGGGTGCGCTGGAACACACCACGGGGCGGGTTCTTCCTCGTGCTGGACGTGCCGTTCCCCGCCGACGAGAAGCTGCTCGAAGTCTCGGCCCGTGACTACGGCGTGCTGTGGACGCCCATGCGGTACTTCAGCACGGATGCCGCAGCCGCACGGCAGATCCGGCTGTCGTACAGCCTGGTCACTCCGGAGCAGATCGACGAAGGGCTCGAAAGGTTCGCCGCGCTGGTGGCCGACCTGCCGAACGGCTGACCGGCCGCATCACTCGACGTCTCGAAGTGGAGTCACGTTTCCCATGCGCACCGCAGTCATAGCCGGAACCGGCCTGATCGGCACGTCCATTGCCCTCGCTCTGCGCGAGCGGGGCATCACCACGTATCTGACCGACGCCGATCCCGCCGCGCTGCAGACCGCCGAGGCGCTGGGCGCCGGGCGGGCCGAGGAGCCGCGCGAGGTGGCGGACATCGCCATCCTCGCCGTGCCGCCGGTCCAGGTGGCACCGGTGCTCGCGTCGCTGCAGAAGCGGGGCACGGCCCGCTTCTACACGGATGTCGCGAGCGTCAAAGGCCTGCCCAGGCGACAGGTCGAGGAGCTGGGATGCGACCTGACGTCCATGGTGGGCGGGCATCCGCTGGCCGGCGGTGAGCGGTCGGGGCCTCTGGCCGCCCGCGCCGATCTCTTCGAGGGGCGCCCCTGGGTGCTGGTGCCGTCCGCCGTCACCGGCGATCCGGCGCTCAACTGTGCTCTGGAACTGACGGCGTTGTGCGGGGCCACGCCCGTGCTGTTCGACGCCGAGGACCACGACCGTGCGGTGGCGCTCGTCTCGCACGCCCCGCATCTGATCGCGAGCCTCGCCGCGGCCCGCCTCCTGGAGGGAAACGAGTCGGCTCTCCGTCTGGCCGGGCAGGGGCTGCGGGATGTCACCCGTATCGCGGGGGGCAGCCCGGCGCTGTGGACGGACATCCTGTCGGCGAACGCGGGTCCGGTCGCCGATGTGCTGGAGGCCTTCGCGGGTGACGTGCTCGAGGCGGTGGCGGCGCTGCGCCGGTCCGCCGAGGGGGGCGACGCTGCGCCGGAGCTGTCCGAGGCGCTGCAGCGCGGGGTGGACGGGCGGAGCAGGATCCCGGGCAAGCACGGGGTGCCCGATGCCGCGTTCACGGCGGTCGAGGTGTCCGTGGGCGACAGTCCTGGCGAACTGGCCCGGCTGTTCACCGACGTGGCGGCGGCGGGGGCCAACATCGAGGACATCGCCATCGACCACTCGGCGAAGCAGCTGCTCGGGCGGGCGAGTCTCGCGGTGGCCTCCGGAACGGAGCACGCGCTCGCCCAGGAGCTGCGGCATCGCGGCTGGGCCGCACAGCCCTCGCTCTGGCCGGCCGGCCGGGGCGAATAGCCTCCGGCACCAACGACAGCGGAGCCGCTCCCCCGGGGGGAGCGGCTCCGCTGTCGTTTCTCAGAAGGAGCGACCTCGTTCAGCAGGCGCGGCTGCTTCCCGGCGGGGAAGGCCGCTCAGGCATTGGGCGCCCGCTGGAAGCACTTCGCGGCCACGTAGCCGGCCAGCGCCAGCAGTACGGCGCTCGTGACGACCGCGGCGACCACTCCGAGACCCAGGTCCCAGCCCAGTGAGAGCCGCCGCGAACCGTCCACCGCGTACGTCACCGGATTGACCTTGGCAACGACCTGCAACCACTCCGGCAGCCCCTTCAGCGGGACGAACGCGCTGGAGGCGAACATCAGCGGGAACATCACCAGGACCGCGATGCTCGACATGACTTCCACGCTCCGCAGCCATGCCGCGAGCGCGATGAAGCACCAGATCAGGGACCAGATGACGAACACCGTGAGAAGCAGGGCCGCCGCCGTGCCGAGCACGCCGCCGGACGGCCGGAATCCGAAGAAGACCGTGCCGCATGCCAGCAGGACCAACAGTTCGGTGAAGACGCGCAGCAGATCGGCCAGCGAGCGGGCCACCAGGACCAGCGGCAGCCTGGTGGGCAGCACCCGGAACCGGGCCACGATGCCGTTGTCCATGTCCTTGACGAGGCCCACCCCGGCGCCCTGCGCCGAGCCGATGCCCGTGGTGACCAGCAGCGCGGGCACCAGGTAGTCGATGTAGCGCACCCCGTGGGGGAAGTCGTCACGGTTCGCCATGCTGCCGAATATCTCGCTCAGCAGCAGCAGCATGATCAGCGGCTGGAGCAGGCTGAACAGCGCGAGCCGGGTGTCGCCGTACATGGACCGGATCTGCCGGCCGGTGAGCACCCACAACTGGGCGCGGATGCTGCCGCCGCGCCATTCGGCCGTGTGGTCGGGCACGGCGACCGACGCCGTGTCCGGGGTGCGTTCCTGGAGGGCCAACGGGGACTCCCGCGATGTCAGGCCGCGCCTGCGAGGGACGTCGGCGATTGGGTGAGTGCCAGATAGACGTCGTCCAGCGACGGCTCCTTGACAGTGAGTTCGACGAGCTCGGCGCCCACGGTGTCGAGCGCCCGCACCACGGCGGCGATGTCGGCGGAGGTGTCCACCGGCGTGCTCAGGGTGTGCCGTTCCGGGTCCGAGCGGGGCTGGAAGCCTGCTGCCGCGAGCGCGCCGGTGGCCGCCGACAGGTCGGAGTCGGAGGTCAGTGCGGCATGCACCGCACGGCTGCCCAGCTCCGCCTTGAGCCGGCCACTGGTGCCCGAGGCGATGACGCGGCCCTTCGACAGGACCGTGATCCAGTCGGCGAGCCGGTCGGCCTCGTCCAGGTACTGGGTGGTCAGCAGCACGGTCGTACCGTCGGCCACCAGGCCCTCGACCGTCTCCCACAGGGCGATGCGAGTCGTCGGGTCGAGTCCTGTCGTGGGCTCGTCCAGGAACAGCACGTCGGGACGGCCCACGAGACTGGCCGCGAGGTCGAGCCGCCGTCGCATGCCGCCCGAGTAGGTGCGGGAGGGCTGCTTGGCGGCCTCGGTCAGCCGGAACAGTTCCAGCAGTTCGGTGGCCCGGGCCGCCGCCTCGCGCCGGCCCGCTCCGAGCAGCCGGGCGATCAGGACCAGGTTGCCGTATCCGGACAGGTACTCGTCGACCGACGCGAACTGCCCGGTCACGCCGATCCTGGCGCGCACCGCGGCTCCCTGCGTGGTCACGTCGTACCCGGCGACCCTGACCGTGCCCGCGGTCGGGTGCGAGACCGTGGACAGGATGTTCACCAGGGTCGTCTTGCCCGCGCCGTTGTGGCCGAGCAGCCCGAGCACCTTGCCCCGGGCGACTTCGATGTCCACACCGTTCAGGGCGTGGACATCGCCGAAGCTCTTGCAGACCCCGGCCGCCTCGATCATGACCTCGTTCAAGCCGCGTCCGCCCCGGAACCCGCCATGGCCTCGACGAGGCTCTTGGGCCGCATGTCGGTCCAGTTCTGGTTGATGTACTCCAGGCAGGCGGCGCGGTCCGTCTGGGCCAGGGCGACGGTCCAGCCCGCCGGCACCTCGGCGAAGGCCGGCCAGAGGGAGTGCTGGGCCTCGTCGTTGACCAGGACGAGGTAGGTGGCTTCCGGGTCCTCGAACGGGTTGCTCATCAGATGCTCCTCTTTCCAGTGGTGGTGTTCTCTTCGACGGTCCCGGGAACTTCGGGATCCCGTACGTGCTTGGTGAGGACCGCGGCGATCTCCGCGACAGCGGCCGGTTCGATCATCAGGTCCTCGTGCAGGAAGTCCACGACGTGCTCGGTGATGTCCCCCGACACGTACGGCCGCCAGACCTCGGCGTTGAAGGTCGCGTCGTCCCTGCTGAACGACGCGCCGGACGAGTAGAACAGGACATCGCCGGTGAACCGCTCCGGGCGAAGGCCCCGGGTCAGCGCGGTGCTGTTGACGTAGACGCGGACCGCGGCCCGGATGTCTCCGCCGGGCAGGTGTCCCAGCGGGTGGCCCTTGGCGCGTAGCTCCGCGAGTACCTCCGCCTCCCGCTCGGGGCCCACCTGCGCGGTGTCGAAACCGACGTCCGCGTTGATCTGCTCGGTGAGCTCGGCCGGGTCCCAGTCCGCCCTGGAGGGCTGCACCGGGTACGCGTCGACGATGGCGAGAAGGGCCACCTCCTGCCCCTGGCTCTGCAGCCGGGTGGCGACCCGGTGGGCAAGGAGTCCGCCCATGGACCAGCCGACGAGCTGGTAGGGACCTTCGGGCTGCACCGCCCGGATGTGCGCGCAGTACTCGTCGATCATCTCCTCGAGGGTCCCGGCCGGTGGCTCCTGGCCGAGCAGCCCGCGCGCCTGGAGTGCGAAAACGGGCAGGTCCGAAGGGAGTTGGCCCGCGAGGCGGCCGTAGCACCAGCCGATGCCGAGCGCCGGGTGCAGACAGAACAGCGGAGTGCGGGCGCCGGTGGTCCGCAGGGGCAGCACCGGCGAGAACGAGTCGCTGCTGCCTTCGGCGTCCAGTTGGCGCAGCAGCCCGGCCACGGTGGGCGACTGGAACAGGTCCCGCACCGAAACGTCCAGGTCAAGTGCCTTGCGGATGCCGTTGACGAGCCGGGTCGCCAGCAAGGAGTGTCCGCCGAGCGCGAAGAAGCTCTCCTCGGTCCCGACCCGCTCCAGGCCGAGCACCTGCGCGAACAGGCCGCACAGGATCTGCTCCTGCGGGGTGACCGGTTCCCCGCGTCCCTCCCCGCCGTACTCGGGGGCCGGCAGCGCGCTCCGGTTCAGCTTGCCGTTGGGGGTCAGCGGCAGCGCGTCGATCAGGACGACGAACGGCACCATGTACTCCGGCAGTTCCTGCGCCGCGAAGTCGCGTACCGCGGACGCCTCGGGCCGGGCGTCCGGCGCGGGCACCACATAGGCGACGAGGCGCTTGTCGCCCGGCCGGTCCTCCCGTGCCAGCACCGCGACCTGCGCCACCCCGGCCGCCCCGGCGAGTACGGTCTCCACCTCCGCGGGCTCCACCCGGAACCCGCGGATCTTGACCTGGTCGTCGGCCCGGCCCACGAAGTGCAGCAGGCCTTCCCCGGACCACCGGACCAGGTCACCCGTGCGGTACATACGGGTTCCGGGGGCACCGAACGGGTCGGCGACGAATCGCTCCGCCGTCAGGTCCGGCCGCCCCGCGTACCCGCGGGCCAGCCCGGATCCGGCGATGTACAACTCACCGGCCACTCCGGCCGGCACCGGCCGCAGCCCGGCATCCAGGACATGGACCCGGGTGTTGTCCAGGGGGCGCCCCAGGGGCAGACCGTCGGCCGCCCGGTACGGCGCCGTGACTGCGTGACTGGTGGCGCACAGCGTGATCTCGGTCGGTCCGTACAGGTGGCGCACCGTCGTCGCGGGGTTGGCCTCGATGACCTGCTCGACCGCACCGGCAGGGACGACGTCGCCACCGGTGAGGACCTCCCGGACGTGGCCGAAGGTACCCGAGAGGTCCTCGGCCATGGCCCGGAACAGTCCGGCCGTCAGATGGAGATGGCTGATGCCGTGCTCGCGGACCAGACGGTCGAGGACCGCCGCGTCCACCTCACCTGCCGGGGCGACCACGACCCGGGCACCCCT
Source organism: Streptomyces sp. NPDC005761 (assembly GCF_040630635.1). NCBI lineage: Bacteria > Bacillati > Actinomycetota > Actinomycetes > Kitasatosporales > Streptomycetaceae > Streptomyces > Streptomyces sp. NPDC005761. The sequence continues at coordinate 2,148 of NZ_JBEXXX010000077.1, read as the reverse complement.
GAGCAGCGGCAGCCAGATCTCGTACACGGAGATGTCGAAGGCGTGCGGTGCGTGCATCAGGACCCGGTCGTGCGGACCGATCCCCCAGCCGCGGTGCAGGGCCAGGTCGACCACATCGCGATGGGTCACCGACACGCCCTTGGGCTTGCCCGTGGACCCGGACGTGTACATCACATAAGCAAGGCGGTCGGGCTCGATGTGCCGGGGCAGCGGTGCCGGCCGCACCCCGGAGGACTTCTCGCTCCCGGACTCAGCGGCCTTGGACTCCGCGATCCCGGACTCCTCCGCGATCAGCACTCGGATTCCGGCCGCTCGCTGTTCCGCGACCAGTTCGTGCTCCGCCAGGGCGCGGCTGATCACCAGGACCGGCGCCCGGGCCTCGTCGAGCACCGAGCGCATCCGGGCGGTCGGATAGCCGGTGTGCAGGGGTACGTACACACCGCCTGCCCGCATCACCGCGAGCAGCGCGGCCACCAGATCCGCAGACCGCTCCATGAGGAGAGCGACGGGCGTCTCGGCCCGCACCCCCAGCCCGACCAGCCGCTCGGCGAACTCGTCGGCGCGCGTGGTCAGTTCGAGATAGGTCCACCGGGTCCCGCCGCATTCGACGGCGACGGCGTCCGGGGTGCGGTCCGCCTGTGCCGCGATCAGTTCAGGCAGGGATGCGGCGGGAACCGGCGCATCGGTGGCGTTCCACTCGTGGACGATCCGCTGTCGCTCCGGGGCCGAAAGGACGTCGATCTCGCCGATCCGGAGCCGGGGGTCGGCGACCGCGGCGGTCAGCAGGCGCACCAGCCGCTCCGCGAGCTCCATGACGGTCCGCCGGTCGAAGAGGTCGAGGCTGTACTCGATCTGCCCGAGAATGCCCGAGGGCCCGCCGGATGCGGTGCGCTGCTCGGCGAGGACGAAGTTCAGGTCGAACTTCGCGGTGCCGAGGTGTACCCGCTGCCGTTCCGGCGCGACACCGGACAGATCGAGCACCGCCGTCTCGCTGTTCCAGCTCAGCGCCGTCTGGAACAGCGGGTGCCGGGACAGTGACCGCTCCGGGTTGAGGACCTCGACCAGCCGCTCGAACGGTATGTCCTGCCGGCCGAACGCTGCCAGGTCGGTGCGGCGGACCCGGTCGAGCAGTTCACGGAAGGTGGGGTCGCCGGAGAGATCGTTACGCAGGACGAGGGTGTTGACGAAGAAGCCGACGAGGTTCTCCACCGCAGCGTCGTCCCGCCCTGCGACCGGAGTACCCAGCGGGATGTCGGTCCCCGCACCCATCCGGGACAGGAGCGCGGCAAGCGCCGCCTGCACGACCATGAACGGGGTGACGCTCCGCTTTCCTGCCAGCTCGATGACAGCGGCGTGCAGCTCGGCGGAGAGGTCCAGATCGACGCTGCCCCCGCGATGGGACGGTTCGGCGGGCCGCGGGCGGTCGGTGGGCAGTTCCAGCTCTGCGGGCAGCCCCTCCAATACCGCGTGCCATGCGGCGAGCTGCTGGGACGCGAGGCTGTCGGGGTCGTCCTCGGAGCCGAGGTTCTCGCGTTGCCAGAGGGTGAAGTCCGCGTACTGCACGGGCAGCGGGGCCCAGTCGGGGGCCCGGCCCTCGACACGTGCCGCGTACGCCGTCGTCAGGTCCCGGGCCAAGGGCCCCATCGACCAGCCGTCCCCCACGATGTGGTGCATCAGCAGGAGCAGCACGCGCTGGTCCGCCCCGGTCTCGAACAGCCATGCGCGGATGGGCAGTTCACCGGAGAGATCGAAGCTGTGCCGGGCGGCCGCCGCGAGCCGGTCGTCCAGGGCCGCCTCGGTCGTGGCCACGACCTCCAGGACGGGACGGGCGCGGTCCGCATCCAGGATCACCTGGTGGGGGTCCGTGCCGTCGGTGTTCTGGGTGAAGAGGGTGCGGAGTGATTCGTGGCGTTCGACGACGTCGGCGAGTGCTGCTTGGAGGGCGGTGGTGTCGAGGTGTCCGGTCAGGCGTAGGGCGACGGGGATGTTGTAGAGGGAGCTGCCGGGTTCGTACTGGTGGAGGAACCACAGTCGTTGCTGGGCGAACGAGAGGGGGATCTGATCCGGGCGGGGCCCGGGGGTGATGGCGGTGCGGGCTGTCGAGGCGTTGGTGAGTGCTTCGGCTATGCCGGTGACGGTGGGGGTTTC
>NZ_JBEXXX010000076.1:0-14947 GCF_040630635.1 Streptomyces sp. NPDC005761 | reverse complement strand
TGATCCGCGGCCCCGGCCCGTCGTGGCCACCGGCGCAGAGCCGGTGCTGCGGGGGGGGGGGGGGGCCCCCGGCGGCGGCCCCCCCCCCCGCCGCGGCCGGGGTCCGGGCCGGCCACCCCTCTTCCGCCACCCCGACCCGGAGGTTGCCGTGCCCGGTACGCAGTCTGTCGCCGTCCCCGCCGCCGGGGCCCGTCTGATCCACTCCGACAGGGGGTGGTGGTTCCTGGGAGCCGGCGGATACGCGCTGATGCGCCCTGGCCAGGTGGGCCCGGACGGCGTCCTGCGGCCCTCCTCCGAACGCTATCTGCGCGAAGCGGGGCTGTACGACGCACGGCCCTACTCCTCGTACTCGCTCACCGTGCTGACCAGCACGGACTGCAACCTCGGCTGCGGCTACTGCTTCCAGAACACCGCCCAGGACCCCCAGGGCGGCAGCCGGCCGCCGCGGATCCGTCACGCCCGCCTGACCCCCGAAGCCGTGGGACAGGTGCTGGACTTCACCCGCGAGCGCATGGACGCGGCGGGTATGGACCGGCTGTCGCTGCTGCTGTTCGGGGGAGAACCGCTGCTCAACCCGCGGGGCTGCCGCGACCTGCTCACCCGGGCGGGAGAGCTGGGCACCCTCACCGCGTCGATGACGTCCAACGGCACCCTGCTCACCCCGCTGATCGCCAAGGAGCTCAATGCGGCGGGTCTCGGCTCCGTCCAGGTGACCTTCGACGGCGACCGGGCCGACCACGACTCGATCCGGGTCAAACGCTCCGGGGGCGGCACCTTCGACGTCATCGTCTCCAACATCGCACGGGCCATCGAAAGGACGTCGCTGCGCTGGATGCTGAGGGTCAACGTCTCTCATCTGAACCGGCACGGCGTGGACGAACTGGTCGAACGCCTCGGCTCCCGACTCGATCCGGCACGCTGCGGCATCCACTTCGCCCGGGTCGGTGACGTCGGCGTCGGCTACGCGAACAACCTGCTGCACGAGGACGGACAGGTCGCGGACTTCGTCCGCTGGCACGCCCGCGCACTGGAGCTCGGCTTCACGGTGGCCCGCCCGCGCGCCCATGTCCCCTGCCAGGCCTGTTCCTTCGCCGACGGCCGGTACGGCGCCGTCATCAACGCCGACGGGGTCCTGGCCAGTTGCTGGGAGACCGCCGGCAAGCCCGGCATGGAGGTGGGCACCGTCACCGACGGCTATCTCTCCACCGAGCAGACGGAAGGCCGCTGGGTCAGCTGCCACGACCACTACCGGTACGACGAGGAGGCAGCCGTCCGCGCCACCTTCCAGGACCGGGTCGACGCGGGCGTGCTGGACTGCCTCGCCGCCGCCGGACGGCTCGGATGAAGAGCGCCGGAATCCTGCGCACCAATCCCGACTTCCGTCGCTACTGGCTCAGTTCGACGCTGTCCACCCTGGGGTCCCAGCTGTCGCTGCTGGCCTTCCCGCTGCTGGTGCTGTCCATCGGCGGCAGCGCCGCACAGGCGGGAACGGTCGCCACCTGCTCGCTGGTGGCGAGGACCCTGCTGCGCCTGCCCGCCGGCCATCTCGCCGACCGGATCGACCGACGCATGATCATGGTCGGGACCGATCTGGTACGCCTCGTGGCGCTGGCCAGCATCCCGCTGGCGTCGGCGCTGGGCGAGCTCGGCCAGGTCCATCTGCTCTGTGTGGCCGTGGTCGAGGGCGCCGCCACCGCGCTCTTCTCCCCGGCGGCGACGATCGCCGTGCGCGACGTCGTCCCGGAGACCGATCTCACCGACGCGCTGAGCCGCAGCCAGACCGCCATGGCATCGAGTTCACTGATCGGCCCGTTCCTAGGCGGCTGGTTGTTCACCGTGGACCCGATCCTGCCTTTCGCGGTCGACGCGGCCTCGTACGGGGTGTCCGCGCTGCTGCTGCTGCGGATGGGCACCCTGCCCTCTCGGAAGGTCGCGGACTCCGAGCGCGACAACCGGCTCACGGCCGGGCTGCGGTGGCTCACTCACCAGCGGGCGCTGCTCGCCGCGCTGCTCTTCGCCGCCGGCATCAACATCGTCTCGGCTGCGGCGCAGACGACGATGGTCGTCTCCCTGCGCCAGAGCGGCGCCGGTGGCACGGCGATCGGAGCGGTGATGGCCTGTGCCGGCATCGGGGGGCTGCTCGGCGCGGCCGCCGCACCGTGGTTGATCAAGAGGAACCCGGCCGGCCGGCTGTTCCTGCTCATCGGCACCGTCTGGGCCCTCGGCCTCGCGGTCTTCTCCGCGACCACCCAGCCCTGGACGGTCGGCCCGGTGCTGGTCGTGGTCGTCTTCTTCAGCCCACCGGCGGGCATCGTGGTCGGTCGCGCGATGCTGGTCCTCGCGCCTCGCGATCTGCTGGGCAGGGTCAGCACCGCGACCGGACTGCTGATGGCCGGTCTCGCCTCTGCCGGACCGGTCCTGGCGGGCTCCTTCGTGGATTCCATGGGCGGGAGCCGCACCTGGCTGATCCTGGCGGGCACAGCGGCGGTGGTCACGGTGCTCTCGTCGGCACACCTGCTGCGCGAGACGAGCCTGGATGCCACCGGAGACGACGACCACGCGCAGAATCGCGGCGACGCGGACACCGATGCGCCGGACGAGCGGCCCGCGGACGAGCCGTCTCCGGGACAGGCCGCCCCGGACGCCACCGAGCCCGTGGGGCTGGTCCCGGCACCACCGGCACCGCACCGGGGCACCGGCGGCAGCTGACCCCGCCCTCCGCCCGTGTCCGACGTGACCGTCCTGACTGGAGCGCCGCGATGACCCTCTCCCCGCCCCGGTCCGCCTACCCGGCCGCACCCCGAAGCGGACCGCTGGAGTTCGTGCACGGACATCCGGTGGCGGACCCCTACCGCTGGCTGGAGGATCCGCAGGACCCCGCCACCGCCGCGTGGAGCGCCGCCCAGGACCTGCTCTACGCCGAGGAGGAGGCGCGCTGGCCGGACCGGGAGACGCTCCGGGAGCGGATGGCGGCCCTGCTCACCGGCGGTGGAGCCGGCCCGCCCGTGGCCCGCGGCGGGCGCGAGTTCCACCTCCGCAGGGAACCGGGGAGCGAGCTGGCCGTGCTCGCCGTGCGTGAGGACGGCCGGACCCGCGTGCTGCTCGACCCGCTGGAGGCCGACCCGTCCGGTACGACGGTGCTGGACGCCTGGGAGCCGTCGTGGGAAGGCGGTCTGGTGGCCGTGCAGTTGTCCTCCGGCGGGACGGAGCACTCGGTGATGCACGTGCTCGACACGGCGACCGGCGACGTGGTGGACGGACCCGTGGACCGGGTCCGCCGGTCCCCGGTGGCGTGGCTGCCGGGCGGCCGGGCCTTCTACTACGTGCGCCGGCTGCCGCCGGAGCAGGCGCCAGGCGGGACGGGCCGCCACCGCCGCGTGTATCTGCACGAGGTCGGCACCCCGGCGGGCCGGGACACGGAGATCTTCGGCGCCGGGCGACCGGAGACCCAGTACTACACGGTGTCCGCCTCCCCCGACGGCCGGCTCCTGGTCATCGGTGCCACCGAGGGCACCGCACCGCGCACCGATCTGTGGATCGCCGACCTGACCACGACCGGCCCGCACCGGCCCGGACTGCGCCGCTTCCAGCACGGCGTCGATGCGCGCACGGCCGTCCGCCTCAGGCCCGGCGGCGGACCGCTGCTGCTCAGGACGACCGCCGGCGCCCCGCGCGGCCGGATCGCCGCCGCCTCCCCCGACGCCACGGGCCCCGGCCACTGGCGCACCCTGGTCGGCGAACAACCCGGCACCGTGCTCCAGGACTTCGCGGTCCTGGACGGGCCGGCGCTGGACCGGCCTCTGCTGATGGTCGTACGGACCCGGCACGCGGTCGGCGAGATGACCCTGCACGACGCCCTGACCGGCGCTCTCACCGGGACCGTGCCCCTGCCGGGGCAGGGTGCGGTCTCTCGCCTGACCGCACGTCATGGGCCGGGTCACGAGGCCTGGTTCGCGTACACCGACCACATCACACCCACCACCGTCCTGCACTACGACGCCGTCTCCGGAGAGCTGCGCCCCTGGCCGGGTGGCCCGGCAGCCGTGACGCGGGCCGAGGGGGTGACGGTCACCCAGGAGGTCGTGCGTTCCCGTGACGGCACCGAGGTGCGCATGTTCGTGATGTCCCCCGAGGGCCGTCCCGACCGGCCCCGCCCCGCCGTCCTCACCGGCTACGGCGGATTCGGTGCTTCGATGACTCCCGGTTTCACCCCGCAGGCCGTGCCGTGGGTGCGCGCGGGTGGCGTGTACGCGGTGGCCTGTGTGCGCGGCGGGGGCGAGGAGGGTGAGGAGTGGCACCGGGCCGGGCGGCGGGCGCGCAAGCACAACAGTTTCGACGACTTCGACGCCGCCGCCGACCACCTGCTCGACGCGGGGTGGGCCGCGCCCGGCCGGATCGGCGTCCTCGGCAGCTCCAACGGCGGTCTGCTGGCCGGCGCCGCGCTGACCCGGCGGCCGGAGGCCTACGGGGCCGTCGTGTGTGCGGCGCCGCTGCTCGACATGGTGCGCTACGAGCTGTCGGGAATGGGGGCGAGCTGGCGCGACGAGTACGGCAGCGCCGAGGATCCCGCCGAGTTCGCGCGGCTGCTCGCGTACTCCCCGTACCACCGGGTGCGCGAGGGTACGCGCTACCCGGCCGTGCTGCTCGCCGTCTTCGACGGTGACACCCGCGTCGATCCCGCGCACGCCCGGAAGATGTGTGCCGCCCTGCAGTGGGCCGGCACGGGTGACGGGCCGGTGGTGCTGCGCACGGAGCGGGGTGTCGGTCATGGCGCACGCGGTGCCTCGCGCAGCGCCGGTCTCTACGCGGACGTGATGGCCTTCTTCGCCCGCTACCTGGGCCTCGACGTGACGGGGGGCGTCTGACGTGAACGTACTGCTGTGCCCGCTGAGCGACCCCGGCTACCTGTACCCGTCCCTCGCGGTCGGCCGGGAGCTGCGCCGCCGCGGTCACACCGTCCACGTGCTCGCCGGGCCGTCGGCCGGGGCCGTGGTGACGGCGGCGGGCCTGGCCGTGTCGGCGGTCGCGGACGGCACCGCCTTGTCGGTGGCCCACTGGACGGTCCGGGGCGGTGAGCAGTACAGCGCCGTGGCGCGGGCGGTCCGACGGTTCGAACCCGACGTTCTGGTCACCTCCGTGCTCTGCCACGGTGCACTGGTGGCCGCCGAGGCAGCCGGTCTGCCGGTGGTGGTCCTCGGGCTTGCGGCGCATCTGTGGCCCTACCGCACCGGACCGGCGGACGAGTGCGGCCGCGAGTGGAGGCTGGCGGAGACCCTGAGGCACTACGCGGCGGTGCGGGAGACGGCCGGTCTCGCCCCGCGGCACGACCGGTTCCCGGACACCCCGCTGCTCGGCACCGCCTTCCTGCTGCGCGGACACCCCGAGATGGAGGTACCCGACGCCGAACTGCCCGGGGCCGTACGGCATGTCGGCCCCTGCTGGTGGGAGCCGGAACCCGCGGTGGAGGAACCGCTGCCGGATTCCCGGCCCTTGGCGTACGTACATCTCGGCCGGACCTTCGGCGGCACCGGCCTCTGGCCGCGGCTCAACGCGGCCTTCACCTCGGGCACGCACCGCGCCGTCGTGGAGCTGGGACGCTCGGGGGCTCCCGAGGCCGCTGCGGGCGCGGACCTGATCCTGGGGCGGCGCCCCTGGATGGGTCCGCTCGTGAAGCGGGCCGACCTCGTCCTGACCAATGCGACGTCCGCTCCCGTGCTGGCCGCGCTCCTGCACGGCAGGCCGCTGCTCGTCGCCCCCAACGGCTCGGAGCAGCAGGTCCTCGCCGCCGGCTGTGTGCGCGCCGGTGTGGCCCGCAGGTTCCCGGAGCCGGGTGCTCCCGCCCAGGAACTGCGTGCCGCGGTCGCCGGGACGGGACGCGACACCGCTCAGCGGGCGCGCGCGGCGGAGATCGGCGCCCTGCTCGCCGACGGCAAGAGCGAGGCGCGTGCCGCCGACGCCGTGGAATCGGCGGCACGCTGACCTGCCCCGGCGGGCCCCTCACCCCTCGTGCGGGCCCTGGGACGGCATCCCGTCGAGCAGTACGTCCCGCAGCGCGGTCACGAGCTCCAGGCTCCGCGCGCGGACGGCCGGCGGTGTCTCGTAGCTGCGCCGCTCGGCGACGACCGCGAGGGCCGCCGCGGCCTGACGGGCGAAGAGTGCCAGCAGGTCGAGTTCGGACAGGCTGGACCGGGACTGCTCGACGGGGTCGAGCACTTCGAGCACCCCCAGGACCCGGTCCCGGTGAGCGAGGGGCGCCGCCATCAGCGCGTCCGGCACGTACCCGGTCGATTTCGCGACGTCCCGGGCGAACATGCCCTGGTTCCTCAGGTCGTCCGCGACCATCGGCTCGCCCGAGACGAGCACCCAGCCCGCCAGGCCCCGGCCGGCCGGGAAGCGGGAGCCCACGAGAGACTCCTCGCCCTCCCCGGCCACCGCTTGGAAGACGAGTTCGTCGGCGTCCTCGTCGTGCAGCAGTACGGAGCTGGCCGCCGCGCCGAATATGGCCCGTGCGGTCTCGACGACGGACTGCAGCAGATCGTGCTCGGCGCTGCCGGCCCGTGTCTCGGGGCCCACGCCGGTGGCGGGGACGAGGCCGTGGGACTGGCTCATGATTCACCTCGGGTCGCTGGTTCACCGGTCCGCACGTTCGCGGCGGAGAGGTAGAGCGCGTGCTTGATCTGGAAGGGCGTCAGTTTCGGCCGGCTGCCGAGCAGCCGTGCGCACAGCCCGCTGATGAACGGGGTGGCGAAGCTGTTCCCCGTGGTACGGATGGTCCTGCCGCCCGTCCAGGCAACCTGCACGTTCTGGCCGGGTGCGAAGAACTCCACGGGGGGTGCGGGGTTGTAGAGGAAGAGCCCGGAGTCGTCCTCGCGGTGCGTTCCGACCGAGATCACCGACGAGAACCGCCAGGGGAAGCTCTCCACCGGAGTGTTGTGGGCCGATGCCACCAGCGTCGTACCGGTGAAGAACGCCTGGTCGGCCAGGGACCGCAGGGTTTCCAGGAACTTGGGGCGGGTCGTGGACAGGCTGAGGTTGACCACGTCGAAGCCCTGGTCGACGGCCCAGCGCAGTCCGGTGAGCAGGGCGTCGCCGCTTCCGGTGAAGCCCTCGCCCAGCACCCGCACGCTGTACAGCTCGCAGCCCGGCGCCACCCGCCGGACGATGCCGGCGCACGCGGTTCCGTGCCCGCAGCCGTCGCCGGCGCCCTCGGGCTGCGGACCGCTGTCGATGACGCGCAGGGTCCCGTCAGGAGCGGGTGCCACCTCGTAGGAGCCCTGGACCGGGCCGACCGAGGGGTGCCCGTGCTCCACGCCGGTGTCGACCACGCACACGCGTACGCCTGCGCCGTCCGACCACGCCGACGGGTCGGCGGCCAGGGCCGGCAGGGTGTCGGCGAGCAGGTCGAGGTCCTCGGGAGTACGGTCGCGCAGGCTCCAGGTGAGCCCTCCAGCCGTCCCGCTGGTCATGGGGTCCTTCCTTCCGGCCCGGCCGGGTTGCCGGTGTCCCGGGCCACGGCCGCGCTGTCGTCGGCGAACGCGGCCGCGCGGTCCGCGCCCAGCCGGTGCCCCTTTTCGGCGAAGTGCCGCTGCGCCGTGCGGGCCGCCCTCGCGGCGTCACCGGGCAGAGCGAGCGTGCGCAGCGTGTGCGCGAGATCGAGGGCGGCGGTGCCGCGGACGACAGGTGAGTCCGTGTCACCCGCCGCTGCGGTCGCCCGCGTCGCGCAGGCTCGCGCGGCGGCCGGCTCCCCGGCGAGGGCGAGGGCACGGGCCCGCAGCCCTTCCGCGTCGGCGGATTCCGCCGGGGGCAGAGCGGTCTCCTGCGGGTCCGGCAGGGCCAGTGCCTGGTCCGGCTCCCCCCGTTCCAGCAGGATCCGGGCCCGCTCGCGCGCGATTGAGGGCAGCGCGCCCGTGGCACCGAGTTCACGGCCGGCGCGGGCAGCCTCGTCCAGCAGGGCGAGCCTGCGGTCCGGCGTACCCGTCAGGGCCTCGACCTCGGCGGCGAACAGGGGGACGAACAGCGCGCTCTCGGCGTAGCCGAGGCCGCCGGCGAGCCGTGCCGCCTCGTCCAGCCGCTCGTGCGCCTCGTCGTGGCGGCCCTGCAGGGCCAGGAGCACGGCCAACGGGCAGGCCAGGGTGGCCCGGACGGTCGGCCGGCCGGCGCCGTGGGCCATCAGCAGTTCCTCGCACCGGGCGACGGCACGGACGACCGGGGTGGGTCCCCGCCACAGGGAGATGCCGATCGCGCCGAGGGCCAGGGCCCGTTCGGGTTCGGCGTCCGCGCGGCCGGCGTGGTCCAGGGCCCGGCTCAGCAGTGCCTCGGCCTCGGCGTGCCGGCCGCGCCGCTGCCTGTCCTGGGCGATACGGACGCAGGCGCGCGCGATGCCCTGGTCGTCGCCCGCCACCGTGAACAGCGTGAGGGCTGCCTCGGCCACGTCGGTCGCGGACCCGTGCCGGGGGTCGACGGCCGTCAGCGCGAGCCGGGCGTGGGCGGCAGCCAGCCGGTCACCGGCCCGGTCCGCCGTGTCGAGCGCCCCTGCCAGCAGCTCCCGTCCGCGCACCGGCTCGCCGCGGGCGACCTTCGTCTCGCCGAGCCGGCGAGCCGCTTCGCCGGCGGCGGGTTCTCCCGGAGCGGCCAGGCCGAGACCCTGGGTGAGCAGATCGTCGGCCCACGGCAGGTCGGACCGTGCCAGAGCGGCTGCTCCGGCCCGGATCAGCAGGCCGGCGGCGCGCGTACGCAGCACGTCGGTGTCCTCGTCGCGCGTCCCCAGTTCGCAGAGCAGCCGGTGAGCACGGGCCAGGTGGGTGCCGACGGCGGCGTCCCCCGCCTCGTGCCGGACGAGGACCCGGGCGGCGTGTTCATGACGCCGGGCACGGACCTTCTTGGCCATGCCGCGGTACGCGGTCTCCTGCACCAGGGCGCTGCCGAACCGGAGCACGGAGCTCGTGGCCAGGGTGCGCCCCCCGGCCTCCACGAGGCGCCGTCGCACGAGGCCGCGCAGCAGACCGGCGGCGGACTCCGCGGGCCCGGAGTCCTCGGCGGCGGCGAGTTCGGTCAGGTCGGCCGGGCGGAACTCACGTCCCAGGACAGCGGCCAGCTGGAGCAGGGTCCGTTCCTCGGGCGGCAGCGCGTCGATGCGGGCGCCGAGCAGGGCGTGCACGGTGAGCGGCAGGTCGTCGCACCGGGCCGCCACGGCTGTCAGGTGCTCCAGGTACAGCGGATTGCCCTCCGCGCGGTCGAGGGCGTCCTCCAGCACCCCCTGCCGGTGTGCCGCCACCTCGATGAGCTCACCGGCGAGAGCGGCGGCCTCCTCCCGCGTCAGCGGCGTGAGCATGAGCGAGGAGGAACGCATCCGGCCGCTGCCCCAGCCGGGGCGGGCCTCCAGCAGCTCGGGACGCGCGACGCACACCACGGCGACGGCCGAGCGGTCGAGCTCGTCCAGCAGCCGCTCCGCCATGTCGAGCAGCGGCGCGGACGCCCAGTGGCAGTCGTCCAGGACGAGGACCACAGGCCGCTCACGGGACAGCCCGTCCAGCAGGCAGGCCAGCGCCATGAGGGTGTCGTCGGTGGAAGGGCTGGGTGTGCCGTCCGCGAGCAGACCGGTCCGCAGCAGGCGCAGCGCCTGCTCGGCCTCCATCCGTTCGTGTGCTGGCAGTGCCGCGAGCGCGGCGTCCTGTCCGACGGCCGCGAGTACCTGGCGTACCGCCTCGGCGAGCGGCGAGAGGGTGCCGGTCTCACCGTACGGACGGCATCTGCCCTCGCCGTACGCCGGGCAGTTCCTCAGCCACTCGCGCAGCAGGCGTGTCTTGCCGAGGCCCGCCTCGCCGTAGACGGTCACCAGATGTGAACGGGGGTCCGCCGCCAGTTTCCTCATCAGCAGGCGGAGTTCGGCCAGTTCCTGCTCACGGCCGATGAACGGGGTGTCGAAGCGCCGGACCCGCTCGGGGTCGTCCTCGTGCAGTGCGACCAGGCGGCGGGCCGGGACGGGCACGTCGACGCCCTTGAGGGCCAGCGCCCCGGCGGATTCGGTGACCGCCGAGGGGCCGGCGGCGCGCAGCGTGGCGGGGCCGATCAGGATCTCGCCCGGGCCGGCGTGCTGCTCGAGCCGGGCACCGATGTTGACGACCTCTCCGGAGACGAGGGCCTGCCGGGCGGCGGGATCGACGCTCACCACGACCTCGCCGGTGTTCACTCCGATGCGGACGGCGAGCCGCACCCCGTGCTCCCGCTCCAGTTCGGCGTTGAGTCCGTCGAGGCCGGTGACCATCCCGAGGGCGGCGGCCAGGGCCCGGTGGGCGTCGTCCTCGTGGCGTGCTGGAACCCCGAAGACTGCCATCACGGCGTCCCCGATGAACTTCTCCACCGTTCCGCCGTGTTCCTCGATCCGGTCCCGCATCAGCGCGAAGTACCGGAGCGTGACCGTGCGCAGCGTCTCCGGGTCGAGCCTCCCCGACAGGGCCGTGGATCCGACGAGGTCGCAGAAGAGCACCGTCACCACCCGGCGTTCCTCGGCCGTCCCGGATCCGGCCGCGGCCACGCAGGCGGTTCCGCACCTGGGGCAGAAGGCCGCGCCGTCCGGCGGCGGTTCGGGGCACCGGGGGCACTTCGTCCGTGCGGTCCCGGTCATCAGAACAGCGCTCCGCCGGCGATCTCGCTGTGGGCCTGTACCTCCGGCTCGGCCGCGTCCAGCCGTTCCTTCAGGCCCAGCAGCAGGGCCAGTTCCTCCGCGCTGAGGTCCTGGAGCACCTCGCGCTGCTCGGGAGACAGGCTGTGCAGCGGGAAGCCGGCGTCCTCCAGCACGCGGAGGCGGTCGCGATCGTGCGCGTGGTCAGTCATGAACGCTCTCCGATACGTGGGGTGCCGTGGCGATGCGGTCGAACAGCTCGGCGAGGGTGGCGACCGTGTGCAGCGCGCTGACGGCGACCAGGGAGCGCTGTGCGGGGTCCAGGTGCAGCTGGGTGATCAGCCGGTCCAGGTCGGCACTGTGGCCGCCGTCGAGGTCGGCGTGGAGGCGTACGGTCTCGAAGGCGGCCGTCGGCAGACCCGTCTCACGCGCCAGCCGGCCGGCGAGGCCCGGCGCGGGCGCGTTGCCCTCCAGTACGGCGATGTAGCCGAGCAGGGCCACCGGATGGCTGTGCTCGATCCAGTAGTACTGCGCCCCCACCAGGGCGGCGACGTGGGCCGGCGGAGCGGTGGCGGTCAGCTCGCACGGCGCCGTCCCGGTGGCCGCGGCATCGGTGAGCAGCCAGTCGTCGTGGCCCCGCTCCTGCTCGGCGTGTGCCCGCAGATACTGCGCGAGAGGCGGGGCCAGCGGGTCCCGCGGCAGTCTCTCGCATCGGGTGGCGGCCCGCTCCATCAGCGGAACGGAGGCACGGATCACCTGGTGCATGGCGCGCAGGTAGTGCCGGTACCGGTCGCGGAGCCCGGCGTCGGATCGCCACATCCGGGCGGCAGCGGCCCGCAGGACGGGTTGTACCAGGGAGAGTTCGAGTCGCAGGCTCGCGGCTGCCGACGGGCTCATGGAGTGACCTCCTCGTTCCCGCGGCCGCCGAGCAGGACGAGTGGCGCGTACCGGTCGCTTCCGTACCGCCGCACCAGCACCTCGGCCCCCGCATCGCGCTGGAGCCGGGCACCGAGTACGTCCATCGCGCCGGCCGCCGGGCGGGACCCGGCCCGTTCGGCTGCGGCCAGGGCGGCGGGCCGCCCCGCCAGGTCCCGGCATTCGGCACAGGACGCGACGCCCGCGGTACGGATGGTGCGCAGCACGGGCGACCCCTGGCAGCGGCGCCGTACGTGCGGCCAGTCGTCCGCGGCGATGTGTCCCAGGCGCAGGTGTTCCGGCACCGGGCGGGCGTCCACCACGCCCTGGTTGCAGCAGGCCGTGACGGTCCCGTCGAAGGCCACCACCGGCCAGGCCGCCATCGCGCAGGGTGCCGGCGTTCCCCCGGCTCCTTCCATGGAGACCGTCCGCGCGGTCGCCCAGGCCGCCGCCCGTCCGGCCGGCCGGACGTGATTGACGAGAACGGCCGCCCGGTCCCGGAACTCGGTCCGTATGGACGCGGTGATGTCCGCGAGATACGGATCGTCCGCAGAACTGCCCACCACGTGAAAGCTCACATCGATTCCGCTCTCCATGATGTGGTGCACCGCACGGAAAACCGCCGCCCGCGGGACTTCACGTTCATGGAATGCGTCGATGCTTGCCGAGAAGTGGTCGATGTGCCGAAGGGCGTTCATGATGCGCGCGGGTATCCGCCCGCCGGAGGCGAAGAACATACCGCTGAGCACCGAGGTCCGCGTCCCGGCCGACGCGGCGAGCGCCGCAAGTTCACCCACGAGCGCGGGCCGCAGCAGCGGCTCACCGCCCGTGAGCATGAGGACCGTCGGGCGGTCTCCGGTGGTGAACCCGCCGACGAAGCGGCGCAGCGCACCGGCGGGCGTGTCCTCGCCCCGCGGCCCCGAGGACGTGGAGCAGTGGGCGCAGCTCAGCGGGCACCTCCTGGTGAGGGTGGCGAGCAGCCCTGCGGCCGGGACCGGACGCAGTTCGATGATCTCCGCCAGTCGCATCGCGTCACCTCCGTCGGTCAGCGGGACATGCGGCGCCAGGGTGCGCGGGGGCGGTTCGGTGGCGGTTGGTGCCGGGTTCGGGCCCGGTACGCGGTGCAGGGCCGACGGGGCGTGCGGGGGACCGAACACGGCCGGTCACTTCGCCATGGTCTGCCCATCGAATTCCGCTTTATCCCGGCGGGTGCGTTGCTGCATGCACCTTGAGCCATCCTCGGCCCCATGGCCCCGCCTCCGACTTGTGACCATGCTGTGAAGAACGGAAGGAATTCCATCGAATTCCCGAAGTAATCACGGCTCCTCGCGGATTCGCTCACCCCCCCGACCGCACCCCGGAGGCTTTCGTGCACGCCATTGCTCTCTTTTCCCGGAACTCCGACGACACCGGCTGGGGAAGGGGTTGAGAAGAATGACCGACACTTTCACCGAAAGCCGCGCCAGGGATACGGACCCCGGAATTCCGAAGGAGTGCGCCGGCGAAGCCGGTCCCGGTGCGGCTCTTCTCCACATCGCTCTCCTCGGTCCCCTGCGGGCCTCCCGCAACGGCCTGCCGCTGCCGCTCGGCCCGCTCAAGCAACGCCTCGTCCTGGCAGTCCTCCTCACCCGCCCGAACACGCCGGTGTCGCTGGAGGAACTGACCGACGCCGTCTGGCCGGACGACCCGCCCCGCACGGCCCGCAAGAACCTCCAGGTGTACGTCTCGACCCTCCGCCGGGTACTCGACCCCGACGATCTCGGCCGCCTGCGCCACGGCCCCGGCGGATACGTCCTGCACCTCACGGCGGACGAATGCGACAGCCTGCGGTTCGAAGAGCTGGCCCGGCGCGGCGATGCCGAGGTGCGCGCGGGTGCACCGAGCCGCGCCGCCCTGCTGTACCGCCAGGCGCTGGACCTGTGGCGCCACGATCCCTTCAGTGACCTCGCCGCCCGTGCCGAAGTACTGCGCGCCGCCGTGGAACGGCAGCACGCCCGCCGGCTCGCCGTGTACGAGGCATGGGCGGAGGCGCAGTTGGAGACCGGCGAGCCGGCCCCGGTCGCCGACACCGTCGACGAGTTGGTGAGCCGCCACCCACTCCGGGAACGGCTGCGCTCCGTGCAGGTCACCGCACTGCACCGGGCCGGCCGCAGGACGGAGGCGCTGGCCGCGTACGACGACTGCCGCCAGCAGCTCTCCCGGGAACTGGGCCTGGAACCCGGTGCGGCGCTGCAGTCGGCCTACCGCTGCCTGCTGGAGAACGCCGCCCCGTCCCGGCCACGCGGTGGCCCCACCGGTTCACGGCTGCTTCCCCCGGACCTCGCCGACTTCACCGGACGCGCACGGGAACGGGAGGCCGTCAGCGAACAGTTGAGTCGTGAGGGCGGGCCGCCGGTCCTCCTCACCGGACCGGCCGGCATCGGCAAGACGGCACTTGCCGTGCACCTCGCGCACCGGCTCGCCGACCGCTACCCCGACGGCGTGGTCGCCACCCGGCTGTGCGCCGAGGACGGCTCCACCCGCCCGTGGTCATCGGTGCTGACGGAACTGGCCCGTTCCCTGGGCTGCACCGAGCGGCTGCCCACCGACCGGGAGGAGGCCGCGACCACCTGGCGGTCCTGGCTGTCGGGACGCCGGGTCCTGCTGCTCCTGGACGACGCACCCGACGCCGAGGCGCTCGGGCCGCTGCTGCCGCCGTCGGGCCCGACCGCCACGCTGGTCACCTCCCGGAGCCGGCTGCCCTGTCTGGAGACCGCGCACCGGACCGAACTCCCGCCGCTGTCCACCGAGGAGGCCCTGCACCTGCTGGGCACGGTCATCGGCCGGCCACGGCTGGCGGCCGAACATGCCGCTGCCGAACGCATCGTCGCCGCCACCGGTTTCCTCCCGCTCGCCCTGCGTGCGGGCGGCAACCGCCTTTCCGTGCTGCGCCACATGCCGCTCGGACAGTACGCGGACCGCCTCGAACACCCTTCGGAGGCGCTGGACGAACTCTCCTCCGGCGGTCTCGGGGTGCGCGCCCGTCTCGCCCGTGCCTGGGCCCGGCTGCCCGGCCCCGCCCGCGTCACTCTCCATGCCCTGGCCGCGCTGCCGGACCCCGCCTTCTCGCTCCCCACCGCCGCCCGCGCCCTGGGTCTGGACGGACGGGACACCCAGCGTGCCCTGGAGCGCCTGATCGACGTCGGTGTCCTGGCTCCGCCGTCCTGCCCGGAGGTGACCGCACACAGAGGACCGGATGCGGACACCGTGCGTTATGAACTCCCCTGGCTGACCCTGCTGTTCGCACGGGAGCAGGCCGCCGGGCCGGGAACGCGGTGCTAGGGCGTGTTTCGAAAGTCCCGCCTGTCCGGCGACGCCTGGCACGCACGCTCGCCGCGTTGTCGGGATCACCCCGATACGCCCAGTATCGGG
>NZ_JBEXXX010000075.1:0-15180 GCF_040630635.1 Streptomyces sp. NPDC005761 | reverse complement strand
GGACATCCCTCGCGCACCGCCCGTTCCCGCGTTCCGCAGGCCGGTGATCAGCCGCCGTCGACCTTCTTGGCCACCCGGTCACCGAGGTCCTTGTCCACGTTGCGCCAGTACTGCAGCGCCCGGTCCAGGACGGGGCGGCTCACGCCGTCCAGGAGATGGCCGGAAATGTTCGACACCAGCCGCTCGCGCGCCGCGTCGTCGAGGACCGTGCGCACCAGCGTGCCCGCCTGGCCCCAGTCGTCGTCGTCCCGGCGCAGCGTGTACGCCTGGTGCACCATCTCGCCCGCCGTGGCCCAGCCGGCCGGTTCGCCGAAGCGCGCGGTGTCCGCCGCCGGGCCGCCGTACGAGTTGGGGGCGTAGACGGCGCCCGTGCGCGACGGCTCGTAGCGCATCGGGCCGTCCTTGGAGTAGGAGTTGCGCGAGAAGCGCGGCCGGTTCGGCGGGAGCTGCGCATAGTTCGGGCCGATCCGGTACCGGTGGGTGTCCGGGTACGAGAAGAGCCGGCCCAGCAGCATCTTGTCGGGCGACGGGCCGATGCCGGGCACCAGGTTCGACGGCTCGAAGGACGCCTGCTCGATATGGACGAAGAAGTCC
This sequence comes from Streptomyces sp. NPDC005761, assembly GCF_040630635.1. NCBI lineage: Bacteria > Bacillati > Actinomycetota > Actinomycetes > Kitasatosporales > Streptomycetaceae > Streptomyces > Streptomyces sp. NPDC005761. The sequence goes on along the minus strand of NZ_JBEXXX010000075.1, from coordinate 14,586 downwards.
TCGGGGTTCTCGTTCAGCGTCATCCGGCCGACCTCGGTCAGCGGGTAGTCGCCGTGCGGCCACACCTTCGTCAGGTCGAACGGGTTGAACCGGTAGTCCGGTGCGTCGTCGAACGGCATGATCTGGACGAGGAGCGTCCAGCTCGGGTGGTCACCGCGCCCGATCGACTCGAACAGGTCGCGGCGGTGGACGTCACCGTCCGTCCCGGCCATCGCGTCGGCCTCGTCCTGGGTGTAGAACTCGATGCCCTGGTCGGTCCTGAAGTGGTACTTCACCCAGAACCGCTCGCCGCCCGCGTTGACCCACATATAGGTGTGCGAACTGAACCCGTCCATGTTGCGGTACGTCTTCGGGATGCCCCGGTCGCCCATGAGCCACGTCACCTGGTGCGCGGACTCGGGGGACAGGGTCCAGAAGTCCCACTGCATGTCGTGGTCGCGCACCCCGCTGTCGGGCCTGCGCTTCTGCGAGCGGATGAAGTCCTGGAACTTCATCGGGTCCCGCACGAAGAAGACCGGCGTGTTGTTGCCGACCATGTCGTAGTTGCCGTGCTCGGTGTAGAACTTCAGCGCGAAGCCACGGGGGTCGCGCCAGGTGTCGGGGGAGCCCTGTTCACCGGCGACCGTGGAGAAGCGGGCGAGCATGGCGGTCTGCTTGCCCGGCTGGAAGAGGTCGGCCTTGGTGAACTGACTGACGTCGTTGGTCACCTGAAAGACGCCGTAGGCACCTGAGCCCTTGGCGTGGACCACCCGCTCGGGGACCCGTTCACGGTTGAACTGGGCCATCTTCTCGATGAGGTAGTGGTCCTGGAGCAAGATCGGTCCGTCGGAACCGATGGTGAGCGAGTGTTCGTCGCTCTCCACCGGGATCCCGGCGTTGTTCGTGGTGCAGGGGGCGTTCCTGGTCCTGGATTCCTCGGACACGACGTCCTCCCGTCGGTGGGGTTTCGGTCAGGTCGCGTCGTACACGACTGAAGTCAACTCCGCCGGGTGGAGGTCGGCAACATTTGGGGACACCCTCGGTGAGCAGGACCTGGAGGCCCGGATCACTGCCCCCGGGTGGGCATCTCGAACCAGACCACCTTGCCGGTCGACAGACGCGTCGCGCCCCACCGCCGGGCCAGCCGGTTCACCAGGAACAGACCGCGGCCGCCCTCGTCCATGTCCCGCGCCCGGCGCTGCCGGGGCAGCTGCGGGGCGTCGTCGCCGACCTCGCAGCGCAGGATGTCGGTCCGCAGCAGCCGCAGGGTCACCGGCCGCTCCGCATACCGCACGGCGTTGGTCACCACCTCGCTGACCAGGAGCTCCACCGAGTCCGCGATGTCGTCGAGCCCCCACCGGCTGAGGGCGCGGCGGGCCAGCCTGCGGGCCCGGCCGGGGGCGGAGTCCTCCGGTTCCAGGAACCAGTACGCCACGTCGCTCGGCGCGATCCCGTCGAAGCGGGCGGCGAGCAGCGCGATGTCGTCGTCCCGGTCGCCCGGGCCGAGCATGTCCAGCACGTCGTCGCAGAGGGCCTCCAGCGGCGGCGAGTGGTCGGGGCCGGTCAGCCGGGCCGTGGCGGCGAGCCGCTCACGCAGCTGCTCGATGCCCGTCCAGACGTCCCGCAGCCGGGACTCGACCAGCCCGTCGGTGTAGAGGAGCAGGGTGGCGCCCGCCGGTGCGTCCAGCTCTACGGCCTCGAAGTCCACTCCGCCGACGCCGATCGGGGCGCCGGGCGGCACCTTCAGCACCTCGGCCCGGCCGCCGAGGTGCAGCAGGACGGGCGGCGGGTGGCCCGCGTTGGCGATGGTGATGCGGTGCGCGACCGGGTCGTACACCGCGTAGAGGCAGGTCGCCATGCGGTCGCTGCCGAGCCGCTGGGCCTGCTCGTCGAGGTGGTGCAGCACCTCCTGCGGGGGCAGGTCGAGCCCGGCCAGGGTCTGTGCCGTGGTCCGCAGCTGGCCCATGATCGCCGCGGAGGTCATGGAGTGGCCCATGACGTCGCCGACGACCAGGGCGACCCGGCTGCCGGGCAGCGGGATCGCGTCGTACCAGTCGCCGCCTACCCGGGCCGTCTCGGCGGCGGGGAGGTAGCGGGAGGCGAGTCGGACCCCGGTGGGCTGGGGGAGCGAGTCGGGCAGCATGGTGCGCTGGAGCTCGTCGGCGATGTACGCCTCGCGGCCGTACAGCACGGCCTTGTCGATGCCGAGCGCGGTGTGCGTCGCCAGCTGGGCCGCGACCAGCAGGTCGTTGGCCTCGAAGGGCGGGCGCTCGGTGCCGCGCAGGAACACCGCCGCGCCGATCACCCGGCGCCGGCCGCGCAGCGGGGCGAGGATGGCCCGGTGGCCGGACGGCACCGTGCGGTCCGCGCCGAGCAGTTCGGGGAGCGCGACCCGGGCCGCGGCGGAGTCGCCGAACACCGGCCGCACCCCGCGCAGCACCTCGGCCAGGGCGCCGCCTGCCAGGACCTCGCACAGTTCGGAGGCGGGCGTCAGATCGGCCTGCGGGTCGAGGGTGGGCAGCCGCAGCCGCTCGGTCTCCGACAGGTTCTCGGTGTCCCCGTCGCTCAGCCGCAACCGGTCGGAGCGGCGCAGCCGCAGCACGAACGGGTTGACGGGCCGTTCGTCGCCGACCGGCAGCGGGTCGCGCAGGTAGACGAGTATGGCGTCGGAGAACGTCGGCACGCTGGCCCGGCACAGCCCCAGGACGATCTCGTCCAGGTCTATCCCGCGGGCGATCCGCCGGGTCGCGGCCCCCACGAAGCGCAGCCGGTCGCCCTCACGACGGGATGCTGCCTGCGGGTCGGGGCCCGGGCCGGTCACGGCCGCGTTCGGGCCCTTGGCCGGGGCCGGGATCGCCGCGGTGGCGGGCGCGGACGCCGCGTCGCGCTGCCGCGGCCGGGTGCGTTCCTGCGACCGGGCCGCGAGAGGCTGCCGGCCTTCGTGGGAGGTGGGATGCTCCGTCACGCGTGGGGTTCCGTCCGTCCGGGCCGGTTGTATGAGGCAATCACCTCGTGGAGCGCTACTGTGCCCCGGCATGAGCGGCAATCACAACGGCTGACATCTCGTGCCCCGGAACACGGGGCCGAAACCGGATGTCCGCACGGGGTGTCCGTGACAACGTTTCCGGCGCCGGGGCGGCGGACAGCGAGCACGTCTCCACCCCCTCGTCGTGGCTCATGCGATGCGGTCAACTCGTGCGACTGATACGACTCATACGACTGATGCGTTCACGAAGTGTGCGATGTGAGCGATGACTCGATGACTTGCGGTCAGGTCGTGTGCCGCGCCCGTCGGTTGGGGCGGAACTGATCTCCTCGGGGCGATCCTACGTTTGCCGCCCTGGGGTGCATCAAGGGTCTCACGACGGCATGGGGGAGGGGGTACGGTCCCAGTCATCCGGCAGCCGGTCCCAGTCGGCCGGCAGAGCGGGCACCTGCCAGTGCGGGTCGGGCCGCCAGTCCTCCCAGCCGTCCCGGAACGGCGCCCCCCACGCGCGGATCACCCCGACGGCCGCCCGCCCCGCCGCACGCACCTGCCGGGCGGCGTCCGGAGTCATCAGGCCGACCCGCTGGGCCTGGGCGAATTCGTCCTCGTCGCGCCAGAGCCAGCTGTGGTCCGGGTAGACCGAGATGTCGAGGAAGTGGTCCTCGGAGTCGATGCCGCCGGCCCAGCGGGTCCGCGGTTCCTCCAGGTTCACGTACCAGCTGCGGAACTGCCAGCCCTGCTCCCAGAACAGCCAGACGGACCACGGTTCGCCGGGCCGGGCCAGCTTCAGCACCCCGTTGCCCAGCCAGGGCGAGCGGGCGGTGGTGCGCGGGGCCGTGTACCGGGTGGCGAGCGGCTCGGCGTGCACCTCGGTGCCGTTCGCCAGTACCGGCTTCACGCACTCGGTGCCGGGCGCGACCCAGACGGCCAGGAGCTCGTCGGTGTCCTGGACCACGGTGACGGGACGGCAGATGTGCACGGCGTTCGGGGTCCGGCCGGGCCCGGGGCCGCGCCGCCGCGGTCCGTTCCCCCGGTAACGCCACAGGATCTGATCACCCGGCGCCCAGCGCTCGGTCTCTCCGGTACCTGTCATGGACGGATCTTAGTGAGCACACCCCCCTCGCGCAGCGATGCACGTCACGGACGGGTCATACGCAACACGTCCAGCGCCTCGTCGAGCTGTTCCACGGTGAGGTCGCCGCGCTCGACGTAGCCCGAATCCAGCACCACCTCGCGGATCGTCCGCCGCTCGGCCAGGGACTTCTTGGCGACCTTCGCGGCCTCCTCGTAGCCGATGTACTTGTTCAGCGGGGTGACGACGGACGGCGAGGACTCCGCGTACTCCCTGGCCCGCTCGGCATTCGCCGTGATCCCGTCGACCGTACGGTCCGCGAGCAGCCGGGAGACGTTGGCGAGCAGCCGGACCGACTCCAGCAGGTTCTTCGCGATGACCGGGAGCATCACGTTCAGCTCGAAGTTGCCCGCCGCTCCGGCGACGGCCACCGTGGTGTCGTTCCCCGTCACCTGGGCGGCGACCATCAGCACGGCTTCGGGAATGACCGGATTCACCTTGCCCGGCATGATCGAGGAGCCCGGCTGGAGGTCGGGGAGGTTGATCTCCGCCAGTCCGGTGCGCGGGCCGGACGCCATCCAGCGCAGATCGTTGGAGATCTTGGTGAGGGAGACCGCGATGGTGCGGAGCTGGCCGGAGGTCTCGACGAGACCGTCGCGTGCGCCCTGCGCCTCGAAGTGGTCCCGGGCCTCGGTGAGCGGCAGCCCCGTGACGCGGGCGACCTCGGCGATGACCGCGGCGGAGAAGCCGGGCGGGGTGTTGATGCCGGTGCCGACGGCCGTGCCGCCGAGCGGCAGCTCGGCGAGGCGCGGGAGAGAGGCGCGCAGCCGCTCGATGCCGTAGCGGATCTGTGCCGCGTACCCACCGAACTCCTGGCCCAGGGTGACGGGGGTGGCGTCCATCAGATGCGTACGTCCCGACTTCACCACGTCGGCGAACTCGGCGGACTTGCGCTCCAGCGCCGCTGCCAGGTGGTCCAGCGCCGGGATCAGGTCCCCCGTCACCGCGCCGGTCGCGGCGATGTGGATGGAGGACGGGAAGACGTCGTTGGAGGACTGCGAGGCGTTGACGTGGTCGTTGGGGTGGACCTCGCGGCCGAGACGCTCGGTGGCGAGCGTGGCCAGGACCTCGTTGGTGTTCATGTTCGACGAGGTGCCGGAGCCCGTCTGGAAGACGTCGACCGGGAAGTGCGCGTCCCAGCGCCCCTCGGCGACCTCCGCCGCGGCCGACCGGATCGCGTCGGCGATCTCGGGGTCGAGCACCTTCAGCTCGGCGTTCACCTTCGCCGCCGCGGCCTTGACGCGGGCCAGGGCCTCGATGTGGGCCCGCTCCAGACGCTGTCCGGAGACCGGGAAGTTCTCCACGGCCCGCTGGGTCTGGGCCCGCCACTTCGCGTCGGCGGGCACCCGCACCTCGCCCATCGAGTCGTGCTCGATGCGGTGTCCCTCGCCGGCCGCCGCGGTCTTTCCTTCGTTCATCACCGTTCAACCTCCTGAAAAAGATGAGCACTTGTCTTGTTCTATGTATTCCCAAGTTGTCTACCGACCAGTAAATACCGGGGGTAACCACAACCTCGGGAGGCGCAATGAGACGTACCGGACACCGACTCCGATGTACGGTCGCGGCCGTCGCGGCCATGGCGGCCGCGCTGGGCGGAATGACCGTCGCCGCCGGCCCGGCGGCCGCTGCCCGGCCCGGTGCCGCGGCCACCCCGCTGTCGCCCGAACTGGAGGCCCTCCGCGCCGCCGAGGCCACCCGGCTGTACGGCGACCCGGCCGAGCGCCCGCTCGCCCAGCGCAAGACCGGGCTCATCTCGCTCGGCGACAGCGAGATCTCGGGCGAGGGCGTCGGTACGTACGAGGCGGGCACCAACGGCCCCGACAACTGGTGCCACCGCTCGCCCGACTCCGCCATCCACCGCACCGGGATCCCGGCCGACGTCACGTACAACGTCTCGTGCTCGGGCGCGTACACCGGAAACATCGTCATCGGCGGGTCGAAGCAGTACGCCGACGAACTCGTGCAGAGCGACAGCCTCGCCATCAAGGCGCGCAACACCCGCATCAAGATGATCGTGCTGGTCGCGGGTGCCAACGACGACCTCCAGTTCGGCCCGGTCATGACGGACTGCGTCGAGCGCTGGATCCTCCTCCAGGGCACGTGCCGGCCGAAGTACGACGGCGGCTGGCAGGCCCGCGTCGACGGACTCGTACCCAAGGTCGAGAAGACCGTGCGCGACCTGCGGACGGTGATGACCGGCGCCGGTTACGCCGACGGCGACTACAAGCTCGTCGTCATGGGCTACCCGAGCCCCATCGGCCCGGACTTCTACGACAACCCGAACTTCCCCGGCAAGCTTCCCGGTGGCTGCGCCGGATACGACTCCGACGCGGCATGGGGCCGGAACGTCGCGGTGCCCGCCTTCGAGCGCGGTATGCGCAGGGCCGCCGCCGACACCGGAGCGGTCTACCTGGACAACTCCCGGCTCTTCCACGGCCACGAGGTGTGCAGCGAGTCCACCTGGGCCCGAGGCCTGTTCATCGACCTCTCGCACTTCCCGCCGGACTCCAACTCCGTCCGGCAGTCCTTCCACCCGAACGCCGCCGGCCACGGCGCCTTCGCCTCCTGCCTCACCCAGATCTACAACTCGGGCCTGCGCGAGGCGAGCTGCGCCGACCCGGCGAGCACCGGGAAGCCGGTCCTCCAGGCCGCGGCCTGGGACGACGCCTTCAAGCCCCTGCGCGGCGAGGCGACGGGCAGTTGCCTGGACGTCCCCGCGTCGGTCACCCGCAATGACACCGGCGTCACGGGCTGGGAGTGCCACGGCGGGCGGAACCAGGGCTGGTGGTACGACGCCGCCACGAAGAACCTCCGTACGGAGCTGAGCCACGACCGCTGCCTGGACGTACCGGGGGCGGACTACAAGGCGGGTGCCGCCCTCATCCTCTACAACTGCTCGGGCGCGGCGAACCAGCAGTTCGTCCGGCAGTCGGGCACCCTGCGCCCGGCCGCCTCGACCGGGCTGTGCGCGAGCCTGGCGGGGGCCCATGACCCGCTGAGGCTGCAGCCCTGCGACGGAAGCGCGCAACAGCGCTTCGTGTAGCACGTGCCGGTACGGGGCGGGGCCACGCGCCCCGCCCCGTACGCGCGGCCTGCCGCGGTCAGTCCGAGGTCACGAACGCGCCGAGGATCGCCGCCAGGTGTCCCGGGTCGTCCGTCCCGCACAGCTCGCGTGCCGAGTGCATCGAGAGACCCGGCACCCCCACGTCCACGGTCTGCACACCCAGCCGGGCCGCGGTGAGCGGTCCGATGGAGGTGCCGCACGGCATCGCGTTGTTGGAGACGAACGGCTGCCATGGAGCCCCCGCACGCTCGCAGGCGGACGCGAACACCGCGATCCCGGTCGAGTCGGTGGCGTAACGCTGATTGACGTTGACCTTGACCGTGGGGCCGCCGTTGGGCAGGGGGCGGTGGCCGGGGTCGTGACGCTCCGCGTAGTTGGGGTGGACCGCGTGCGCCATGTCGGCCGAGATGCAGAACGCGCCGGCCAGCGCGCGCGACCAGTCCTCCGGGCTCCCGCCGCGAGCGGTCACGGAACGGTTCAGTACGTGCTCCAGCAGCGGACTCTGCGCACCCGTGTCCGAACCGCTGCCGACCTCCTCATGGTCGAAGGCCGCCAGGACGGGAATGTACGAGGGCTCCCCGGAAGCCGTCGCCGCGCCGGCGAGCGCCGTGACGCCGGCGTGCACCGACACCAGGTTGTCCAGCCGGGCGGAGACCACGAACTCCCGCTCCAGGCCCAGGTATCCGGGGGGCTGGATGTCGTGGAGCATCAGGTCCCAGCCGAGCACCTCGTCGGGCTCGGCCTCGGCCGCCGCCGCGACCCTGCGCAGCAGCGCACCCTCCTCGGCGGCGCCGAGCGACCAGACCGGGGAGAGGTGCCGCTGCGGGTCCAGCGAGAGGCCGTCGTTGACGGAACGGTCCAGGTGGATCGCGAGCTGGGGCACGCGCAGCAGCGGTTCGTCGATCTGCACGAGACGGGACTCGGCCCGGCCGCCCGGGCCGCGCAGGGCCAGCCGGCCCGAGATGCCCAGATCGCGGTCGAGCCAGGTGTTGAGCGGCACCCCGCCGTAGATCTCCACCGCGATCTGCCGCCAACCGGCGGAGCCGGTGTCGGGGGTCGGCTTGATGCGCAGGTTCGGTGAGTCGGTGTGGGTACCGATGATGCGGAACGGTGTGTGCGAGGGCGTGCCCTCGGGGGCGTACCAGGCGATCAAAGCTCCGCCGCGGACGACGAAGCTGCCGCCCGTCGTGCCGGTCCAGTCGTCGGTGCCCCGCAGCTCACGGAAGCCGGCCTTCTCCAGGCGCTGGGCCGCGCTCGCCACGGCGTGGTACGGCGAGGGGCTGGCCCTGATGAAGGAGAGCAGGTCGTCGGCGTGGCTGCGGTGAGAGACCGGCGTCATGCGGTGTCCGCCTTTCCGGGTGGGACGGTGAGGGTGGGTCGGGCGTATGGGTTCGGGCGGCGGGGTGTCGTGGCCGTCGGCCCGGGAGGCGGGGCGTTCAGGAGCGGGGGAACGGGAGCGCGGTTCTCCGGCAACGCGGACAACTCACCGCATCGGCACGGTTGCCCGCAAGCCGCGCGCACGGCCTCCTGCGCGAAAGCGGCGGTGGCACCGCAGGCCCGGCGGGTGATGCGGAACCGGCTCGGGCGGCGGTGCACGGCCCGGCCCGCACGTCCGGGGCGAGACGTATCGGGCGCGGGACACGGGGCCGGGGCGCGATCCGGACGCGGGCGCAGGCAGAGCGCCGCCGGACGGTCCTTCGCGAGATTGGCTGAATTCCGTCGTACGGGGAACGGCCACGCGGCCCGTCACGTCGTCGGCGGACTCGGAGCAGCCCTGCGAGAACACTCCCTGCCCGGATCGGGACGGGGACTCGCGGCCCGGGGAGCGGGACGACGATGCCCGGCGGGGTGATACCGGTCGCTCCTGCGAGCGAACGCCGGGTGATCGACCGGCGGTCCAGCCGGGGAATGCCGTTCCCTGCCCACGGTCTCCGCGATATTCGTCCCCGAGCGGGAAACAATTCGCGGTGAATCGGATGAGCGGGCCGTCCGTGGCGAGCCCGGCGGCAAAACCGGCCCGGCGGCACATCCGGATCCCGGCCGGACGCCATGAACACTTCCTGGCGAGAGCCTCTCGTCCGTGGAGAAAAGGGGCCGGGCGGCAGCGCATTGAGGAACGTGCCGTACGAGGGAGAAGGAATCGGCTCGTCGGGAATCGATGACGCCGTTCCCGGTCGGGGCGGTCGGCCGATTCACCGAAGGGCCGGCCGGGGGAGCCCGGGCCGCCGGTAGCCGACCCGGCCCGCCGGACGGCAAAGGGGCGCCCCGGCCGCGGCCGGGACGCCCCTCGTCGGTGCGGCCGCCCGTCAGGCGAGGCCGGGGCCGCGCACCGGAATGCTGGTGAACGTCGGGGCGGGGGCGGGCTCGGTGAAGAAGTCGTTGCCCTTGTCGTCGACGACGACGAACGCCGGGAAGTTCTCGACCTCGATCTTCCAGACCGCCTCCATGCCGAGCTCCTCGTACTCGACGACCTCGACCTTCTTGATGCAGTCCTGTGCGAGGCGGGCCGCGGGGCCGCCGATCGAACCGAGGTAGAACCCACCGTGCGCGTCACAGGCGTCGGTGACCTGCCTGGACCGGTTGCCCTTCGCCAGCATCACCTTGGAGCCGCCCGCCGCCTGGAACTGCGCGACGTAGCTGTCCATCCGGCCGGCCGTCGTCGGACCGAAGGAACCGGAGGCGTAACCCTCGGGCGTCTTCGCCGGTCCCGCGTAGTAGACCGGGTGGTCCTTCAGGTACTGCGGCATCTCCTCGCCCGCGTCCAGCCGCTCCTTGATCTTGGCGTGCGCGATGTCGCGCGCCACGACCAGCGGGCCGGTCAGCGAGAGCCGGGTCTTGACCGGGTACTTCGTCAGCTCGGCGAGGATCTCGTCCATCGGACGGTTGAGGTCGATCTCGACGACGTCGCCCGCCTCGTCGAGGTGCTCGTCCGTCGTGTCGGGGAGGAAGCGCGCCGGGTCCTTCTCCAGCTGCTCCAGGAAGACGCCCTCGGCGGTGATCTTCGCGGTCGCCTGGCGGTCGGCCGAGCAGGACACGGCGATGGCGACGGGCAGCGAGGCGCCGTGCCGGGGGAGACGGACCACGCGCACGTCGTGGCAGAAGTACTTGCCGCCGAACTGCGCCCCGATGCCGATCTTCTGCGTCAGCTCGAAGACCTTCTCCTCCAGCTCCTTGTCACGGAATCCGTGACCGGTCGGGGAGCCCTCGGCGGGCAGCTCGTCCAGGTAGTGCGCGGAGGCGTACTTCGCGGTCTTCAGCGCGAACTCGGCCGACGTACCGCCGACGACGATCGCCAGGTGGTAGGGCGGGCAGGCCGCCGTACCCAGCGAACGGATCTTCTCCTCCAGGAACTTCATCATGGAGGCCTCGTTGAGGACCGCCTTGGTCTCCTGGAAGAGGAACGACTTGTTGGCCGAGCCGCCGCCCTTGGCCATGAAGAGGAACTTGTACGCACCGCCGTCGGTCGCGTACAGCTCGATCTGCGCCGGGAGGTTCGAGCCGGTGTTCTTCTCGTCCCACATGTTCAGCGGGGCCATCTGCGAGTAGCGCAGGTTGAGCTTGGTGTACGCGTCGAAGATGCCGTGCGACAGGGCCTCCTCGTCACCGCCCGCCGTCAGCACGTTCTGTCCGCGCTTTCCCATGACGATCGCGGTGCCGGTGTCCTGGCACATGGGCAGGACACCCGCAGCGGCGATGTTCGCGTTCTTCAGCAGGTCGAGCGCGACGAACTTGTCGTTGGACGACGCCTCGGGGTCGTCGACGATCCGCCGCAGCTGCGCCAGGTGGGCAGGCCGCAGATAGTGCGAGATGTCGTGCATGGCCTCGGCGGCCAGGGTGCGCAGCGCCTCCGGCTCGACCTTGAGGAACGTCCGTCCGTCGGCCTCGAAGGTGGACACACCCTCGGCGGTGACCAGGCGGTACGGCGTGGTGTCCTCTCCCAGGGGGAGCAGATCGGAGTACGCAAACTCTGGCATTACGGCCATTCCTCACTCGGCAGACGGCGGCTGACCTCCCTTGGGCAGCGCACCCACCAGGGTAGGACCCCGTGGGGGCGGCGAGTCTGTGAGGTAGGGCTCACCCGGCTCCGCGGCCGGGGTGGGGCCGGCCCGTTTTTGCGGCTCCGGCCCCGCGCCGGATCGCGATATATGTGTGCGCCGCGCCCGGCCGCCCCCTAGTCGCGATCTATCGCGTTTGGGTACGCTGGGCCGGTGGACCTCGAAAAGCACCCCCAGCAGCCCACCGCGCGGGCGGAACCCGACGTCATCCGCGCCTCCGACGCGGACCGCGACCGGATCGCGGACATCCTGCGGGAGGCGATGGCCGAGGGCCGGCTGACCGCCGACGAGCATGCCGAGCGGGTCGATGCCGTCTACCGCGCCAAGACCGTCGGGGAACTGGAGCCGCTGGTCCGGGACCTGCCGGCGCCGGGTGGTGTGCCCAGGGCCGCCGCCTCGTACGACCGCGCCTCCGAGGTGCCGACGGGCCCCGCCGACAACCTGGTCGCGATCTTCAGCAGCGCCACCCGCAAGGGGCGCTGGCGGGTCGGCGGGCGCACGAACGCGTTCTCGCTGTTCGGCAGCGTAGAAATCGATCTGACCGAGGCTCTTTTCGGGCAGCGGCTCACCGTGATCAACGCGACCTCCATCTTCGGCAGCGTGGACATCAGGGTCCCCGAGAACATCTCGCTGCGCGGCAACGGGACGGGAGTCTTCGGCAGTTTCGAAGTCGCGACGCTGGAATCGGCGGATCCCGAGGCTCCTGTGGTCGCCGTCAACGGATATTCGGTGTTCGGCAGCGTCGAGGCGAAGCCCAAGCGCGGCAAGTTCATTGCGGATCTGCAGGACCGGCTCCGTAAACATCTCGGTCACTGAGTACGGCGTGACGCGCGCGGCGCGCAGTGGTACCTGGGGGCGCATTGGTGCACAGAGCTGGGATTCCGGGCGGATATCTGCTCGACCGAAATTCCGTCGTCCGGAACTGAGTGCCACTCAGTGCATAGGCGCGCGCACAGCGGGTAGGGAGTGCTGCATCGCCTCTTGCTCGCGAAGCCGTCGTCAGGAGTGGACCGTGCTGCAACTGCCGCATCAGCCCCTGCAGGTCGCCGCCATCCCTTCCCAGCGGGCCCCCGCTCGGGAGGATCAGGCAGGCCCCTGGCACTCGGAGGCGGTGTGCCGCCGGGATGAAGCCGGGCTGTTCTTCGCCCCGTCGAAGGAGCCGACTGCTGCCCGACTGTCGCGCGAGGAGTCCGCGAAGCGGGTCTGCGCGCGCTGTCCTGTGATGATCGAATGCCGTGAGCACGCCCTCGTGCAACCGGAGCCGTACGGGGTGTGGGGCGGCCTCACGGCTGCCGAACGCCGCGTGGCGCTCGCCCGCCGCAGGCGGCGCGAGGCGGAGCTCAAGGCGTCCGGCGCCACCGGCCACATCGCCGCTGCCGGCTGACGGCCACGGCACACCCGCATCCGGCCGGACCCTACCCGCCTGCGCGAAGAGGCGCCCCCACCGCACATGGGGGGCGCCTCTTCGCGCGGACGGACGTGCCTACATCACTTCGCGCGGTCGAAGTCGATCGCGCTGTAGGCACGCAGCTTCGACAGCCGGTGCGTGGAGTCGATCGTCCGGATGGTGCCCGACTTGGAACGCATGACGATCGACTCGGTCGTCGCCGTCTCCGCGCGGTAGCGGACGCCGCGCATCAGCTCGCCGTCCGTGATGCCGGTCGCCACGAAGAACACGTTGTCCCCGCTGACCAGGTCGTCCGTGGACAGCACCCGGTCCAGATCGTGTCCGGCGTCCAGGGCGCGCTGCCGTTCGGCGGCGTCCTTCGGCCAGAGCTTGCCCTGGATGACGCCGCCGAGGCACTTTATGGCGCAGGCCGAGATGATGCCCTCCGGCGTGCCGCCGATTCCCATGAGCAGGTCGACGCCGGTGCCTTCGCGGGCGGCCATGATCGAGCCCGCGACGTCGCCGTCGGAGATGAACTTGATCCGGGCGCCGGTCTCCCGGATCTCCTTGACGATGCCCTCGTGGCGGGGGCGGTCCAGGATGACGACGGTGACGTCCTCGGGCGTGGAGTTCTTGGCCTTGGCGACCCGGCGGATGTTCACCGAAACGGGGGCGTTGATGTCGACGAAGTCGGCGGCCTCGGGGCCGGTGACCAGCTTGTCCATGTAGAAGACGGCGGACGGGTCGAACATCGCGCCCCGGTCCGCGGCGGCCAGGACGGCGATGGCGTTCGGCATGCCCTTGGCGTTCAGGGTGGTGCCGTCGATCGGGTCGACGGCGATGTCGACCTCGGGGCCGGTGCCGTCGCCGACGCGCTCGCCGTTGAACAGCATGGGGGCTTCGTCCTTCTCGCCCTCACCGATGACGACGATGCCGTTCATCGACACGGTGGAGACGAGGGTCCGCATGGCCTTCACGGCGGCGCCGTCGGCGCCGATCTTGTCCCCGCGGCCGACCCAGCGCCCGGCGGCCATGGCGGCGGCCTCGGTGACCCGGACGAGCTCCAGGGCGAGGTTGCGGTCGGGGGCCTCCGGGGAGACCTCGAGCTGGGACGGCAGATGATGCTCGGACATCGGAGCGCACCTTTCTGTACGACGACGACCGGATGAGGGTGATGTGACTCTATCGTCAGGTCGATAAAATGAGCAGACCGGGTCACGAATGAGCGGACCCGCTCGATCCGGTCCCTTTCCTGGGCCGGATCGCGTCCCGCCCTCGGCCCCCGTACGTCGTTGCGGTTCTCGACCCGGTCCCGCGATCCGGGCCCGTCGGGACTGATGCGACGATGGACGCGTGGCAAGCAAGCGAGGCAAGCAGACAGTGCGGGACATGTTCCTGTCGTTGGCGGTGATCGCCGCCGTGGCGGGGGTCGTCTACATCTTCATCCCGCACGACGACAAGGCCGATCCCGTCAAGGCCGTCGACTACCGGGTCGAGCTCCTGACCGCCCGGCGCGCGGCCCCGTACCCGGTGGCGGCTCCGAGCGGTCTGGCGCAGAACTGGAAGCCCACCTCGGTCGGTTACGACCGCGAGGCGGGCGACAGCTGGCACCTGGGCTTCCTCGACCCGGACGGCAAGTACGTCGCGGTGGAGCAGTCCACGTCCCCTGCGGAGAAGTACGTCACCGAGGTGAGCCAGAGGGCGAAGGACACCGGGCGCACGCAGCAGGTGGCGGGGGAGACCTGGCAGCACTGGGAGGGCCCGAAGTACGACGCCCTCGTGCGTCAGGAAAAGGGCGCGACCACGGTCGTGACCGGGTCCGCCTCGACGGAACGGCTGGCGGAGATGGCGGCGTCGCTCAAGACGTCCTGACGTTCGCCTGTCGGGCACGTGGGTGTGTACGGACATGAGGAGGGCCCCGAAGCACGTTGCTTCGGGGCCCGCCCGACGTAGCTAGTTAGGAATATCAAAAATATGTAAAAC
>NZ_JBEXXX010000074.1:0-16875 GCF_040630635.1 Streptomyces sp. NPDC005761 | reverse complement strand
CTCCATCCTCTCGCATGGCGATGAGCGCACCGGGCGGCTACTTGCTCTGCACGTTCATCCGTACGCACCCCTGCACATAGGCAAGTACGCCGACACCCCCCACCAGCCCGTTTCCGGAGCACACCCGTACCAGGACCCCGCCTGCACCATCGAAGAACGTGTCACGGACCTGCTCGGGCGCATGACGCTGGAGGAGAAGGCAGGACAGCTCTTCCACACCATGGTCACCATCGACCCCGGCGGCAGCCCCGTCGAAGACCCCGGCCAGACCACCGCGCCGCACATGGTCACCGCCCAGCCCAGAAGCACTTCAACGTCCTGGGCGCCGCCAGGCCCCCGCGAAATGGCGCTCTGGCACAACCGCCCTCGGTATTCGCGGCGGACGGTGTCGGCGAAGCTGCGGACGAGGCCGGCGTCTGCGACGGCGGCCAGGCCGAGCGTCTCGGGCCACTGGGCATCATCACCGGTCTGCTGCGTGAGCAGCTCGGCTTCACCGGCCTCGTGGTCGCCGGCTGGGGACTGATCACCGAAAGTGAAATCATGGGCGAGAAGCACCCCGCTCGCGCCTGGGGCGTGGAACACCTCGATCCCAACGAACGATTTCTATTCCTCTTGTCAAGCCGTTCTGGCTGGGGCACTGGCCGTCAGTCGGCCGCCGGCTCCACGGTCGCTGCAACTGAGCGACTGCGGAGACCTGCGGCCACATGCTCCATTTCGACCAACGTGCCCGCCAGGCCGGTCGTCCTCAGCTCGTCGGCCATTGCCCGCGCCTGCGCCAGCGACAGCCCGTGTGTCTCCCGCAGAGCGTGCAAGACAGGGACAAGACTCGGCTCGGGCCCTGCAAGGCGAATTCGAGCAGGGCCGTGCTCTGCCAGCAGCGCCTGACGGATCTCCTCGGGGGTCGTTCCGCCGCTGTCCTGCTCGCACCACGTAGTGGGACAGGTCCGGCATCTCCCTTCGGTGCCCCACCACACCTGCCCGCGGTCAATGAACTGGCCGATGTCGCGTATCAACACACCGCCGCAGTCATCGCATCGCGTCGCGAACTTCACGCCCTGAGTGATCACCGCACTCCCCGCCTTCGGCCCTCGGTCTGCGGATCTTCCCGCATCCGTGTCTGCTCGTCGACCGCAATTCCTCGCGGAGTTGTCGAGCTCAAGCGGCGGTCGGGACCGGCGGTGTGGGATCGTAGGGTCGATTGTCGCGGAGAAGAGCCCAGAGGACGTTGACGCGTCGTCGGGCGAGTGCGAGCACGGCCTGGGTGTGCCGCTTGCCCTCAGCGCGCTTGCGGTCGTAGAAGCGGCGTGATTCCTCGCAGCAGCGAATCCTGATCAACGCGGAGGTGTAGAGGACGCGTTGGAGGCTGCGGCTGTATCTCTTGGCCCGGTGGAGGTTTCCGCTGATCTTGCCCGAGTCGCGGGGAGCCGGGGCGACGCCGGCGAACCCGGCAAGCTGGTCCGGGGTGCCGAAGGCCGTCATGTCTCCGCCGGTGGCTGCGAGGAATTCGGCGCCCAGCAGGGGGCCTATGCCGGGCATGCTCGCGATCACCTCGGCGTGTTTGTGCTCGCGAAACAGGGCCTCGATGAGCTTGTCGATCTCGGCGACTTGCTCGTTGAGGCGCATCACCTCCCTCGCCAGGGTGTGCACGAGCTGGGCGGTCGGCTTCTTCCCGCTCACGCTGGTGTGCTGGCGCTCGGCAGCTTCCACGGCGGCCTGCGCCAGTTGGGCGGGCACCGGTGCAGCGGATGGCCGCCGGGGGGTCTGTACGGCGAGCAGCGTAACTTCCGTACTGAAAGCGGCAGTTGATGGCTGACGTGAAGAGTGACATCGAGGTCGGGGCCGCTGTGGGTGCGACGGGCCCCGTGGATGACGGGCTGGTCGCCGAGTTGGTGGCCCGGGCTCAGGCCGGTGGGGTGAAGCTCACCGGAGAGGGCGGGCTGCTGCAGCAGCTGACGAAGCGGGTGCTGGAGTCCGCGCTGGAGGGTGAGCTCACTGATCATCTGGGGCACGATCCCGGCGAGCGGGCCGTGCGCGGCCGGGAGAACTACCGCAACGGGCACCGGTCCAAAACGGTGATCACCGAGTCGGGGCCGGTCGAGGTCGCGGTGCCGCGGGACAGGGCCGGATCCTTCGAGCCGCAGCAGCTCAAGAAACGCCAGCGTCGGCTGGGCGGAGTGGACGAGATGGTCCTGCCTCTGTCGGTGAAAGGGCTCACGCACGGGGAGATCTCCGCGCATCCTGCCGAGGTGTACGGCGCGGAGATCTCCAAGTCCACGATCTCCACGATCACCGACAGTGTGATGGCCGGCATGACCGAATGTCAGAACCGGCCGCTGGACAGTTTTTACCCGGTCGCCTTCATCGACTGTGTGAACGTGAAGGTCAGGGACGGGAAGGTCGCCAACCGGCCCGTCTACATGGCAGTCGCGGTCACCGCCGAGGGGCGCCGGGACATCCTGGGCCGGTGGATCGGCGACGGTGGGGGACCCCGGTGCACCCACACCGCCGTGTGTCACCTCACGGCGTTCAGGTCCTGGCCTCCAGCCGGGACTCGGCGACCGCGAGGCAGGCGATGGCCCCGGGTAGTACGACCGTGCCTGCGACGGTGGCCGCGGTGAGCCGCTCGCCCTGGAAGAGCACCGCCACGTAGCGGCAACGCGGGGCACCGGGCCCGATGACCGGGCAACGACCGTGGGGAGGAGCGAGGAGGTTCCGCCGGGTTTCTCTACTGTGGAACGTCGATCAGGACGCGGCCCCGGCCGCCGGCGTCGATACGGTCGTGGGCCTTGGCGATGTCGGCGAGCGGGAAGCGGTCTCCGACATCGACGGTGAGGGAGCCGACGGCCGCCGCGGCGGTGAGATCCCGGGCAGCCTGGCGTCTGACCTGGTCGGGGAAGTCGTCGCTGCCGAACAGGCGCAGGGTGACGTTGTTGAACAGCAACGTCCAGAACGGGATCTCGGTCCGGTCGTCGCGGGTGGCGTACGCGGCGATGGTGGCGCCGTTCGCGGCGACGGCGTCGTCCAGGACGGCGTTGTCGGACAGGGAGACCTCGATGATCCGGTCCACGCCATGGGGTGCGTGGGCGCGGATCGCGGCGGCCGGGTCGCCACAGTCCAGCGCGACGGCGTGGGAGACGACCGCGGGATCGATCCGGCCCAGGTCGGTGCCGCGTCGCACGGTACCGACGACTGTGGCCCCGCCCCAGCGGGCCAGCTGGGCGGCCAGGGAGCCGACCCCGCCCAGAACGCCGTTGACGAGAACGAGGTGGCCGTCGACGGGGCCGTCGGCGAAGACGGTGCGGTGCGCGGTGATGCCGGGGATGCCCAGGCTCGCGCCGAGGTCATCGGACAGGTGGTCGGGCAGCGGTACGGCGAGCTCGCCGGGGACGACGGTGCACTGGGCGGCGGTGCCGAAGGGGCGGTAGGACTGGGCGCCGTACACCCACACTCGTTGTCCCACGCGGCGTGCGTCGATGCCGTCGCCGACGGCGTCGATGATGCCGGCGGCGTCGCTGTGCGGGATCACCCGCGGATAGGGCATGGCCGAGCCGGTCCAGCCGCGTCGCTTCTTGGTGTCGCCGGGGTTGGCGCCGGAGACGGTGACGCGGACGCGGACCTCACCAGGGCCGGGGGCGGGGTCGGATACCTCACCGTACTGGAGCACCTCGGCGGCCGGGCCCTGCTGGTCGTACCAGGCCGCAAGCATGTTCAGTCCTTCCGATCACGGGTGTGGGTCTGGGGGCGGGGCTGCTCGTCGGCCCCGGGGATGGCGTCGCCGTCCAGGACCTCGTGGAGCCAGGCGCGTTCGGCGCGGCTGGTGACGCGGGCGGTGAGCATCATGCCGCGCCGGTAGGGGTCGGCGACCTGCTCGGCGCGCAGCGGTGTGTCGCCGTCGTAGAAGAAGCTGGCGGGAGCCTGAAGGAAGTCCAGGCGGCGGCGCAGCACGGCGTGCTGCTCGGCCATGTCGGGCAGCAGCGAGAGGAACGCCAGGACCGCGAACCAGCGGGAGAAGTCGGTGATCTCGTGCTCGGCCGGTTCCCGCAGCCGCCGAAGCATGTCCTCGCGTCCTGCCGCGGTCAGGTTCAGCACGTATCGGCCGCCGCCCGCCTCGGGTGCGGGGCGCCGTTCGATCAGCCCGGTCTTCGTCAGCCGGTTGAGCGCCGGGTAGAGGGTGCCGTCACTGACCGGACGGCTGTAGCCGGTCAGGTGCGTGATGCGGCGGCGCAGCTCGTGACCGGGCAGGGGGCCTTCGGCGAGGAAGCCGAGTATCGCGAGTTCCAGCATGACCCCAGGATCTCACATCGAAACGATGCACACATCGTTTCGATGTCACGGTGGATTCGCAGGCTCCGTACCACCTGCAAGGCCGCCCCGGCCGGGCCGCCCGCGCCGCACCCCTCCCGGGAGCGCGACATGAGGAAGAGGATCATGACTGCAACTACTCCCCGCCAGGCCCATGTCGCCTCCGCCGACGGCACGGAGATCGCCGTCACGGTCACCGGCCAGGGCCGCCCCCCTGGTCGTCTCAACAGGTGCCCTCAACGCCGCCCAGGACTGGCAGATCCTCGCCGACCTGCTGGCCCCGCACTTCACCACTTACGCGATCGACCGCCGCGGCCGGGGCGCCAGTGGCGACAAGAGCGAGCACGCCATCCAGCGGGAGGCCGATGACATCGCCGCCGTCCTCGACCTCGCCGGCCCCGACGCGATCCTGCTCGGCCACTCCTACGGCGGACTGGTCACCCTCGCCCACGCCCTGCACCAGCCCCCGGCTGCGTTCATCCTCTACGAGCCCCCGATCCCGCTGGGCGGCCCCGTCGGCGGCGACGCCCTCGCCCCCTTCGAGGAGGCCGTCCAGGCCGGCGACCTCGACCAGACCCTCACCCTCGGACTGCGGAACTTCCTGAAGTTCCCCGACGAGGCCATCGAGGAGTTCCGCCAGACCCCGTTCTGGGCCATCCGCGCCTCCATGCCCCCGACATGGGCCCGCGAGATGCGCGCGATGGACAGCTTCGGCGATGACCTCACCCGCTTCGCCGCCCTCAAGATCCCGACGCTCCTCGTGATCGGCGAACTCAGCCCTCGCTGGCTGGCCGACGTCTCCCGCCGCCTGCACCAGGCCCTGCCCGACGCCCGCCTCGTCGAGATCCCCGGCGAAGCCCACGACACCTTCCTCACCGGCCCCCACGCCCTCGCCGACGCCATCACCGCCTTCGCCGACGGCCTACCTGACTGATCCACAAGTGCCCGCTACTGAACGTTACCGCTGCTCATGTTCACGCGGAAATGCTCGATCCGGTACCCATGATCACGCGGAAGTGCTCACGGAACGGCGGAACCTGCACCGGATGTAGGTTCCGCCGTTCCGTGAGCACTAGCTCCAGGGGAAACGCGCGAATCCGGTCCCGTGAGTCGAAGCCCAAGCCCAGCCAGCGCAGCGTTCTTGCGTTACCGGTCGAGAAGGGCGCGTACGGTTTTGCCGCCGTCGGTTCGGCGGGTGACCGCGGTGGTGCGGGCGAGGCGGTTGACCAGAGGCCAGCCGAATCCTCCCGTGTCGCCGCTCCGGTCGGGAGTGCGCATCCGGGGCGGCCGGGGGCTGGCGTCGTGCACCAGCACCTCGATGCTGTCGGGGTGTGCGGTCAGTTGCAGGGTGCAGGTGCCGCCGCCGTGGCGCAGGGCATTGGTGGCGAGCTCCGAGATCACCAGGATCACGGTGTCGGCTGCCTCGGCGACGGTACGAGTGCTGCAAGGAAATCCCGGGCGCTCTCACGCGCGTCGGCGACTGTCCGTGCGGAGCGGACGAGGGCAACGTTGACGCCCATTGTGTCCATCAGGTCACCGTGGTCTATGGATCGTCAATGTCTGGTCCTGCGTGCCGGTGCTTGTGCCCAAGTTCGGGCCCATAAACCCCATCAAGTCCCTGCTTCGTGGACTTGGTTGCCAGCGCAACCGTGCGACCCGAGAGGTGAGCCGTGGCGTTCGCGGCGCCGAGGCTGCGGATCGGCGCTGCTCAGGGCGGGTGTCGCCGGCCGGGGCGGGACTGACGACCCCCTTCCACGGCTGAGGTCGACTACCTGCCTGCCGGGTGCTCGGAAATCTATGTCGGCTGGAGTATATATTGGGTGGCGGTGTAGTTATGGTTTCTCTCGTAGCCGAGATCAAGCAGGGCCCGGCAGAGACGAACTGCCAGGCAGTAGGTACCTGCAAGTGCAGTACGCAGGACGGTGCGGTGGTGGAGTTTCGAAGCCAGAGCGGTTGCAGGAAGGCGACGGGACTGACGACCGGACCGGGTGGCCCGCAGTGATCAGGGGCCGCCGTGAGAAGTACCGCAAGAGCAGTTCAGTAGGTGCAGTACGCAGGACCAGCAGAGCGGTACTCAGTGGTTCCTCGATAAAGGCGTCTGCTGCGGACGCGCGTACCGGGAAGTTCGACAGTGGGGTTCCAAGCCAGAGCAGATGCAGGAGAGGCGACGGGGCTGGCTGTCGAAGAGTGGCGCTGGGCAAGGCCACCAGCAGTATGCACGCAGTGAGTTGTTCAGTCAGAGGGAAAGAACGGAGGGGCCAGGCGCCATCAGGATCGCCCGGACGGAAGTCTTGAGTCCGGGTACCGCAGGACATCGATAGTGAGGTGGTCTCCGGTCAAGCAACCGCGATCCCCGTATACGCCCACATCCCCCGTGAGGCGTGCGGAATAAGAAGGCCGGCGCAGTACCAGGGCCGGTAGATGGTGTAGCAGTTCCTTCGGGGCCCGGGTGCCACATGGCACCCGGGCCCCTCCAGCGTGTTCCACAGAGAGGTGCGATGACAGCAGACGATTCCTTCGGCCGTCTCGACGACGAGGACTACCCCGCCTACACCATCGGCCGGGCCGCCGAGGCACTCGGCACCACCCAGGGCTTCCTCCGCGCTCTCGGCGAGGCCCGCCTGATCACACCGCTGCGCTCCGAGGGCGGCCACCGCCGCTACTCCCGCTACCAACTGCGCATCGCAGCCCGCGCCCGCGAACTCGTCGACCAGGGCACCCCCGTCGAAGCGGCCTGCCGCATCGTCATCCTCGAAGACCAGCTCGAAGAAGCCCAGCGCATCAACACCGAACACCACCACGCCGCAGGCACGGTGAAAGCGCCCGTGGACTGAGGTGTGCGCCCTGACTCCTGTTGACGGCGAGTTGAGACGTCGAACACCTCCCTCCGGTCCCGGCTGGCCACCAGCGGCGGTTGCGCATCCTCTGACCTCTCGCCCCTCGGCGGCCGTCGGACCGGTCGTCCCCTGATCCCTGCCGATGCCTTCGAGGCATGCCGTCGAACCCCCATTGGTCTTCGACTGCAGGACCGCGCGTCCCCAGAATGCGGGCACTACCCTTTCGCGTTCATGAGGAGTTCACAGTGTCCCCCTTGTACGCCCAGCGCCGCTGGGCCGTGTTGACCGTGCTCGTACTGGCCTTGGCCCTCATACCCTTCTCACCGCTGGCGGCGAGAGCCGCGTACGCCGCGTCCGCCATACCCGGTGATCCGCTCACCGGGAGCGGTGCCGTGACCAGGTCAGTGCTGACCGCCGCCGCCCTGACCAGTGGCGCGGCCACCGGCACCGTCGCCAACGACGCCTTCGCGCTGCCCGCGGCGGCCGCTGCCCCGACGCACACCTTCGAGGGCACCCTGACGCTCAACGACGTGGCCACCGCCGGCGGCTTCCGCACCGTCAAGGACCCCTACCGCTACGCGGCCACCGCCGCACTCAAGCACTTGCCGCCGGTGAGCATCGATCTCGTGCAGAACGGCAGCCACGTCATCCCTGCCGTCCGCGGTCTGCAGATCACCGGAAGCGCGTACTGGAACCTGATCGTCGGGGGCGGACGCGCCTGGAACGAGAACGGTGACGGCGGCCGTACCCGCGTCTCGCTGCCCCTCGCGCTGGTCGAGCGCAACGCCAACTGTGTGCACAATGGCCTGCTGACCTTCCTCTTCGACGGCAGCAGGATCTCCCAGGTCCGTTACCAGATCACGCACGAGACGTGCGAGTACTTCCAGTTCGACATGTGGGGCCAGGTCGGCGCGACCTACTCCCGGCACAACGTGACCGGTGAGACCAACCTGAAGAACGCGTACGCCGCCGAGGTCGCCCACCGCATCCCGACCAAACCGATCAGCGCGCTGAGCACCGACTTCCCGAACGCCGGTATCGACACCAGCGCGTTCGGCAGCAGCATCACTGCCTCGGCGCTGAGTACGTACGGTGTGTCCTACGGCGGGGTGAACTACGTGGGCGCGTGTAAGACCCGGCAGGGCGCGTACCCGTACTGCAACCAGATGGTGCTGCCGTCGTACTCGCTGGCCAAGTCGATGTTCGCGGGCATCGTGCTGATGCGGCTGACGCAGGTCTACGGTTCGTCCGTGCCATCGCAGCGGATCCGCGACTGGGTCAGCGAGGCGGACACCTCCGCCTGGAGCGGCGTCACGTTCCAGGACACGGCGAACATGGCCACCGGCAACTACTCCTCCAGCGCCTTCGAGGCCGACGAGGCCGGCAGCGGCATGCTGTCGTTCTTCGACGCCGAGGCGTACGGGCCCAAGATGACCGCCGCGCTGGCCTTCCCGCACTCTGCTGCGCCCGGCACGAAGTGGGTCTACCACTCCTCCGACACCTTCGTGCTGGTCCGGGCGATGCAGAACTACCTGGTGTCCAAGGCCGGCGCCGGCAGCGACATCTACCGCTGGATCCGCGAGCAGGTGCTGGTCCCGCTGCACCTGAGCCCGGACGTGCTCACCACCGAGCGCACCGACAACAGCGCCACCGGGGAGCCGTTCGGCGGGTACGGCCTGTTCTACACGCAGGACGACATCGCCAAGGTCGGCCGGTTCCTGAACGCCGACGGCGGGAAGATCGGCGGCGTGCCGAAGCTCGACCCGCCGATGCTCGCCGACGCGATGCAGCAGAACCCGGCGAACCGCGGCATCACCACGACCCCCGACACGACCGGCAGGACCTACCAGTACCAGGACGGCCTGTGGGCCCGGAAGTTCACCTCGGCGGACAACCCGGTGTTCACCAGCACGGTGTACGTGCCGTTCATGTCCGGCTTCGGCGGCATCACCGCGGCGATGCTGCCCAACGGTGCCACCTACTACTACTTCAGCGACAACGACGAGTTCGGCTGGTCCGCGGCGGCCGCGCAAGCGTACAAGCTGCCCGCCGCCGGCGGAGGCGGCGGGAGGTGCACGGCCGGCCAGCTGCTCGGCAACGGCGGCTTCGGGACCGGGACGGCGTCGCCGTGGACGGCGGGCGACAAGGTCGTGTCCGACAAGCGGGGGAAGTGCCGCACAGCGGCACATGGTTCACCTGGATCGACGGCTTCACCGACAAGCTCGCACAGAAGGTGACGATCCCGACCGACTGCACCCACGCCTACCTAGCCGCGGTTGACGTCCCCCGCTGGCGACTCGTGGGAGGGGCCCGACATCTGTCGGGCCCCTCCCACGTTTCTCTGCCGTCAAGACGCCCGCCTTGCCGAGGAGTGGGTCCCCGCAATCCACGACGAGTCCGGCCCGTACGGCGCGGTGGAGGACCTGGCCCCCAACCGGGTTGGCCTGAACAGGGTGATCACGCACCAACCGTCCTGGCCGCCTCGCCTGGCGCCCGCTGCGCGACCCGGACGCGCCGGAGCTGAATGAGGACGACGTGGCGGCGGCCAGGAGTGAGTGGCGGCAGCCTGGGGCGCTGGCCAGTTCGCGTCCCGCCGTGTTCAGGCGGGTAGGCGGGAGTGTGGTTCAGACGCGGACCTGGGGGTGTTCGGGGCTGAGATAGTGGACGGTGCTCTCGGTGGCGTGCGCGGTGAGCAGGTCCCGCAGCTCGCCGGCGGCGGTGGTGAGGCGGTGTCCGTCGCGTACGGCAGCCAGGGTTTCGAGGACGAAGGCGACGCGGGTGGAGTCTTCGGTGACGCGGGTGCGGTGGGCGTCGCGGTGGTTCCAGTGGCGGGTGAGCACGTCAGCGGTGTCGGTGTAGATGATCTCGCCGGGCTTGGGGTGCTCGACGATGTCGGGTTCGCCGAGCGGGGTGAAGGTCTCGGTGCCGTCGGCGTGCCGGATCTCGACGTCGCCGGTGACGTGGTCGAGGTCGAAGGCGCCGGCGGGCAGGGCGTGGCGGACGGAGACCGTGTTGTAGGAGTCGACGGCCGGGTTGATCCGGGGCAGGCTGCCCTTCTTGGCCATGCGGCGGCCCAGCGCGTCGACGCTGGGGCGGATGCGGCGTGGGTTGGTGCCGAAGGAGCGGTAGGCGGTGTGCCATGTCTCGATGCGCGGGTCGGCCTCGTCGGCGGGGACCCAGGTGCCGTTCGCGAGCTGCTGTTCCAGGTCTTCCAGGGCGGTCGTGGTGGCGGGCCAGGGCTGGTGGCCGCGCAGGCCGGTGGCGGTGACGACGGCGATGAGGGTGTCGGGGAAGGCGTCCGCGACGGCGGGGCTGATGCGGAAGGTGGTCATCGAGGGGGTCCGTTTTCGGGAGTGCGGGCGGGGTGGGGTCAGACTTCCAGGAGCAGGTGCGCTCCAGGCGGCGCAGCTGCTGTTCTGCGGTGGGCGTCAGGTGAGGGCGAGGAAGCTGACGGCGACGGCGGCGGTGCCCAGGCCGATCAGCTGGGTGCGGTGGATGCGCTCGGCCAGGACGCTGCGGGCGAGCAGGACGGTGCCGGCCGGGTACAGGGCGGTGATCACAGCGACGACGGCCAGGTCGCTGCTGCGGGCGGCGAGCAGGAACAGCAGGTTGGCCACCGAGTCGAGCACGCCGGCCGCCGCCGACATCGCGTAGGCAGGTTTTTCCGGGCCCAGCCGCCTGAACATCAGCCCGGCCGCGGTCAGGGTGACGGTGGAGGACACGGCGCGGCCGACGATCAGCGGGCCCACCCCGCTGTCGGCCGGCGCCTGGTGCAGGAAGATCAGTTGCAGGGCGATGGCGGCCCCGGCGCCGAAGGCCATCAGCATCGCTGTGCGCGAGGGGCGGATGCTGCCGGCGCCGTGTCCGGCGCTGACCAGCACCACCGCAGCGAGCGCCAGCGGCAGGCCGATCAGTCCGGCCGTACCCAGGTGCTCGCCCTGCAGCAGTCCGACACCGACCGGCAGCATCGCCGAGATGAGCGCGGTCACGGGCGAGAGCACGTTCATCGGGCCGATCGCGAGGGTGCGGTAGAGCAGGGTGAACGCGGCGGCCGACGCGACACCGGAGGCGGCACCCCATGCGAGGGTCGCGGGGGCGAAGGAGGCGCCGAGGAAGGGCCACAGCAGCAGCTCGACGGTGAGCGAGGCCGGAGCGGCGATCATCACGGTGCGCAGGACGTGGGCCTTGCGGGCGCCGAGGCCGCCGAGGAAGTCGGCGCCTCCGTAGGCCAGGGAACTGCCCAGGGCCAACAGCAGAGCGATCACGGTGGTAGATCCCTTACTATCAATGGAACGACTACACCGTACAACGCACCGACCGGAAGTCGTCAACCGAACGACCGCACGGTGCAGTGCAGTAGTCCACCTACCGAGAGGGGTGACGGCCGATGACCGAGACAGAGGCGGCACTGCGGACGCTCGCGCACAACGTCCGCGCGGCCCGCACCCGCGCCGGACTCTCCCTGGACGAGCTCGGCCGCCGCGCCAAGGTCAGCAAGGGCGCCCTGGTCGCCCTGGAGAAGGCCCAGGGCAATCCCAACTTCGCCACCCTGGTCCGCCTTGCCGACACCCTCGGCGCCTCCGTTTCCACCCTGCTGGAGGGGCGCTCCGAGGAACGTGTCCGGGTGGTGAGCGCCGCCACCGTCATGCCCCTGTGGAAGGGCGAGCGCGGCAGCGAAGCCCGGCTCATGCTGACCACCAGTGGCCCGGCAGCCACCGAGGTCTGGCGCTGGACGCTGGAACCCGGCGAGGAATACCCCAGCCACCCCCACCAGGCCGGCGTCGTGGAGACCGTCAACGTCACCGCCGGGCAGATGGTCCTCGTCGTCAACAGCACCGACCACCCCGTCGAGGCCGGGCAGACCGCCACCTTCGACGCCGACGCCCCGCACACCTACCGCGGCTCGGGCACCGAGACCTGCCACCTGATCATGACCGTCCACCTGCCCCCCGGCCCCGCGTAGCCCGGGCAGGCCAGGGTGTCCGCACCGGACCGTCCCCCGTCTGTCGTCAAACGAGGCTGCGCTCAAGCGGTCGGCGCACCACCGCTGTTCCAAAGGCCGGCGCGGATCTCTGCCGGAGTGCGGTAGCCGTGGGTGTTGCGCGGACGGTGGTTCGAGTTCGTGAGCAATGGCGTCCACCTCGTCCTGGTGAGAGCCGTGGTCTGCAGCCGTCGTCGCTGCAGTTCACAGGCGGGCGGCGACCTGCGGCCCGTACCGCTCGACACAAAAGCGTGACAATCCGGCGGCGAATGCCTCGATGCTGCGCAGCGCGTAGTGGCCGGCGTCCCACGCCGCGTGCAGATGGATCTGCAGCGGTTCGCCCGCGCTGTCCAGGATCAGCAGCGGGTGCAGGTCGAAGCGGGGATCGTCGGAGACCACCGCGACACCATGGCCCGAAGCCGCCATGGCCTGTGCGACGTGCGGGGTGTCGCATTCGAGCATGATGTCGTACGAGGCGTCCGCATCCTGCACGGCGTGGTCCAGGATGCGGCGGGTGCCGTGCGCCGGGGTGAGGACGATGAGGGGCTCCGCGGCAAGTTCGCCGATGGTGACGTGGTCCCGGTCCGCCCAGGTGTGGTCGGCACGGACGTAGGCCCACAGCGGCAGGCGGGCCACCGGGAGCCGGGCGAAACGGCGCCTCGAAGGTGCCGAGGAGATGGCCACATCGGCGCCCCTGGCAAGGGCCTGGTACGCCTGTGCCGGACTCTCCGCCTGCACGGTGACCAGCGGATCCTCCGGCCCCCAGGTGGCCAGGAACGGCGCGATCACGTCGGTGATGGTGGTGGGCGGCGCCGCCACGGTGATCCGCATGGCACAACCGGCAGCCAGCGCACCGACCGCGGCCTCGGCGGTGTCCGCGCGGGCGACCAGGTCGCGGGCCAGGGGAAGGAAGCGCCGGCCGGCCGCCGTCAGGACCATCTGCTTGCCGCCGCGGTCGAAGAGCGTCATCCCCAAGGTCCCTTCCAGGCCGCGCAGCTGGCGCGACAGCGAGGGCTGGGCGACGCGGACCACCTCGGCAGCCTTGGTGACGGAACCGGTCTCCACGATGGTCAGGAAATAGCGCAGCACTCGGAGTTCCATGGCGGTGATCCTTCGGCAGACGGAGGAGGGGCATGACACCTCCATGCCTCGAAGGCATGCTAACCAGCCCTGTCAAGTATTTGAAGCTATGACTGACTGGCTGCATTCTTGGCCCACCGGAATTTTCGGTTATCGACACCCGAAGCTCCGTCGACTTCTCCGCGTACAACAATCCTTATCGATTGGCTGGTTCCCGCATGGCCCGCCCCCTGCCCCTGATCCTCGCCCAGGCGCCCGGCCGCCCGGCCGACGACCTCGCCGGCTTTGCCACCGACGTGGAGCGGCGCGTGAAACTGCACGCACCCGGCGCCCTCGTCGTCTACCCCGAACTGCACCTCGGCGAGAACGCCCCCGGCGTGCCTGCCGCCCCGCAGGAGGGGGCCGAGCCGCTCGACGGCAAACGCGATGCGGCCTTCGCCGCGCTCGCGGGTGATCTGGGCATCTGGCTGGTGCCCGGCAGCGTCTACGAACGATGTACCGACGACCACGTCCACAACACGGCACCGGTCTATTCACCACAGGGTGAGCGCCTCGCCGCGTACCGCAAGATCTGTCCGTGGCGCCCGTACGAGACGACCACACCCGGCAACCGGTTCGAGGTCGTCGACCTCGCCGGGGTCGGCCGCATCGGACTGTCCATCTGCTACGACACCTGGTTCCCCGAGATCTCCCGCCACCTGGCCTGGATGGGCGCAGAGCTGATCGTCAACGTGGTCCGCACCACGACGAGCGACCGCGCGCAGGAGGTCGTCCTCAACCGCGCCAACGCCATCACCAATCAAGTCTTCGTCGCCAGCGTCAACTCCGCCGCCCCGTCCGGGGTGGGCCGCAGCCTCGTCATCGATCCGCAGGGCACCGTGCGCGCCGAAACCGTCGATGCCGGCGACTCCACCCTCACCGACGTGATCGACCTCGACGAGGTCAGCAACGTCCGCCACTACGGCACCGCCGGCCTCAACCGGATCTGGGACCAATTCCGCCCCGGCGACCCAGCCCTGGAACTCCCGCTCTACGGGGGCCGCATCGACCCCGCCACCTGGAACCCCGCCCACACCACCGAGGAGCCACCACGATGAACAGCGAGAGCACAGGGAACACCAAGAGACTCAAGGGCGACCTGAGCCTCCTCTCCATCGTCCTGTTCGGCCTCGCCTACATCTCCCCCGGCATCGTCGTCACCATGTTCGGCGTGGTCGCCGCCACCAGCGGCGGCGCGGCCCCGACCGCATTCGCCATTGCCACCCTCGCGATGCTGCTCACCGGGCTGAGTTACGCAAAAATGGCACGCGCCGTGCCCGGCGCGGGGTCGGTCTACACCTACGCCCGCAAAATGCTCGACAGCCGCATCGGTTTCCTGTCCGGCTGGGCAATGCTCCTCGACTACTTCTTCATCCCGATGGTCGGCTGGCTGATCACGGCGATCTACTTCAACGCCCAGTTCCCCGACATACCCAAGTGGGTCTGGCTGATCGTCTCGGTGGGCATCACCACCGCCATCAACGTCTTCGGCATGAAGCTCGCGGACCGCGTCAACAAGGTCCTGATGTTCATCGCCCTGGGGTCGCTGGTCCTCTTCGCCACCCTGTGCGTCGTCTTCCTCGGCAAGCACGGCTCCTCCGCCCCCGCCACGGACGCCCTGTGGAACTCGGGCACGTCGATCGGCGCGGTCACCGCGGCCGCCGCCATCGCCGCGTACTCCTTCCTCGGCTTCGACGCCGTCTCCACACTGGGCGAGGAGGCCAGGGGCGGAGCGAAGACGATCGGCCGCGGCATCATCGGCTGCGTCATCGCCGCCGGAGCGATCTTCATCGTGCTGTCCTTCGTGATGCAACTGGTCCACCCCGGCGCGAAGTTCGCCGACGTCGACGCGGCCGCCTACCACCTGAAGGTCCAGGTAGGCGGCGAGACGTACGCCGAGATGATCAACTTCGTCACCATCGCCGGATCCATCGCCTCCTGTATCGCCCTGCAAGCCTCCGCCGCCCGCCTCATGTACGTCATGGGACGCGACGGCGCACTACCCAAAGCCGTCTTCGGCAAACTGTCGAAAAAGACCGGCACACCCGTCGCGAACCTGCTGCTGACCGCAGCCGCCGGTGTCATCGCCATGAAACTCGACCTGACCACAGCCACCTCATTCATCAACTTCGGCGCCTTCCTCGGCTTCACCCTGGTGAACATCTGCGTCATCGCCCACCTGATCCGAGAGCGCAGACACGGCCGCACCCCCAACCTCTTCTCGTACCTGGCGATGCCGGCCATCGGCGCCGGCGTCTCCCTCTACCTGCTCACAGAGCTCAGCCACGTCGCACTCCAGATCGGCGGCGCCTGGCTGGCGATCGGCGTCACATACCTGGCCGTCCTGACCAAGGGCTTCCGCCGGCCCGCACCGGAGATGACCTTCGACGACGACACCGCGGCCACGGACACAGCCACCGCATAACTCCCCTCCTGATCAGAGGAGACGACGATGCCCCCGACAACTGCTGAACCGGTGCACGACCGGGGCCTCGGAGACCTGCTGATCCACCGCGACATGTTGCTCGACGGACTCGATGCTCCGCAGCACGCCGCCCGTACCGTCCTGGCCGAGATCCTGGACGGCAAGGCGGAGGATCAGCTCTTCGACACCATGCTTGTGGCCAGCGACCTCGGAACCTCCCCCGAACCGTGGGCATCCCGGACACTGGATCTCGTGGTCCAGAGAAGCGAACGATGCGCGGCGCACCTATCCAGTCCGCCGATTTGCATCGACGATGCGTAGGATTTCGGCTGCTTCGTGGAGGAACTCCTGTCCGCGGTTGGTGGGCGCCAGCGGGCTGACGGCGCGATCGATGATGGTGAAACCGGCGGCTCGTTCGATTCCCCGAATGCGTTGGCGGAGAAGACCACTTCGCCCGTCGTAGAAGGCCCGGGCGGCGGCTGCGAAGGTTTCGTGGCCTGGGATTTGCGTGATCACGCGTAGGCGATCGAGGGCGAATGTCGTCATCACGACGGCGCGCATCGCACGAGAGTGGCCGTGGGAGATCCAGGTGCCCAATGGCGTTGTAGCGGCGACAAGTGGAACGGATGGGAATCCCCAGTTCCGGGCCATGGTGGTGAGGTGGTGAAGGGTGACGCCGCGCTCGTGGGCGAGGCTGCGTTGCTCATGAAGGTGCTCACGGTGCAGCCAGTCGCGGGTGACGTCCGGTCGCGGCGGCAGTGGCTGGCGTCCGCGCAGCGGTACTCCGATCTGCACGAGCATGGTCCCGGCTCTCGCAGAACTGCACCCGGCCATCCGGGAGATCTGCCTGAGGTCGAGACCTTGGCGTTCGTAGAGATCGCGCAGCCGTTCAGGCGCCAGGAGATCCGAGCTCGTGGCGGCGTCCCGGACGGAGTTCTTGCCGATCGCGGTACTGGGCGCCGCGGAGGTGACACAAAGCGCGATACACCGGAGCCGCGCGGGCTCGCCGACCACCGAACAGATGACCAACCCGGTTCTACGCCTGCACCTGGCGCTGCAACAGCCACCGGCCGCAGCCCAGAACTCCCGACGTCCGGCCACGGGACCCAGCGCATGAGCGTCGGGAGACACAGAAGCGCCACGTCCGCACATGCAGCGGCCGTCGCTCAAGGCTCCCGCCCTCACGGCGAAGGCCCCCACCGAAGCAGGGG
>NZ_JBEXXX010000073.1:0-17549 GCF_040630635.1 Streptomyces sp. NPDC005761 | reverse complement strand
CGTCCCGGCACCCCGAATCGGGGTGCCGGGACGTTCGTCGTGTCCCGGTTACCGCTGGAGCGCGGCTTTCATCATCTTCTGGGCGATCGGGGCCGCGAGACCGTTGCCGCTGACCTCCGAAGCCGCCGAACCCGCGTCCTCCACGATCACGGCGACCGCGACCTCCTGGCCGTCGGCGTCGTCCTTCGCGTACGAGGTGAACCACGCGTACGGGGTGTTGCTGTTGTCCACACCGTTCTCCGCGGTGCCCGTCTTGCCGCCCACCTCGGCCCCGTCGATCCGGGCGTTGGTGCCGGTGCCCTCCTCCACGACGGTCACCATCGCGCTGCGCAGCTGCTGGGCCGTGGACGAGGACACGACCCGCTTCATGTCACCGTCCTCGAAGTCCTCCAGCGTGCCTCCGTCCGCGTCCGTGACCTCGGAGACCATGTGCGGTGCGGCCAGCTCGCCGTCGTTGGCGAGGGTCGCGGAGACCATGGCGATCTGGAGCGGCGTCGCGGTGACCTCGAACTGGCCGATGCCGCTCAGTGCCGTCTGCGCCTTGTCCATGCCGGAGGGGTAGATGCTCTTCGACGCCCGGACCGGCACGTCGAGTTTCTCGGTGTTGAAGCCGAACTTCTCCGCCATCGCCCGCACCTTCTCCTGGCCCAGATCGGCGGCGACCTTGCCGAAGACGTTGTTGCAGGAGTACTGGAGCGCCACGCGCAGCGTCGCGTTCTCACAGGGTGCGGTGGCGCTCTCGTTCCTCAGGACGGTGCTGGTCCCGGGCAGCGTGTACGGGACGGGGCTCTTCGTGGCCTCGTCGACCGAGCTGTACAGCCCGTTCTCCAGCGCGGCCGCAGCCACCACCAGCTTGAAGGTCGAACCCGGCGCCAGCGGCTGCCGCAGCGCGCGGTTGACCAGCGGCTTGTCCGGGTCGGCGAGGAGCTTGCGCCAGGCGTCGCCGTCCGTCGTCCCGCTGATGTCGGAGGGGTCGTAGGACGGGGAGGAGACCATCCCCAGGATCTGCCCGCTCTTCGGGTCGATCGCGACGGCCGCGCCCTTGTCGTCACCGAGCGCCTCGGACGCCGCCTTCTGGACCTCCGGGTCGATCGTCGTCAGTACGTCGCCCGGTGCGCTCTGCCTGCCGGTCAGCGCGTCCAGCGGATTCTTCAGCCGGGTGTCGGTGCCGTCCAGCACATCGCCGTAGATCCCTTCGAGCTGGGTGGAGCCGTAGGCCTGCGAGCCGTAACCGGTGACGGCCGCGTAGAGGCCGCCCTCCTTGTAGGTGCGC
Source organism: Streptomyces sp. NPDC005761 (assembly GCF_040630635.1). NCBI lineage: Bacteria > Bacillati > Actinomycetota > Actinomycetes > Kitasatosporales > Streptomycetaceae > Streptomyces > Streptomyces sp. NPDC005761. The sequence continues at coordinate 16,276 of NZ_JBEXXX010000073.1, read as the reverse complement.
TTGTACGCGAGATCGCCGCCCTCCGTTCTCCTGGATCCGGTGACCGGGGAGCCGGCCACGATGATGTCGCCGAGCGGCTGCGCGTACTGCGCGATGGTGTTCCGCCGGTTGCGGTCGTCGTCTGCGAGCGCCCGGGCCTGGTACGCCTGCACCCAGGTCGCCCGCCCCAGGAGGGCGAGGACCAGCAGCAGGGAGAAGACCGAGGCGCGCCTGATCGTCTTGTTCATCCCGCTGGAGGGACGAGCGGGAGGCCGCGCTCCGTTCCCGTCTGTGCCGCTTCTCACCCATTCCTCATGAATGCCGCCGTGCCCACCGGGTCAGCCGGGCGTGATGAACCCCGACTCGTAAGCGGCGATGACCGCCTGGGTGCGGTCGCGGGTGCCCGTCTTCGCCAGGACGGCCGCCACATGGCTCTTCGCCGTTGCCGGGCCCACCCGCAGCCGGGCAGCGATCTCCGCGTTGGTGAGCCCGCTCGCCATCAGCCGCAGCACGTCCGCCTCCCGGTCGGTGAGCCTGGCCGCCCAGGGCGGCGCGGCGGACGGCTGCCGCTTCCCGTACGCCACCGCCAGGCCCCGGACCGCGGAGGGGAAGAGCAGCGTGTCGCTGCGGGCGACCAGCCGTACCGCCTGCACCAGGTCCTCGGCCGCCGCCCGCTTGAGCAGGAAGCCGGCCGCTCCGGCGCGCAGCGCGTCGTACACGTAGGAGTCGTGTTCGAAGGTGGTGACGACGACGATGCGCGGGGCCGGGTCGAGCGTGGCCAGGATCTGCTCCGTCGCCCGTATCCCGTCGATCTCCGGCATCCGCACATCCATCAGCACCACATCGGGGCGCAGCTCGCGCACCACGGAGACGGCCTCCGCCCCCGTCGACGCCTCGCCCACGACCTCCAGCCCGGTCTCGGCGTCCAGGATGACCCGCAGCGCGGTGCGGACCATGTGTTCGTCGTCGGCGAGGACGATGCGGACCGGTGTGCTCATCGCTGCTCCTGTGCGGGGGTGTGGAGGGGGAGGCGGGCGGTGAGCCGCCAGCGGCCCTCGTGTTCTCCGGCCCCGGTGCGGCCGCCGAGCAGTAAGGCCCGTTCGGCGATGCCGAGCAGCCCGCGGCCGCCGCCGGGTCGCACCGGGGCCGGCCGTTCCGGCAGCGGACTGTCCAGGACGATCCTCAGCTCCCCGGCGCCCACCGAGACCCGCAGCCGCACCGGTTCCCCGCGCCCGCCGTGTCGCAGTGCGTTGCTCAGTCCCTCCTGCACGATGCGGTACGCCTCGCGGGACACCGTCCCGGGGACGGCGCCCGGATCGCCTTCGGCGGTGTGGGCGACGGGCAGCCCGCAGCGCGCGAGCAGCCCGTCCAGCGCGTCGAGGCCCGGGCCGGACGGCAGACCCCGCGCCCCGTCGTCGTCCTTGCGCAACAGCCCCAGCACGGTGTCGAGTTCGCCCACGGTGCGCCGGGTCGTCTCCTCGATGGCGGTCAGCGCGGCCCGGACGAACTCGGGATCGCTGTCCAGGACCCTGCGGGCGGCACCCGCCTGGAGCGTGACGGCACTGAGCGCGTGGCCGACCGAGTCGTGCAGTTCGCGGGCCAGCCGGTTGCGGACCGCCAGCTCGGCCGCACGGCGTTCGGCGGCGGCCAGCCGGTCGTGCGGGGTCGGACCCAGCAGCACCGGAGCCCGGTTCGCCAGCAGCGCCCCGGCCGCCGCCGCGCAGCCGGACAGGGCCACCAGCATCGCGATGCCGGCGAAGGGCGCCAGGGCCAGGACCCATGCCCGGTCCAGGGCCTCGGGCACGCCCATCGCGGAAGAATCCCGCAGGGCCGCGAAGAACGGCAGCCCCATGACCGCCACGGCGAAGGGGACCAGCGCCAGCGTCATGCCGCTGATGACACCGCCGAGCCCCACGTGCAGGGTGAACCAGGCCGCCGAACGGACCCTGGCCTGGCGGGTTCTGGCGGGCCCGTCGGCGAGCGGCCGGTCCGGTGGCAGACCGCACAGAGCGCGGGCGGCAGCTGCGGAGAGCGGACGCGCGAGTGGGAGGAGTGCGGTGACCGTGGCCATCGGCAGGGCGTAGGCGAACGCCATCAGCTGGTTGGCCGGCGAGGTGAAGACATCGGCTTCCGGGCGGTACGAGCCGACGATCACCGTGCCGACCAGGAAGTACGGCATCAGCAGAGCGCCGCCGATGATCAGGTGCAGCCAGCGCTGCCGGGCCCGCCGGCCGAGCAGCGGTCTCACGCCCCGGGGCTCGCGGGCCGGATCGCGGCCGAGCGCTCCGCCAGGAAGTACGCGCCCAGCGTCATCACCAGCGTTCCGACCAGCATCTGGACAGCGTAGATCAGCACCATGGTGGCCGTGGGCTGATCGGCGATGTCGTCGATGTCGCTCAGCGACGCGATGCTCATCCAGCCGCCCCAGCAGGCTGTCGCCGCGGAGCCGCCCCAGGCCAGGGCGAGAGGAACCCGCAGCGGCAGCGCGGAGTCGCGACGGAAGGCGAGAAGCAGGATTCCGGCGGCGGTGACGACGACGAAGAGGGCGAAGACCGCTTCGAGTACCGCGGAGCCGCTGGTGCGTTCCTGGATCCTGCCCTCGTTGAGGCCGGCCGTCGAGCCGGCGGCCCAGAGCAGGTGCAGAGTGCCGGGCACCAGGGCGATCAGCGAGGCGGCGACGGCGCCGGCCCGCAGCGCGGGAGCGGTGGGGCCGTCCGGCAGTTCCCGCAGCGTGCCCTGCCAGAGGTGGCCCCAGCGGTCCCTGGCGTACAGCGCGAACAGGGTGCCCAGCGCCAGCCCCTGGATGATGAAGCCGGTGTAGACGACGCCGAAGACCCACTCGTCCAGGAACGGGCGGCCCACGTCCCCCTTGTTGACGGTCTTCCCGCCCAGGGCCTGGACCAGCAGCTGGAGCGGATAGCCGGTCATGATCGGCAGCAGCAGGCCGGTGGCCACCCACATCGGCAGGGCGAGCAGCCAGGCGGGCACGCGCCGGCCCCAGGCCTGGGTGAGCAGCAGGGCGATGACGACGACCGCGCTGTCCATCAGGACCGACGCGCCGTTCGCGACCGCCATCGTGGCGTGGTGGTCGAGGAGCGAGCTGCCGGCCGGGATGCCGAGGTGACTGCCCGAGATCCAGGCGGCCTTGAGGGCGATGTAGGGCAGGCAGGAGGCGATCGCGACGGTGCGCAGCGCGGTGCGGAGGCGGTCGGTGGCCGGGGCGGCGGCTTCCGGTGCGGGAGCGGGTGGCGGAGAGGTCGGTGTCATGGCACCCACGCTGCCGCGCGGCCGGTCCGGGCACGTCCTGCCCGGCAACGATCCGTCTCCGCCGTCCGGCGGAGACGGATCGCCCCAGCGGATCAGACCAGTTCGGGCTGCAGTTCGGCCTGCCGCACCGGTGCGGGCTTCGGGTCCCACTGCCTGGTGGTCCGTACATAGGCGTAGATCACCGAGGCCGTGGCCATGATGAGCAGGGGGCCGAACAGCCACGGATGGGCGGCCATCTGCGTCGGCAGACAGCGGGCGGTCACCAGGATCGCGGCGAAGACCGTGGCGCCGTAGGCGACCAGCTGGGCTCCGGACCGGTCCCAGCCGCGTTCGAGTGAGCGCAGGGCCGTCTCGATCGTGACGGTGAATATCACGCCGGTGATGATGTCGATGCCGTAGTGGTAGCCGAAGCCCAGCGTCGCGGCGAGTGTGGCGATCAGCCAGAACGTGCCCGCGGCCCGCAGGAACCGGGGGCCCTTGCGGGAATGGATGAAGATCGTGGTGGCCCATGCCGTGTGCAGGCTGGGCATGCAGTTGCGCGGGGTGAAGTCGTCGAACGGCATGTGCTGCGGGCCGCTGCGCGGCGGCAGCGTGTCGGGCCACAGATCGGCGGCGGCCCAGTGCCCGCCGTCGGCGCCGTAGGCGAAGACCGGTCCGACCACCGGGTAGATCATGTAGATGGCCGGCCCGAGGAGGCCGATGACCAGGAAGGTGCGCACCAGATGGTGGGCCGGGAAGCGGCGTTCGGCCGCTACGTTGCGCAGCTGGTACAGGGCGACGACGACCGCGGCGACCGCGAGCTGCGTATAGACGGAGTCGAGGAAGACCTCGCCGAACGAGCCGGTGGCCCTGACCAGGCGGCCCACCAGCCACGAGGGGTTGCCCAGCGCGTGGTCGGCGGTCGCCACGTACTGGTCGAGCACCAGCGGGCGGGTCTTCGACGTGATGAGCAGCCAGGTATCGCCGGTCTTGCGGCCGGTCACCAGCAGCAGCCCCAGACCGACACCCTTGAGCAGCAGGAGTCGTTCCGGGCCGGTGCGGCGGGTGACGGCGATGACCGCGCACCCCAGGATCACCCACAGCGCGCCGTTGCCGAAGGGATGTCCGTGGGTCACCGGCGCGTCGGCCACCCAGCGCACCAGCAGGATGACGAGGTCGATACCGATCGCGGTCCCCATCGCGATGAACCGCTGCCGCCAGGTGAGTACCACCATCATCAGGCCCATGCTGGCGTACAGCAGGAACCCCGAGGCGGGGGCGAATATCACCTCTCGCGCCTGGCTGGCGATCGGCCCCGGCAGCCCGTAGTGACGCGCGGCGATTTCGAGAGCGACGAGGAATCCGAGGCCCACCACCCCCGCCGTCGCCCACAACGCAGTCTTCGGCCGACGCCAGGTACCGGGCGTGATTCCGTTGGTTATTCGCGAAAACACCCGCGATGCTATAGGTATCAAGAGTTTGGCCGATTTGTTAGATGCTGGTGGAGTACGTCGCGACATGGGTCATTTGTCGCGCCGGATGGCGTGGTTCGCCGGTGCGGTGTGGACGATGAGGTCAATCGCCATGAATTCGAGCATGTTATCGGAGTGGTGTTCGAGGCCCCGATGGTCATGGCGGATTACGCGGCGGGCCGGCCGGCCTGCCGCGTGGGGCGGGGCGGCGGTAGTCACCCGGGCAGGGTGAACAGCAGCTCGTCCGTCTCCTTGCCGCGCGCGTTCGCATAGCCGTGGTCCTCGCCCGTCACGGCGAATCCGCACTTCTCCAGCACCCGGCGTGAGCCCGTGTTGTCGGCCGCCGCGCGTGCGTACAGCGGGCGTTCCGTCACGACGCCGAGCAGTGCGCCGAGAGCGGCCGTGGCCAGACCGCGGCCCCAGCGCTCCCGGTCGATCCAGTACGTGACCTGCCGGTCGTCCGGCGCCCCGTACACCCCGGCACTGCCGACCACCGCGCCGTCCGAGAGCACCGTGCGCATGACGACCGACGGATCCGCGAGGATGCGCGCCCAGTGCGCGTCGAACGCATGCCGGTCGCCGGGGTCCTCGCTGGTGAACGCGGCCGTGCGGACCGATTCGGGCTCGGACATCCAGGCGAAGAACAACGGCAGGTCGGTGTCGCGCACCTCGCGCAGCGAGACGCCCACGGTCAGAGCCTGCGAGTGGCGAGGGTCAGCCGGTCGCGCGCGTCGAACAGCGCGTCCTTGACCATCTGCTCGTGCGCCGGGGTGAGCCGGGCGACCGGCACCGAGCAGCTGATGGCGTCGCGGGCCGGGGTGCGGTACGGGACCGCGACGCCGAAGCAGCGCAGCCCCAGGGTGTTCTCCTCGCGGTCCACCGCGTAGCCCTGTTCCCGGATCAGGTGCAGCTCCTCGATGAGCTTCTCCCGGTCGGTCAGGGTGTGCTCCGTCAGCGCGGGCAGCGTCTCGGGCAGCATCTTGCGGACCTGCTCGTCGCTGTGCGTGGCGAGCAGTGCCTTGCCGAGCGAGGTCGAGTGCGCGGGCAGCCGACGGCCGACGCGGGTGAAGGGGCGCAGATAGTGCTGGGACTGGCGGGTGGCGAGGTAGACCACGTTCGTCCCGTCGAGCCGGGCGAGGTGGATGGTCTCCGTGGTGTCGTCGGAGAGCCGGTCCAGCGTGGGGCGGGCGGCCGCGACCACCTCGTCGCCGTCGATGTACGAGGTGCCGACCAGCAGTGCGCGCACACCGATCCCGTACCGCGTCCCGGTCGCGTCCGTCTCCACCCAGCCGAGCTCGACCAGCGTGCGCAGCAGCATGTAGAGGCTGGACTTCGGGTAGCCGACGGCCTCCTGCACCGCGGCGAGGGAGTGCATGCCCGGCCGCCCGGCGAAGTACTCCAGCAACTCCACCGTCCGTACCGCGGACTTGACCTGTGCCCCACCAGACTCGGCAACCGACATCGCCCTACGCCCCTTCCAGCCCACTTAGGAAACCCTGCGACTTCTTGCCAACACCGAACGCCCGGAAATAGAGTCGCTTCATATTCACGATCAGGAACTCTGTTCAGAATACCGAACAACTTCTGATGTGTGGCAGTGGAGCGGAAGGAAACACGGTGGCAGCAGCACCAGTCTGGAGCGTCGACCCCCGCACCGGGAACCCGCGTGAGCAGGTTGCGGTGGAGGCTACAGCGGAGGAGGTCGACCGCGTGGTCCGGGCCGCGCACGCCGTCCGGGCCTCTCTCGCGGACCGCGCCGTGCGCGCCGCGTTCCTGCGCACCGCGGCCGATCTGCTCGCCGGGGCGGGCGAGCACGTCATCGAGGCCGCCGACGCCGAGACGGCCCTCGGCCCGGCCCGGCTGACCGGCGAACTCGCCCGCACCGCAGCCCAGTTGCGTGCCTTCGCGGAGGTCGTGGACGAGGGCGCGTACCTCGACATCCACATCGACCACGAGGATGCCACCCGCACCCCGCCCTGGCCCGACCTGCGGCGTTACAAGATCCCGCTCGGTGTCGTCGCCGTCTACGCCGCCAGCAACTTCCCGCTCGCCTTCTCCGTGCCCGGCGGCGACACCGCCAGCGCCCTCGCGGCCGGCTGCCCGGTGGTGGTCAAGGCACACCCCGACCACCCCGCGACCTCCGAACTGTGCGCCTCGATCCTGCGCCGGGCCGCGGCGCAGCACGGGCTGCCCAAGGACGTCGTCACCCTGGTGCACGGCTTCGAGGCCGGCGTCGAGCTGGTCAGGCACCCCCTCGTCAGCGCCGCCGGCTTCACCGGCTCCATCCGCGGCGGCCGCGCCCTCTTCGACGCGGCGGCCGCGCGACCGGTCCCCATCCCCTTCCACGGCGAGCTCGGCTCCCTCAACCCCGTGGTCATCACCGAGGCGGCCGCCGCCGAGCGCGGCGAGCAGATCGGCGCGGGGCTCGCGGGCTCGATGACCATGGGCGCGGGGCAGTTCTGCACCAAGCCCGGCTTCGTCCTCGCCCCCGCGGGCGAGAGCGGCGACCGGCTGCTGAAGTCCCTCACCGGGGCGGTCAGCGACGCCGAGGCCGGAGTCCTGCTCGACCACCGCATGCGCGAAGCCTTCCTCGCCGGAGTGAGCGAGCGCGCCGCACTCCCGGACGTGGAGGCCCCGGTGACCCCGGGAGCCGGCGGTGATCACACCGTCGCGGCCGGTTTCCTGACCGTGCCGGCGCAGCTGCTCGCCACCGAGGGACCGCACGACGCGCTCCTGGAGGAGTGCTTCGGCCCCGTCACCGTCGTCGCCCGCTACACCTCCGAGGACGAGATCACCGCGGTCCTGTCCCGGCTGCCGGGCAACCTCACCGCGACGCTCCAGATCGCCACCGAGGAGGCCGACGACAGCGCCGCCGCGCTGCTCGCCGCGCTCACCCCGCTCGCCGGGCGCGTGCTGGTCAACGGCTGGCCGACCGGCGTCGCCGTCGCGCCCGCCCAGCACCACGGCGGCCCCTACCCGGCCACCACCTCCACCTCCACCTCGGTCGGCGCCACCGCGATCGAGCGCTGGCTGCGCCCGGTCAGCTACCAGACCACCCCCGACGCGCTGCTCCCGCCCGAGCTGCGCGAGGACAACCCGCAGGGCCTGCCCCGCCGCGTGAACGGACGCCCCGCATGACCCTGACCCTTCCCGAACTGCCCTTCGGCCTGGAGCCGTTCGGACCCACCGCGGGCTGGAACTACGCGGACGGCGTCCTCACCGGTCGCGCCGGTGCCCGCCAGGACCGCTTCGTGCCGCCGGACGGCGAGGGCCTCGCATCGGTGAGCGACGCTCCCCGGCTGCTGGGCCCCGCCCCGGCGGGCGACTTCCAGCTGATCGCCCGGGTGCGCGTCGGCTTCGCCGCGGCCTTCGACGCGGGGGTCCTCTACCTCCACGTCGGCGACCGGGAGTGGGCCAAGATCTGTCTGGAGCTCTCCCCGGACCGCCCCACCATCTGCACGGTCGTCACCCGCGGCCACTCCGACGACGCCAACTCCTTCGTCGTGGAGGGCGACACCTACTTTCTGCGCCTGAGCCGTGTCGGCAACGCCTTCGCCTGCCACGCCTCGCCCGACGGAGAAAAGTGGACCTTCGTCCGCGTCTTCGCCCTGGGCGAGCCGGACCGGGCCGCCACCGCGTCCATCGGCTTCCTCGCCCAGTCGCCCACGGGCGACGGCTGCGAGGTCTCCTTCGACCGCATCGAGTTCCGCCCGACGGGCCTCGCGGACCTGCGCGACGGCAGCTGACCCGACCACCCGCCCCGATGCCCCGCCCTCCGGCCACGGAGGGCGGGGCATCGGCGCGTGGGGCCGTGACCCGCACCGCCCGCCGAGCGTGTCTCCGCCCGTGGAGCAAACGGGCCCCCGCCATCCGTCCGCCGCCGGAAATTCCCTGCTCGTACGCCGCGACCCGTGAGACTCTGCCGTCGGTCGGCTGCCGAATCGCAGGGAGAGAAACGTCATGGCTGTGCATCTGATCGGAGGCGGCTGGGACGAGGACGTCGCGCCGCTCCTGTACGGGCCGTTCCTGGCCGAGGTGGGGCGGGGCGGTGTGGTGGGGTGTCTGCTCATCGACGAGGGGGACGGCGACGAGCAGTTCGCGCGTTACGACGCCGTGCTCCGCCGGGTGGCGCCGCAGTGCAGGCCGGTGCCGCTGCTCGTGCCCGTGGGTTCGGTGTTCGAGCCCGGGGCGCTTGCCGGTCTCGACGGGCTCCTGATCGGCGGCGGACTGACGCCCGCCTATCAGGACGCGCTCGGCCCGGTGGCGGCCGTGGTGGCGCGGGCGATCACCGAACGCCCGCTGCCGTTCGCGGGCTTCTCCGCGGGCGCCGCCGTCGCCGCGCGACGGGCCCTGGTCGGCGGTTGGCTGGACCGTGGCGTGCCGGTGTGTCCCGACGACGCCGCGGAGGACCTCGAAGAGATCGAGCTCCGCGACGGACTCGGGCTCCTCCCGCACACCGTCGAGGTGCACGCCGCCCAGTGGGGGACGCTCGCCCGCCTGGTCGCCGCCGTCGCACGCGGCGACGCGTCCCGCGGCGTCGCCCTCGACGAGAGCACGCTGCTCACCGTGGAGAGCGATGGCCGCGCGGTGGTGGGCGGGGCCGGGCAGGCGCATCTCGTACGGGGCGCCGGACCGGCCGGTTCGGTCACGGTGCGCGCCTTCCGGGCAGGGGAGACGCTCCCGGCCTGAGCGCCTTCGGCCGTGGTGTTCCGGGCGGCGGAAGGGCTGCTCATGCCGCTCGTGCCGGAGCGACGACCGGGGGCCGCCGGGCCGACCGGTCCGGTGTCTGCGCCGGCGCACCGCCCACCGTGCGCCGATTCAGTGCCGGACCGTCACCACGATCTTGCCGGTGTGGGTGTTGGACTCCATCAGCCGGTGCGCGTCCGGCATCCTTTCCAGCCCGTCGAAGGTCGCTCCCACGACCGGAGCCAGCGCCCCGCTGCGGAGTCCGGAACCGATGAAGTGGGCGGCGCGACGACGGACGGCCGGATCGTTCGTCAGGTCGAGGTTGTTGTAACCGATCACGGTCAGCGGCCAGTTCATCGGCAGCACGGTCGGCCGCCCGTCCAGCCATCCGTACACGATCAGCGTCCCGTCGTGCGCCGCCGCCCCGCCCAGCGCGGCGAGTCCCGGCCCGCCGATCGCGTCGAAGATCACCTCGGCGCCCTTGCCACCGGTGATGCGTCCGACCTCCTTCACCACGTCCTCGCTGTCCGTCGTGACGACATGGGCGGCCCCCGCGTCGAGCAGCTGCCGCTTCTTCGCCGCGGTACGGGTGGTGGCGATCGGGATCGCCCCGATCCGCCGGGCCACCTGAAGAGCCGCCGTGCCGACCCCGCTCGACGCCCCGGTGATCACCACATGGTCGCCGGCGCGCAGACCGCCCTTCTCCAGCAGCGCTCCGTAGGCGGTGGAGTACGTCAGCCAGGCGGCCGCCGCGCTCACCGAGTCCACGCCCGCCGGACGGGGGAGCACTTGCCCGGCCGGTACCACCACGCGCTCGGCGTAGAGCCCGTGGCCGCTCAGGTCCTCGGCGGTTGCGACCATCACGTGGTCGCCGGGTGCCGGTTCGTCCACCCCCGCACCGACCGCCTCGACGACTCCGGCCGCCTCGTAACCGTTGCGGGAGGCGGGCAGAGTCGCCCGGTAGAAGTACGTGCCCGCGCGGAAGAGCGCCTCGGCCCGGTTGAGTCCCAGCGCCTCCACCCGGACGAGAACCTCGCCCGGGCCGGGCGGGGGCAGCGGTACCTCCTCGACGGTGAGGACGTCCGGGTCTCCGGTGGTGTGGAAGAGAACAGCCTTGGTGGTGAGGGGTGTTGATGAGTTCTTCTCGGTCATGAACATCACCGTACGAAGGTCTTCCGAGACGATCCATATCTCAGAAGCGCCCTTTCATGCCCGATCGTCTTCCGCCGCCGCGCACGTGGATACTCTGGCGGCATGGATGTCCTCAGCGACGTGATCACGGCTGTGCGGGCGGGCCGGCCGCATTCGTCCCGCCGTAACAAGTACGCCCCCTGGGGCATGCGCTTCCCCGCATCCGAGGGGGCCGGATTCCACGTGGTGCTCCAGGGGTCGGCCTGGCTGATGCCTCCCGGCGAGGCGCCCGCGGTGCGGCTGGGCGTCGGCGATGTGGTGTTCCTGGCCCACGGCCGCGGACACGCGCTGGCCGACGACCCCGGCACGCCCCTGTCCGACGTCTTCCCGGGCCCGGACGGCACCTGGCCGACACCCGTCGACGAGCCGCCCCCCGACGCTCCGGCTCCGGTCACGCAACTGCTGTGCGGTGCCTATCAGCTGAACCGGGCACGCGTGCATCCACTGCTCTCGCATCTGCCCGACGTCGTCCACCTTCCGGCCGGGGCCGGCGCGCATCCCGCACTGCGCGCGGCGATCGACCTGCTCGGCGGCGAGCTCCGGACGCCGATGCCGGGCTCCGACGCCCTGGTGCCCGCACTGCTCGACACGCTGCTGCTGTACATCCTGCGCACCTGGTGGCTGGGAGAGGGGGCGTCGCCCCCTCCGGACGGGCGCCCGGCGGGCTGGTCGGCGGCCCTGGCCGACCCGGCGGTCTCGGCCGCCCTGACGGCCGTCCACGACGACCCGGCCCGCTCCTGGACCGTCGGAGAACTCGGGGTCCTGGGCGGTCTCTCCCGCGCCGCCTTCGCCCGGCGGTTCACCACCCTGGTCGGTGAACCGCCGCTGTCCTATCTGACCTGGTGGCGGATGACGACGGCGGGCCGGCTGCTGCGGGCCGATGACGCGCCCCTGCGTTCCGTCGCCCAACGGACCGGCTACGCGTCGGAGTTCGCCTTCGCTAAGGCGTTCAAGCGGGAGTACGGAGTGGCCCCCGGGCAGTACCGTCGCCAGGCGGGCTGACCCCGCGGCGCGTCGCTGGGCGGGATCCGCGGCGGCTCACGACAGTGGAGGCGGTCATGCGATGTGTGGTGCGGGTCTTCTGGGGGCCCCGGAAGGAGACGCCCCGGGAGCTCGCGGGACGCTGGAAGGCGATGCTGGACGCGCTCCCCGCACTGCTTCCGGCGGCCTCCCGCGGGCAGGCGGGACAGCCGTGGACCTGGACCCGGTACCAGACCTCGGGCCGTCCCACGGAGCTCCGGCCCGACGAGGCGGAGCTGGCGGCCGCGCTGCAGGCCGACCACGACTCGCCGCGGACCTCGGGCGGGGCAGGCCTGAGCCTGGTGAGCCGGGGCGGGCCCGGCTGGGAGATCGGTGTCTCCGGCCGCGGCGGCGGTGAGTCGGAGTACGTCACCCAGGCCGTCGTGCTGGCGGTCGTCTCCCCCGACGGAGCCGAGGTTCCCGAAGCCGCGCTCCTCGCGCTGATCGTGGACATCTGGCAGCCGGACACCGGTGACGCGACGGACGACGAACTGCTCGACGCCCTGGAGGACCGGGCCGGCTTCGACTACACGCTCTCCCACGTGAGCGTCGGCCGGCTCGGCTACCTCTCACCGGGGCGAGCGGCGCTGGCCCCCGCAGGGGTGGGAGTGGCCCGCCCGGAGCTGCGCGGGGCGGGCACGCTCCTCGACATCGCGCCGCCCGGGGACATCGATGCCGTCGTGGACGCCTACGTGCGCCTCCGCGAGGCCGGCGCGCTGGAGCCGCTGCCCAGACCGATGAACCGAACCTTCCTGTAGCCGGACCGCTGCTCAGCCCGGTGAAGCGAACCTTCCCGTGGCCGGACCGCTGCTCCGGCGAGGCGTCCGGACCGGGAATGGCCGGCACCCCGACGCGCGTTCCCCCCTGAGCGGAGGGTCCCTCCGTGCTGCGGGAGCAGTCGCACGAGAGCTTGGAGAGAAGAAGAGTCATGCGCGTCGAGATCTGGAGCGACATCGCCTGCCCGTGGTGCTACATCGGCAAGGCCCGGTTCGAGAAGGGCCTGGCGGGGTTCGCCCACCGCGACGAGGTCGAGGTGGTCCACCGCTCCTTCGAGCTCGACCCCGGGCGCGCCAAGGGCGACACCGCGCAGGTCATCGACATGCTGGCGCAGAAGTACGGGCGTACCCGCGAGGAAGCGCGCTCCATGGAGGCGAACGTCGCGGCCAACGCCCAGGCCGAGGGACTCGGCTACCGCACCGAGGGCCGTGACCACGGCAGCACCTTCGACATCCACCGGCTGCTGCACCTGGCGAAGGCCCGCGGCCGTCAGGACGAGCTGCTGAGCCTGGCCTACCGGGCGAACTTCGCCGAGGAGCGTTCCGTCTACGACGACGAGGTGCTGGTCCAGCTGGCCGTCGAGGCAGGTCTCGACGTGGACGAGGCGCGCGCGGTGCTGGCCGATCCGCAGGCGTACGCGGACGAGGTGCGGGCCGATGAGCGGGAGGCGTCCGAACTGGGAGCCAACGCGGTGCCGTTCTTCGTGCTCGACCGGCGTTACGGCATTTCCGGCGGTCAGCCCGCAGAGGTCTTCGCCCAGGCGCTGGAGCAGGCATGGAAGGACCGCCCGCTGACCGCGATCGGCGGGGACGCGGCAGCCTGCGACGCCGACGGGGCGTGCGAGGTTCCGCAGGCCGGTGGCACCGCCTGAGCCCGCCTGCACACATAAGCATCGCTTGGGGCCTCCCCTTAACTCTTGACGATTGACTATGAGTTAAGGGGCCTTCAGGCTGGGCCCATGATGATCTCTTCGCTCAGCCGTGCGGTGGCCGCCGAATTCGCGCCGGAGACCGCCTACCTCAACACCTCCTCGTGCGGGCTGCTGCCCCGGCGCACGGTCGATGCCGTGAGGGCGCTCGCCGAGGAGAACACCACCGGGCGCAGGACCGGGGCGGGCGACTTCGAAGCGGTGGACCGGGCCCGCGAGGGTTTCGCGCGGATCGCCGGTGTCGGGGCCGGCCGGGTCGCGGTCGGCAGCTCGGTCACCGTCCACGTCGGTCTGATCGCCTGCTCACTGCCCGCGGGGGCGGAAGTGCTGGTCCCCGAGGGGGAGTTCAGTTCGGTGGTCACCCCGTTCGCGGTGCGCGGGGACCTGCGGGTGCGGTACGTCCCGCTGGCGGAGCTGGCGGACGAGGTGCGCCCCGGGACGGCGCTCGTCGCCTTCTCCTCCGTGCAGTCCGCCGACGGCCGGCTCGCCGACCTGGACGCGGTGCGGGCCGCGGCCGCCGCCCACGGGGCTCGTACGCTGCTGGACGCCACCCAGTCCGCGGGCTGGCTTCCGCTCGATGCCGGGGCGTACGACTACACGGTCGCAGGTGGCTACAAGTTCCTGCTCTGCCCGCGGGGCGCGTCGTTCCTCACCGTCACCGAGGAGGCGCAGCACGCCCTGCCGCCGGTCCTCGCCGGCTGGGTCGCCGCCGAGGACCCGTGGGCCAGCACCTACGGGCCGGTCGCGAAGCTCGCCCCCGATGCCCGCCGCTACGACGAGCCGCCCGCTTTCCTCTCGTACCACGGCGCCGAACACTCGCTCGCGCTGCTGAACGAGATCGGTATCGACGCGGTCCATGACCACGCCACCGGGCTCGCGGCCCGCTTCCGCGACGGACTGGCCGGGCTGGGGCACGAGGCCGTGCCGGCCCCGACGGCCGTCGTCGGGGTGCCGGGGCTCGGTCACCGGGCGCCGGATCTGGGGCGGGCCGGGGTGATGGTGTCCAACCGGGCCGGCAACCTGCGGGCGGCCTTCCACCTCTACAACGCCGAGGCCGATGTGGACCGTGCGCTCGACGTGATCGCGGGCTGAGGACGTCAGCGGTTCTCCGGGCAGTCCGCCGTCTCCCGGCAGAGGTTCTCCTCGACCCTGGCGAGGAGCCTGGCCAGCTCCTTGCGTTCCCCCGCGTCCAGGCCCGCGAGGGTGTGCTCCTCCAGATCCGTCCAGGCCCGTTCCACCTCGGAGAGCAGCGCGCAGCTGTTGTCGGTGGCCTCGACCAGGACGGCCCTGCGGTCGGCCGGGTCGGGGCTGCGGCGGACGTGTCCGGACTGCTCCAGACGCTGGAGCATCTTGGTGACGGTGGAGGGGTCGAGGTCGACCGCCTTGATCACCTCGGACTGCCGGACCGCCCCCGCGTCCCAGAGGAACATCATCAGGAACTCCTGGCCCGGGTAGAGGCCCGCCCCCTTGAGCAGCTTGCCCGCCGCGATCCGGTGGAGCCGGGCGACCCGTGACACGGCGTGGCTGACCGGGCCACCGCGGGCGGCGCTGGGCAGCTCGGTACAGGCGGGATCGGAGGTCATCGGGGGCTCCTCGGTGGTGCGGGGTGGCTCCGCGGCTGTCGGATGCGGCTTCTCGCCAACTTTACCTTGGTCGGCCAAGTAATACGCTACAGTGGCACGCGTCGCAGATACTTGGCCGACCACATAATTTGGTCGGCCGACCACATGTCTTTGCCCTGGGGGCTTCTCATGACCACCGCATTCGACTCGCTCGACCTGGCCGGCACCCGGCTCGCCAACCGCATCGCGCTGGCACCGATGACGCGGAGCCGGGCGGCCGAGGGCGGGGTGCCGACGCAGCTGACGGCCGAGTACTACGCCCAGCGCGCCTCGGCGGGCCTCGTCATCACCGAGGGCATCCAGCCGTCGGTCGTGGGCCAGGGCTATCCCAGCACCCCGGGGCTGCACAGCGACGAGCAGATCGCCGCCTGGCGCAAGGTCACCGACGCCGTGCACGACAGGGGCGGCAGGATATTCGCGCAGATCATGCACACCGGCCGGATCGGCCACCCGGTCCTGCTGCCCGACGGACTCACCCCCGTCGGCGCCTCCGCCGTCGCCGCCACCGGACAGGTCCACACCCACGTGGGCCCGAGGGACTTCGTCACCCCGCGCGAGATCACCGACACCGAGGTCCGGGCGACGATCGCCGACTTCGCGGCCGCGGCACGGGCCGCCGTGGACGCCGGCTTCGACGGTGTGGAGCTGCACGGTGCCAACGGATACCTGATCCACCAGTTCCTGGCGCCCAACTCCAACCGGCGCACGGACGAGTGGGGCGGCTCCGTGGAGGGCAGGATCCGCTTCGCCCTGGAGACGGTGCGCGCCGTCGTCGCCGAGATCGGGGCCGCCCGCACCGCGATCCGCCTCTCGCCCGGCAACCGGTACAACGACATCGACGAGCCCGCGCCCGAGGCCACGTACAGCGCGCTGGTGCAGGCGATCGAGCCGCTCGGGCTCGCCTATCTGCACCTCGTCGAGGGAGCGGCCGACGACCGGGCGCTGACCGAGTCCCTGCGCAAGCAGTTCAACGGAACGCTCGTCCTCAACCCGGCGAGCGAGGGGGCGACCGGACCGGACGCACTCGCCCTGATCGAGCAGGGCGTGGCCGACATCGTCTCGTACGGAGTGCTGTTCCTGGCCAACCCGGACCTGCCCGAGCGGCTGCGCGCGGGCGGCCCCTACAACACCCCGGACAACGCCACCTTCTACGGGGGCGACCACCGCGGCTACACGGACTACCCGGTGCTGGGGGCGTGACGTCCGGGCGGTGGGGCGTCCGGAAGAACTGCACGGTGACGCCCGGCCCCCGCCGCCGGAGGCCACCACCTCGCTCTGCACGATGAGCGGATGCCGCCGCGCGGCGGGGGGGGGGGGGGGCGGCGGGGCCGGGCGCCGCCGGCGGCTGCGGCGCC
>NZ_JBEXXX010000072.1:0-17990 GCF_040630635.1 Streptomyces sp. NPDC005761 | reverse complement strand
ACCCCACGCTCCACCACCAGATGACGCGCGAACACCCGGCCCAACGTCCCCGTACCACCCGTCAACAACACCGTCCCCACAGAACCGAACTCCACGCCGACGGCCTCATCGGCCGACTGCGCCGCACGCATCAGGCGGCCCACATGCGCACGCCCCTCACGCACCACCACCTGTGACTCACCCACGGCCAGGGCCCGCGCCACCTCATCGGCCATGTCATCCGAGTCGCCGTCCAGCAGGACGATCCGTCCCGGGTTCTCCGACTGGGCCGAACGCACCAGACCCCACACCGCAGCACCCGCCACGTCCGCCGGCCCCTCACCCGGCAACCCGACAGCGCCCGCTGTCCGCACCACCAGCCGGGCATCAGCAAACCGCTCATCACCCAGCCACTCCTGCACCACCCCCAACACCTCACACACCGCGACCCGCACACCATCCGCAGAGCCGATTCCCACCCCACCAGCACGCACCGACTCGAACACCACCACATCCGGCACGTCGCCCGCCGCATCCACCGCATCAGCCCAACGCCCCACCGAGACGCCGTCGACAGCTCCCGCGTCCGGCAGTGCGACCTCCGGCCACTCCACCCCGAACAGCGAACCCGCCGCTCCCAGTTCCGCCATCGCGCGCCGCTCTCCACCCACCGAACGCAGCACGAGCGAGCCCACCGACGCCACCACTCCGCCACCGGCATCGGCCAGCACCACCGACACCCGGCCCTCACCCACCACCGACACACGGACCCGCACCACCGACGCACCCACCGCACCCAACGACACACCCGACCACGCGAACGGCAACGCCGCACCCTCACCCACCGCACCCGACAACGCCACCCCATGCAACGCCGCATCGAGGAGGGCCGGGTGGAGCCGGAAGTCGGTCGCGGGCGTGCCGGTGGGCAGGGCGGCCTCGGCGTAGATGTCCCCGCCGGCGTGCCAGGCCGCGCCCAGTCCGCGGAAGACGGGCCCGTACCGCAGGCCCTCCTCGGCCATGCCGTCGTAGAACCCGTCCAGATCAACCGGCTCCGCGCCGGCCGGCGGCCACTGTCCCGAGGCCCAGGCCGCCTCCTGGGGGTCGCTCGCCACCGGAGTCGGGGGCTCCGGCGCGAGGACGCCGGTCGCGTGCCGGGTCCACGGCTGCTCGCCGTCCTCCGTGCGGGCGTGCACGGTGACCGGGCGCCTCCCGTCGGAACCGGCCGTGCCGACCGTGACGCGTACCGCGACACCGCCGCGCTCGGGGATGACCAGAGGGGCTTCCAGGGTCAGTTCCTCGATGACCGGGCAGCCGGCCTGGTCACCGGCGTAACCGGCGAGTTCCACGTGTCCGGTGCCGGGGAAGAACACGGAGTCACCCACGCGGTGGTCGCCGAGCCACGGATGCGTGCCGAGGGACAGGCGGCCCGTCAGGCTGAGTGCGTCCGTGTCGGGAGCCGGGACCCGTGCACCGAGCAGCGGGTGGCCGGCCGGTTCGAGACCTGCGGTGAGCACGTCGCCGGCGCCGGTGGGGGCGGTGACCCAGTAGCGCTCACGCTGGAAGGCGTACGTCGGAAGCTCCACCCGGGTGGTGGGTGCGGCGGCCTGGAAGAGGCTCCAGTCGACGGGCGCGCCATGGACGTAGGCCTCGGCCAGCGACAGTGCGAAGCGTGCCGGGTCGCCACTGTGACGGCGCAGCGATCCGACGGCGGTGGCGCCTGCCGGTGTCGTGGCGATCGTCTCGCCCAGGGCGATGAAGAGACCCGGGTGGGGGCTGGCCTCCACGAAGAGGGTGAACCCGTCCTCGAGCATGGCCCGGGTGGTGTCCTCGAAGCGCACGGTGCGGCGCAGGTTCTCGTACCAGTAGCCGGCGTCGAGCGCTGTCGTGTCGAGCGCGCCGCCGGTCACCGTGGAGTAGAAGGTCGTGGTGGACGGGCGGGGGGTCACGTCGGCTATCTCGGCCAGGAGGCGGTCGCGGATCTCCTCGACGAACACCGAGTGGGAGGCGTAGTCCACGGGTATCCGGCGGGCCTGGACGCCCTGGGCCTCCAGGTGGGTGTGGAGCTCGTCGAGGGCTTCCTTCTCGCCGCAGACGACGGTGGACGCGGGGCTGTTGACCACGGCGATCTGGAGCCGGTCGCCCCAGCCGCGCATCACCGACTCGGCCTCGGCGGAGGGCAGCGCGACCGACATCATGCCGCCACGTCCGGCGAGGTCCTGGCGGATGATCCGGCTGCGGAGGGCGACGACACGGGCGCCGTCCTCAAGCGAGAGGGCGCCGGCGACGCAGGCGGCGGCGATCTCTCCCTGGGAGTGGCCCACGACGGCGGCGGGCTCCACGCCGCACGCGCGCCAGAGGCCGGCGAGGGAGACCATGACCGCCCACAGGACCGGCTGGACGACGTCGACCTCCTCGAAGGTGGGCGCTCCGGGGCGCTGGTGGACCACGTCGAGGAGGTCCCACTCCGTGAAGGGGGCGAGCGCGTCGGCGCACTCGCGCATGCGGTCGGCGAACACCGGTGAGGAGGCGAGGAGTTCGACGGCCATGCCGGTCCACTGGGATCCCTGGCCGGGGAAGACGAAGGCGACCTGGGCGGGGCCGCCGGCGGTGCCCCGGACCACGTGGGGCGCCTTGGCGCCGGCCGCGAGGGCGTCCAGGCCGGAGAGCAGGGGTGTGGGCTCGTCGCCGTCGGCGTCCGAGGGGGCCCGGGTGTCGAGGACGACGGCGCGGTGCTCGAACGCGGTGCGGGTGGCGATCAGGGCGTGGGCGAGGTCCTGGGGGCGGGCGGTGGCACCGGCTCCGTCCCGTACGAAGGAGGCCAGCCGGTCCGCCTGGGCGCGCAGACCCGCGGCGCTGCGTGCGGAGACGAGGAACGGTGTGACGGGCGCGGCGGGCGTGACGAAGGGGAGCGTGCGGTCGTCCGTGGCCGGCCGTCCCTCGGCCGGCTCCGTGCTCTTCCCGTCGGGTGCCTCGGCCGATTCCGGCTCCGGTGCCTCCTGGAGGATCATGTGGACGTTGGTGCCACTGAGTCCGAACGCCGAGACTCCTGCGGTGCGGGGGTGGTCCTGTCGTATCCAGGGCTCGGCCTCGGTGAGCAGGCTGACGTGGCCGGCGGTCCAGTCGACGTGGGTGGAGGGCTGCTCGATGTGCAGGGTTCTGGGCAGCAGTCCGTTGCGCAGGGCCATGACCATCTTGATGACACCGCCGACGCCCGCGGCTGCCTGGGCGTGGCCGATGTTGGCCTTGAACGAGCCGAGCTTCAGGGGGTGTTCGGCCGTGCGGTCCTGGCCGTACGTGGCGAGCAGGGCCTGCGCCTCGATCGGGTCGCCGAGCGTGGTCCCGGTGCCGTGGGCCTCGACGGCGTCGACGTGGGCGCCGGGTACGCGTGCGTTGGCGAGGGCCTGGCGGATGACGCGCTGCTGGGACGGGCCGCTGGGGGCGGTGAGGCCGTTGGAGGCCCCGTCGGAGTTGATGGCCGATCCGCGGATGACGGCGAGGACGGGGTGTCCGTTGCGGCGGGCGTCGGAGAGTCGCTCCAGCAGGACGATGCCCGCTCCCTCCGACCAGCCGGTGCCGTCGGCGCTGTCGGAGAACGCCTTGCACCGCCCGTCGGGTGCGAGGCCGCGCTGCTTGCTGAAGGCGACGAAGGGCGCGGCCGTCGACATGACCATGACTCCGCCGGCGAGGGCGAGGCTGCATTCGTCCTGGCGCAGGGCCTGGGCGGCGAGGTGGAGGGCGACAAGCGACGACGAGCAGGCGGTGTCGACGGTGAAGGAGGGGCCTTCGAGGCCGAGCGCGTAGGAGATGCGGCCCGAGATGACGGATGCGGCCCGTGAGGTGGCCATGTAGGCCTCGACTGCCTCCGGTACCCCTTCGGGGAAGTCGCCGTAGTCCTGGATACCGGATCCCATGTAGACGCCGACGCGGCCTCCGCGCAGGGCCTCCGGGTCGATGCCGGCTCGCTCGAAGGCCTCCCAGGCGACTTCGAGGCTGAGGCGCTGCTGCGGGTCGGTCGCCTCCGCCTCCATGGGGCTGATGCCGAAGAACCCGGCGTCGAAGTCGCCCGCGGCTTCGAGGAATCCGCCCTGGTGCACATAGCTGGTGCCGGGCTGGGAGGCGTCCTCGCCCATGAGCTGGTCCAGGTCCCAGCCGCGGTCGTCCGGCATGCCCGATACGGCGTCCCGGCCCTCTGCGACCAGTTGCCACAGTTCCTCGGGGGTGGTCACCCCGCCGGGGAAGCGGCAGCCCATGGCCACGATGGCGATGGGTTCCTGCGCGGCGGCCTCGGCGTCCTGCAGGCGGCGCCGGGTGCGGTGCAGGTCGGCGGTCACCTTTTTGAGGTAGTCGAGGATCTTCTCGTCGTTGGCCATGTCGGTCTCACCGGGTCCTTTGGGGTCAGATGACGGCAGCGTGCCCGTGTCAGGCGAGGCCGAGTTCCTGGTCGATGAAGGCGAGGACGTCGTCGGCGGAGGCCTCGTCGAGCGAGTCCCGCACGGCGGCCACCCCCGTTTCGCCGCTCTGGAGGGTGGTCAGCGTGTCGAGGAGGGTCTGCAGCCGTGAGGTGATGCGGCTGCTGCGGATCTCCTCGATGTCCAGCGCCCCGACCAGTTCCTCGAACCGGTCGACCTCCGCGAGGACCGGCACAGCGGTGTCGTCGCTGTCGGGGAAGAGCCGGGTGTGCAGGTGGTCGGCGAGTGCGGTGGGGGTCGCGTAGTCGAAGATCAGCGTCGCGGGCAGGGGGGTGCCCGTGGCGGCGGTCAGGGCCTGGCGGAGCTCCACGGCGGCGACGGAGTCGAAACCGAGGTCCTCGAAGGCGCGTTGCGGGTCGAGCTGGGAGGCCGCGTCGTAGCCGAGCAGGGTCGCGACGCGGGTGCGTACGAGGTCGAGCAGCGCACGCCCGCGCTCGGCGGCGGAGAGGCCGGCGAGCCGCTCCATCAGACCGTCCGCGTCCGAGGCGGCCGCGTCGGGCTCGGCGGAGAGGACCCGGCGTACGTCGTCGAGTGCGTCGAGCAGGGGGCGGGGGCGGGCGAGCGTGTAGGTGGGGGCGAAGCGGGACCAGTCGAACTCGGCGACGACGAGATGGCTCTCGTCGTGCTCCAGGGCCTGCTTCAGTGCGCCGATGGCGAGGTGGGGGTCCATCGCGGGGGCCCCGATGCGCTCCATCACGGCGGCGAGTTCGGCGTCGACCATGCCGCCTTGCCAGGAACTCCAGGCCACGGAGGTGGCGGTGAGTCCGCGGGAGCGTCGGCGGTGCGCGAGCGCGTCGAGGTGGGCGTTGGCGGCGGCGTAGGCGGCCTGTCCGGCGCTGCCCCAGACGGCTGCTCCGGAGGAGAAGAGCACGAAGGCGTCGAGGGGGCGGTCGCCGAGGAGGTCGTCGAGGTGCCGGGCCCCGGTGACCTTCGCGTGGCCGACGGCCGCGAACTCGTCGTCGGTCAGTTCGGTGAGCGGTGCCATCCGCTGCATGGCACCGGCTGCGTGCACCACGGTGGTCAGCGGCAGCTCCTCGGGTACGGCGTCGAGGACCCGGGCCAGCGCGGCGCGGTCGGTCACGTCGCAGGCGGCGAGTGTCACCCGGGTACCGGACGCCTCCAGTTCGGCAGCCAGTGCGCGGGCGCCTTCGGCAGCGTCGCCGTGGCGGCTGAGGAGCAGCAGGTGCGGGATGCCGTCGGCGGCGAGCATGCGGGCGACGTGGGCGCCGAGCCCGCCGGTGCCGCCGGTGATCAGCGCGGTGCCGTGCGACGGGCGGGCCCGGACCGGGGCGCGGTCGCCCAGAGGGGCGCGGACCAGGCGGCGGGCGAGGATGCCGTCGGCACGCAGGGCCACAGCGTCCTCGCCGGTTGTGCCCGAGAGCAGATCGCAGAGGTGGCGCAGGTCGGCCGCGCCCGGTTCGGCGGGGAGGTCGGCGATGCCGCCCCAGGTGTCGGGGTGGTCGAGGGCGAGGGCGCCGCCGAGGCCCCAGAACGGGCTCTGCTCCGGGGCGGTCAGTTCGGTGGAGCGGGAGGTGGCTACGGCCGACTGCGTGGCGCACCAGAGCCTGGGGGCGTCCGCGGTGTCGGCGAGGGCCTGCACGAGGGTGACGGTGGCCGTGAGGCCACGGGTGAGGTGGGGGTGTGCGGGTTCGGGGCGGTCGTCGAGGGCGAGCAGGGACAGGACGCCGGCGGCGGGTTGTGCGGCGAGCCGGGCGGCCAGGTCGGCCCGGGTCCGGTGGGGGGTCGTCTCGATGATGTGCGGGGAGGCGCCGCGTTCGATGAGTGCGGCCAGGATCGCGGTGACCGTGGGGGTGTCGGCCTGTCCTTCGGCGACGGCGACGAGCCAAGGGGCGTCGAGCGCGGTGGCGGAGGCGGCCGGTGCGGTGACGGGCTGCCAGACGACGCGGTAGCGGAGGTTGTCGAGGGCGGCCCTCTCCTGGTGGAGGCGGCGCCAGCGTGCCATGGCGGGCAGGACCTCGCCGAGTGCGCTCTCGGTGACGGCGAGCCGGTCGGCGAGGGCGGTGACGTCCTCCCGCTCGACGGCCTCCCAGAAGGCGGCGCCGGCCGGGTCTGCGGTCCGGTCGCCGGCGTCCTGGGCCTCGGGGCGCTCCAGCCAGTGGCTGCGGCGCTGGAAGGGATAGGTGGGGAGGGTGATGCGGTGGGCGCCCCGGCCCTCGTAGAAGGCGTTCCAGTCGACCGCGCTTCCGTGCGCGTGGGCGTGGGCCACGGCGGTGATCAGGGTGTGTTCCTCGTCGCGGGCGCGGCGCAGGACGGGGACGCACAGGGTGCCGTCGGCGGGTGGCAGGCAGTCGGCCGCCATGGGGGTGAGTGCCGCGTCCGGCCCGAGCTCGATGAGTACACGAGCCCCTTCTGCGTGCAGGGCGCGTACGCCGTCGTGGAAGCGGACCGCTTCGCGGACATGGCGGACCCAGTAGTCGGCCGAGGTCAGTTCGTCGGGTCCGGCGAGCCGGCCCGTCACGTGGGAGACGACGGGAAGCCGGGGCGCGTGGTACGTCATCCGGGCCGCGACCTCCCGGAAGGCGTCGAGCATGGGTTCCATGAGCGGCGAGTGGAAGGCGTGCGACACGCTCAGCCGCTTCGTGCGACGCCCCAGCCCGGCGAAGTGCTCCGCGACCGCGAGCGTCTCCTCCTCCACCCCCGACACCACCACCGCCGACGGACCGTTCACCGCCGCCAGCCCCACCCCGTCACCCAGCAACGGCAACACCTCCGCCTCCGAAGCAGCCACCGCGACCATCACCCCACCCGAGGGCAACTCCTGCATCAACCGCCCACGCGCCACCACCAGTTCAGCCGCGTCCGGCAGCGACAGCACACCCGCCACATGAGCCGCCGTGATCTCACCGATCGAATGGCCCGCCACCACATCAGGCCGCACGCCCCACGACTCCACCAGGCGGAACAACGCGGTCTCCACCGCGAACAACCCCGCCTGGGCGAACATCGTCCCGTTCAGCAGACCGGCGTCCTCACCCCACACCACCTCACGCAACGACCGACCCAACCGGGCATCCAACTCCCCCACCACCGCATCGAACGCTTCGGCGAAGACCGGGAACGCCTCATACAGCTCCCGGCCCATTCCCAGCCGTTGCGCACCCTGCCCCGTGAACAGGAACGCGGTCAGGCCCTCGGCGGAGGAAGAGCCCGCCGACGTCACCACATCCGCACTCTCCCGGCCAGCCACCAAGTCCGACAGCGCACGCACCGCCGCCTCACGATCCGCAGACACCACCACCGCACGGTGATCCAGCACCGCACGCGTCGTGGCCGCCGAGAAGCCGACATCCGTCAACGACTCCTCCGGATGCGCCTCCATGTGGGCAAGCAGGCGCCCCGCCTGCGCCGTGAGGGCGTCGGGGGTCTTGGCGGAGAGCGGCAGCGGGATCAGCGAGGACGTGACGGTGGGCGGGGCCGGTGAATCGGCCTCCTCGGCCGACGGCGCCTCCTCGATGATGACGTGGGCGTTGGTGCCGCTGAGCCCGAAGGCGGAGACGGCGGCGCGGCGCGGGCGGCCGCGGTCGGGCCAGGCGATGGCGTCGGTGAGCAGGGAGATGTTGCCCGTCGACCAGTCGACGTTCGGCGTCGGGCCGTCCACGTGCAGGGTGCGGGGAAGGACGCCGTGGCGCATGGCCTGCACCATCTTGATGATTCCGCCGACACCGGCCGCCGCCTGGGCGTGCCCGATGTTCGACTTGATCGAGCCGAGCCACAGCGGCTGGTCGGCGGGGCGGTCCTGGCCGTACGTGGCGAGCAGCGCCTGCGCCTCGATCGGGTCCCCGAGCGTGGTGCCGGTGCCGTGCGCCTCGACCGCGTCGACCTGGTCGGCGGTGAGCTGCGCCGCTGCGAGGGCCTGGTGGATGAGTCGTTGCTGTGCCGGGCCGTTGGGCGCGGTGAGGCCGTTGCTGGCCCCGTCGGAGTTGACGGCGCTGCCCCGGACCACGGCGAGTACGCGGTGCCCGTTGCGCCGGGCGTCACTGAGCCGTTCGACGACGAGCATGCCGACGCCTTCGCCCCAGCCCGTGCCATCGGCGGCTGCCGCGAAGGATTTGCAGCGGCCGTCGGGAGCGAGGCCGCGCTCCTGGCTGAAGCCCACGAAGGAGGTGGGGGTGGCCATCACCGTGACGCCGCCGGCCAGGGCCAGGTCGCACTCGCCCGTGCGCAGCGACTTGACCGCCCAGTCGAGGGCGACGAGAGAGGAGGAGCAGGCGGTGTCGACGGTGACGGCCGGGCCCTGGAGCCCGAGCGTGTAGGAGACGCGTCCGGAGGCGACGCTGGCCAGGCCGCCGGTGCCGCCGTCGGTGGCGTAGTCGTGGTAGACGACGCCGGCGAACACGCCGGTGAGGGAGCCCTTGAGGGAGTGCGGGTCCACTCCGGCGTGCTCCAGTGCCTCCCATGACGTCTCCAGCAGCAGGCGCTGCTGGGGGTCGGTCTCGCGGGCGTCCTTGGGGCTCATCCTGAAGAAGTCGGCGTCGAACCGGTCGGCCTCGTGGAGGAAGCCGCCTTCTCGGGCGTACGTGCGTCCGGGCGTGGCGGGTTCCGGGTCGTACAGCCCTTCCACGTCCCAGCCCCGGTTGACCGGAAAGGCCGTGATGCCGTCCCGGCCCTCGGCCACGAGTTCCCACAGCTGGTCGGGGGAGGTCACGCCGCCGGGGTAGCGGCAGCTCATGCCGACGATCGCCATCGGCTCGTGTTCCCTGGCCTCGGCTTCGCGCAGACGGCGCTTCACCTGCCGCAGGTCGGCCGTGGCCCGCTGGAGGTAGTCGCGAAGCTTGTCCTGGGTTGCCATCTGTACCTCAACCAATCTCGGTGCGGGTGTCAGCCGTGCCGGGCGTGACCGGCGGGTTGCGCGAACGGGCGGTGCGTTTCGGTGGCGGGTCCGGGCGGGGCTGCGCCCGGGCCGAACGCCTTGTCGGGGGTGGCACTAGAGGAGACCGATCTCCTGGTCCAGCACGTCGAACAGTTCGTCGTCGGTGACCGAGTCGAGTGCGTCGTCGTCCTCGTGCCGGGTACGGCCGGTGTCGTCGCCGTGGGTGTCCTGCCAGCGGCGCAGCAGCGCCTCGAGGCGGGAGGTGATCCGCGGGCGGGCTCCGGGTCCGGGGCGTGCGGCGGTGAGGCTCGCGTCGAGTTGGTCGAGCATGTGCCACAGGGTTTCGGAGGCGTCCTGTTCCTCGGATCCGTCGGTGATCAGTCCGGTGAGGTGCGCCGCGACGGCGCGGGAGTCCGGGTGGTCGAAGACGAGGCTGGCGGGGAGGCTGAGGCCGGTGGCGCTGCCTAGCCTGCGGCGGAGTTCGACGGCGGCCAGCGAGTCGAAGCCGAGGTCCTGGAAGGCGCGGTCGGCGCCGACCGCCTCCGGGGTGGGGTGGCCGAGCAGGGTGGCGACGTGTGAGCGGACCAGGTCCAGCAGGATGCGGCCGCGTTCGTCCTCGCCCCGCCCGGCCAGGCGCCGGCGCAGGTCGGCTGCTGCGGAGAGGCCGGTGCCCGGGCGGGCTGCGGGGCGGCCGGTGCGGGCCAGTGTGCCGAGTACGGGAGGAAGGTGGTCTGCGAGGGTGCGCAGGGCGCCCTGGTCGGGGTGGAGGGCGAACAGGGCGGCGTCACGGGTGCGCAGCGCGTCGTCGAGGAGCACCGTGATGCGCTCGGCGGTCAGCGGCAGGAGCCCGGTGCCGGCCTCGCCCGCGGCGCCGGTGGCGAGGGCCGTCGCGGGGAGGCCGAGGGTGTGCCGGTGCCGGGCGAGGGCGTCCAGGAAGGTGTGCGCGGCGGCGTGGTGGGCTTCTCCGGCACCGTGGACGAGGCCGTGGGTCGAGGTGAGCAGGACGAAGGCCGACAGGGCGAGGCCGTCGGTGAGTTCGTGGAGGTTCCAGGCGGCGTCGGCGTGGTGGCGCAGTGCCGCGTCGAGGAGCTGCGGGGTGCGGTCACCGATCGGTGCGTCCTCCCCGGCCGGGCCCGAGTGGACGACGGCGGTGAGCGGGGGGCCGTCGGGAAGTCCGGCCAGCAGGGCGGCGAGCGCCTCGCGGTCGGCGGGGTCGCAGTCGCTGACGACCAGTTCGGCGTCGGTCCCGTCCGTGAGCGCGTCCGTCGCTCCGGGAACGTGGACCCCGCCGGTCACGACGACGCGGGTGGCGCCGTGTGCGGTGACGAGGTGGCGGACCAGTGCGGCGCCCGTCGTGGAGAGGCCGCCGCTGACGAGTACTGTGCCTCCGGCCGCCGGGGTGGTCGTGGCGGTGGCCGGTTCGGCCGGGAGCAGCTTCGGTACGAGTACGGTGCCGCCCCGGACCGCGAGTTCGCCGGCGCCGGTGGCGAGCGCGTCCGGCAGCGCGGTCGCCGAGGCGTCCAGCCCGTCCACGTCCGCGAGGACGAAGCGTCCCGGGTGCTCGCTCTGGGCCGCCCGGACGAGACCCCACACGGCCGCGTGCCGTACGTCCGGTGCCTCGTCCCCTGTCGCGACGGCGTGCCGGGTGACGACGACCAGCCTGGTCGTACCCAGGTCCTGCGCGTGGCGGAGGAACTCCCGTAGGTGGGTCAGGACCTCGGCGCCGTGTGTGCGGACGGCATCCGGTACGTCGCCGGTGGGGGCGGGCAGGGGCAGCAGGACGAAGTCGGGGGCGCCCCCGTCCTGGGGGTCACGCGGGTCGAAGGCCGGGAAGGGAAGGCCAGTACGCGGGTCGTCGAGGGGTCCGGCGGCGGCGAGGACGGCGGTCCTGGCTCCGAGGTCGGCGATGTCGACGGGGGCGGGCGCCCACTCCAGCCGGTACAGCGCTCCCATCGGGGCGCCGGTGGTCAGTTCGGCCGGGGCCACCGGCTTCCAGGCGACGTCCGCGACGGTCAGCACGGGCCGCCCCTGGCCGTCCGCGATGTCGAACGAGGCGCGGTCCGGTCCGGCCGGACGGACGCGTATCCGCAGTGCGGTGGCGCCGGTGCGGTGCACCTGTACGCCGGTCCACGCAGCGGGGGCCAGCGGCGCGCCGGCGTCCGGGTCCGCGCCGTCGGGCAGGGCACCGAAGCGGGCCAGCTGGACGGCCGCGTCGAGCAGGGCCGGGTGCAGCGCGCACTGTTCGCCGGCCGTCTCCTCGTCGAGTACGGCGTCGGCGAAGAGTTCGTCCCCGCGCTGCCAGGCGGAGCCGATGGTGCGGAAGGCCGGTCCGTGTCCGTGTCCGGCGGCGAACAACCGGTCGTAGAGGGTGTCCGGGCCCACCGGGGCGGCGCCGGGTGGTGGCCAGGCGGCCGGCTGCCCGGCCGGGTCGCCGGCGGGTGGGGCGAGGACGCCCCGGGCGTGCCGGATCCAGGCCGCGTCCTCGTCGCCCGACCGCGCCCCCTGCGTCCTGGAGTGGATGTCGACCGTACGGCGGCCGTCGTCCTCGGGCGCTCCGACGGTGACCCGGAGCTCGGCGCCGGGCCCGGCCGTCAGCGGCAGCTGAGCGGTGAGCGTCAGCTCGTCCAGGCGGGGGCAGCCCGTCTCCGTTCCGGCGCTCAGGGCGAGGTCGGCGAACGCGGCGGCGGGCAGGACCGGGGTCCCGAGCAGGTCGTGGTCGTCGAGCCAGGGCAGTTCGATGCGGTTCAGCCGTCCGGTCAGGAGGGCGCCCCCGTCGGGGAGCGCCACGACCGCGCCGAGCAGCGGGTGTTCCGTCGTGCCGAGTCCGGCGGCGGTGAGGTCGGCCCCGGCCCGTGCGGGCAGTGCCCAGAACGGCTCGCGGCGGAACGCGTACGTCGGCAGGTCGACACGGCTCGCCCCGCTTCCGGCGAAGAACTCCGCCCAGTCGACCGGGACATGGCGTACGTGGGCGAGCGCGAGGGTTCCGACGAGTTCCGCCGCCTCGTCGCGGTCGCGGCGGGACAGCGGCAGGAAGACGGCGGTGGTCGTCTCGGGCAGGCAGGCGGGGCCGAGGGCGGACAGCGCCGCGTCCGGACCGATCTCCAGGTACGTGGTGACACCCGCCTCGTCGAGGGTGCGCACCGCGTCGGCGAACCGTACGGCTTCCCGTACGTGACTGACCCAGTGGGCGGGGTCGGCGAGGTCGGCGGCCGTCACGACGCGTCCGGTCAGAGTGGAGACGAGCGGCACGGACGGCTCGGACACCGTGATCCCGGCGGCAGCGCGCGCGAAGTCGGCCAGCATGGGTTCCATCAGCGGCGAGTGGAAGGCGTGCGACACCCGTAGCGGCTTGGCCGAGCGGCCGAGGGCCGCGAAGTGGTCCGCCACGGCCCGCACGGCGGTGGCGGTGCCCGACACGACGACGGACTCGGGGCCGTTGACGGCGGCGACGGCGACGTCCCCGGTGAGGAGGGGTGTCACCTCGTCCTCGCTCGCCCGCAGCGCGACCATGGCCCCGCCCTCCGGCAGCGCCTGCATCAGCAGGCCGCGGGCGGCGACCAGGCGTGCGGCGTCCGGCAGCGGAAGTGCCCCGCTGACGTGGGCGGCGACCAGTTCGCCGATGGAGTGCCCGGCAAGGAAGTCGGGGCGCACGCCCCAGGACTCCAGGAGCCGGAACTGGGCCACCTCGTAGGCGAACAGTGCGGCCTGCGTGTACCCGGTGCGGTTCAGGGCGGCCTCGTCCTCGCGGACGACGGCGGCCAGCGGCCGGTCGAGGTGGACGTCGAGCGCGGCGACGGCCTCGTCGAAGGCCCGGGCGAAGACGGGGTGGGTGCGGTGGAGCCGCTCGCCCATGCCGAGGCGCTGGGACCCCTGGCCGGAGAAGAGGAAGGCGGTCGCTCCGCCGCCGGTGCGCCCCGTGTCCTGCGCGGCCACGAGCGAGGCGGTGGTACCGCCGTCCGCGAGCACCGCAAGGTCGCGCACGGCCTGGGCCCGGTCGGTGACCAGGAGGGCGGCGCGCTGTTCCAGGGAGGTGCGGGTCGTGGCCAGGGAGTGGGCCACGTCCAGTGCGGTCGCGCCGGGCCGGGACTCCAGGTGGTCCAGCAGCCGGCCGGCCTGGCGGGCCACGCCCCCGGGGTCGCGGGCCGACAGGAGCCACGGCACGGGGGCGCTCTGCTCAGCGGCGTCGGGGGCTGCCTGTTCTGCCGCGGCCTCCGGCGCCGGCGCCTCGATGATCACGTGGGCGTTGGTGCCGCTGATGCCGAACGACGAGATGCCGGCGCGGCGCGGACGGTCCAGTGCGGGCCAGGGACGCGCCGCTGTCAGCAGGGTCACGTCCCCCGCCTCCCAGTCGACCTGGGACGAGGGCTCCTCCAGGTGGAGGGAGCTCGGGAGGACTCCGTGCCGCATCGCTTCGACCATCTTGATCACTCCGGCGATGCCGGCGGCAGCCTGGGCGTGCCCGATGTTCGACTTGATCGAGCCCAGGTACAGCGGCCGGCCGGAAGGGCGGTCCTGGCCGTACGTGGCGAGCAGGGCCTGCGCCTCGATCGGGTCGCCCAGGGTGGTGCCGGTGCCGTGGGCCTCGACGGCGTCGACGTCGGACGTCCCGAGCCCGGCGTTCGCGAGTGCCTGCCGGATGACGCGTTGCTGGGAAGGGCCGTTGGGGGCCATGAGCCCGTTGCTGGCCCCGTCCTGGTTAACGGCGCTGCCACGCAGGACGGCCAGGACCGGATGCCCGTTCCGGCGGGCGTCGGAGAGCCGCTCGATCACGAGCATGCCCGCGCCCTCGGACCAGGCGGCGCCGTCGGCGGCCGAGGAGAACGAGCGGCACCGGCCGTCGCGGGACAGGCCGCGCTGCCGGGCGAACTCGATGAACGTCTCGGGGGTCGACATGACGGTCACACCGCCGACGAGCGCGAGCCCGCATTCGCCCGACCGCACGGCCTGTGCGGCCAGGTGCAGTGCGACCAGGGACGAGGAGCACGCGGTGTCGACGGCGAGCGAGGGCCCTTCGAGACCGAAGGTGTACGAGACACGGCCGGGGCCGAGCGAACCGGCCGCGCTGTTGCCCGCGTAGTCGTGGTACATCGTGCCGGTGAAGACGCCGGTCGCGGTGCCCTTGAGCGAGAGCGGATCGATCGTCGCCCGCTCCATCGCCTCCCACGCCACCTCCA
Source organism: Streptomyces sp. NPDC005761 (assembly GCF_040630635.1). Taxonomy (NCBI): domain Bacteria; kingdom Bacillati; phylum Actinomycetota; class Actinomycetes; order Kitasatosporales; family Streptomycetaceae; genus Streptomyces; species Streptomyces sp. NPDC005761. The sequence continues at coordinate 3,534 of NZ_JBEXXX010000072.1, read as the reverse complement.
GCATCAGCCGGTGCTGGGGGTCGCTCGTCAGCGCGTCGTTCGGGCTGATGCCGAAGAAGCCGGGGTCGAAGTCGGCGGCGTCATGGAGGAATCCGCCATGGCGCACGTAGCAGGTGCCGGGCCGGGTGGACTCGGGGTCGTAGAGCCTTTCCAGGTCCCAGCCACGGTCGCGGGGGAACTCGGTGATGGCATCGACACCGTCGTCGACGAGCCGCCACAGGTCCTCGGGCGAGCGCACTCCGCCGGGGTAGCGGCAGGCCATGGAGACGATGACCACGGGGTCGTCGTCCGCGGTCCGTGCGGCGACGGCGGTGGGGGCCGCGGCAGTGGTGTCGCCCGCGAGCAGGGTGTCCAGGTGCCCGGCGACGGCGCGGGCGCTGGGGTGGTCGAAGACCAGGGTGGCGGGCAGCCTCAGCCCGGTCGCGGAGGCGAGCTGGTTGCGCAGTTCCATCGCGGTGAGGGAGTCGAACCCGATCTCGGTGAAGGCCCGGTCGGGTGCCACGTCGGCCGCCGACCCGTGACCGAGTACGGACGCCACCCGTTCCCGTACGAGGTCGAGCAGCGCCCGCAGCCGCTCCTTGGGCGCCTGCGCGGCCAGGCCGGACCGGGGCTGCCGGGCGGGGAGTGCGGACGAGGCGCGCACCTTGCGGCGTACCAGTCCGGACAGGATCGGTGCCGGCGGCTCCGCCGCGCGCAGGGTCCTGAGGTCGAGGCGGACCGGGAGGAGCAGCGCCTCGTCGGACCGCCCGGCCTCGTCCAGCAGGGCCAGCGCGTGAGCCGGCCGGAGGGGCTCCACACCGGACCGGCTCATCCGTCGCAGGTCGGTGTCGTCCAGCCCGCTCGCCATCCCGTCACCGTCGGCCCACAGGCCCCACGCCAGGGACTGTCCCGGCAGGCCGAGGCCCTGCCGCAGGGCGGCGAGGGCATCCAGGAAGGCGTTGCCGGCGGCGTAGTTGGCCTGCCCCGGGTTGCCGAGGACGCCCGCGACGGACGAGAACAGGACGAAGGCGGACAGGTCCAGCCGAGCCGTGAGCTCGTGCAGGTTCCACGCCGCGTCGATCTTCGGCTTCAGTACGCGGGCCAGCCGACCGGCGGTGAGTGAACCGAGGGTGGCATCGTCCAGCACACCGGCGCAGTGGACCACCGCTGTCGGCGGGAACGTGGCCAGCAGGACGCGCACGGCCTCCCGGTCGGCGAGGTCGCACGCCGTGACGGTCACCTCGGCGCCCAGCCGCGTCAGTTCGGCGCGCAGCGCGGCGGCTCCCGGTGCCTCGAGTCCCCGGCGGCCGGTGAGGACGAGACGCCGGACGCCGTGCGCGGTGACGAGGTGACGGGCGACGAGGGCCCCGAGGGTGCCCGTACCACCGGTGACCAGCACGGTCGCTCCGTCACCGCCGAACGGGGCGCGGTCAGCCGTGTCCGGCGCCGACGGGGCCCGGACCAGGCGGGGTACCCACATGCCGCTTTCCCGGACCGCCGACTCGGGTTCACCGGAGGCGGCCAGGGCGGCGACGTCCGGAGAACCGACCACGTCGGTGTCGGTGAGCAGGATCCGTCCGGGGTTCTCCGTCTGAGCAGACCTCACGAGACCGGCGACGGCGGCGGCCGCAGGATGATCGAGGGTCTCTCCCGGCAGGGCGACCGCCCCTCGGGTGACTACCAGCAGCCTGTTCGACGTGAACCGCTCGTCGCTCAGCCACTCCTTCACGACTCCGAGGGCGCGGGCGGTCAGTTCGTGGGCGCCGGACACCATGTCGCCGACGAGCGGCGGACACTCCCAGACGAGGACCGCGGTCTCGGGCACGGAGGCGTCGTTCCGGTCGTCCCACCGTACGGCGACGGCCTCGGGGGCCACAGGTGCGGAAGCGGGCGTGATGGGCGTCCACCGCACGGAGTACAGGGAACCGTGCTGAGCGGCGGCGGCCTTGTCCGCGAGCGCCACCGGCCGGGTGACGAGGGCGCCCACGGAGAACACGGGGCGTCCCTCCGTGTCCGCACCGTCCACGGTGATGCCGTCGACACCAGCCGGGGCGATCCGCACCCGGAGCCGGGCGGCGCCCACGGCATGGAGACGAACACCCTTCCAGGCGAAGGGAAGCCGCGCCGTTTCCTCGTTCCCGGGCTTCGCGTCGGAGTCGTCGACGAGCGAGGCGTGCAGCGCGGCGTCGAGCAGGGCGGGGTGCAGGCCGTAGTGCTCGGCGTCCGCAGCTGCCTCCTCAGGCAGAGCCACCTCGGCGAAGATCTCGTCGTCGCGGCGCCATGCCGTCTCGAGCCCCTGGAACACAGGTCCGTAGGCGTAACCCTGACCGGCCAACTGCTCATAGGCGTCGCCCAGTTCCAGTGTGCGGGCCCCCTCCGGGGGCCAGAGGGCCGCGTCGAAGGCGGGTGTCGCCGCGTCCGGGAGCAGCACTCCGTCGGCGTGCAGGGTCCACGGGGCGTCGCCCGCTTCGTCGTCCTCGTCCCGCGCATGCACGGTGACGCTCCGGGCGCCGGTGCCGTCGTCGGCCCCGACCAGGACCCGGATCTGCACGCCGCCGCGGGGCGGCAGCACCAGGGGCGCCTGGAGGGTCAGCTCCTCGAGCACGTCGCATCCGACCTGTGCGCCGGCGCGGAGCGCCAGTTCCACCAGGCCCGCCCCGGGAAACAGGATGGACGTGCCCATGCGGTGGTCGGCGAGCCACGGCTGGCTGTCGAGGGACAGCCGGCCCGTCAGTACGGGCCCTTCCTCCCCGGGGAGGGTGACGGCAGCGCCGAGCAGGGGGTGGCCGGGCTCGTCCAGACCCAACGAGCCCGGGTCGAGCGCGCCCTGTTCCGCTTCCATCCAGTACCGCTCGCGCTGGAACGCGTACGTCGGCAGATCGACGCGGCGGGCACCCGAACCTTCGAAGAAGCCGGCCCAGTCCACCGAGGTGCCAGTGACGTGGAGCTGCCCCAGCGCCATGACGGCCGACGCCACCTCCGGGCGGCCCTTGCGCACCAGCGGAACGAAGACCGCGGCCTCCGACTCCACGGACTGCTGCGCCATCCCACTCAGCACACCATCCGGACCCACCTCGACGAACGACGTCACCCCACGCGACGCAACGAACGACACCGCATCCGCGAACCGCACCGCCTCACGCACATGCCGCACCCAATACCCGGCCGAACCCCAGTCCGACGCCAGATCCCCCGACACACCCGACACCACAGGAACCAAGGGCTCGCCGAACGACAGCCCGGCCACCGCCGCTCCGAACTCCGCCAACATCGGCTCCATCAACGGCGAATGGAAGGCATGCGACACCCGCAGCGTGCTCGTCCTACGGCCCTGACCGGCGAACTTCCCCACCAGATCAGCAACCGCCCCCTCCGCACCCGAAACGACGACAGATCGCGGCCCGTTGACCGCCGCGATCCCCACCTCACCATTCAGCAACGGAAGAACCTCGGCCTCCGCCGCCTCCACCGCCACCATCGACCCACCAGCCGGCAACGCCTGCATCAACCGGCCACGAGCCACCACCAACTCAGCCGCATCCGCGAGAGACAACA